>NZ_JBEZGM010000007.1:0-18902 GCF_040649995.1 Micromonospora sp. NPDC048835 | reverse complement strand
GGGGTGTGGGGGGCGCCCGGTCACCCGGGCCCACCCTTCGGTCGGCACCGACCACTGTTCCTGCCAGCATCTGACCATGCCGCAGCCGCACGACTTCGACACGGCCGTCCGGGCCGCCGAGGCTGTCATCGCCGCCGAGACGGCTGATCCCGAGGTACGGCCGGAGTCGCGCAGCCGCCTCCTGAGCCACGGTGTCCGGACCGAGCGGGTCGTGCTGCTGTTGCACGGGTACACCCTCGCGCCCGAACAGTACGAGGACCTGGCTCAGGAGTTCTTCGACCGGGGGTACAACGTCTGGGTCCCGCGGGCACCCCAGCACGGACACGTCGACCGGCAGGCGCACCACCGGGTCGAGGCCGGCGCACTGACGACGTACGCCGAGGATGCCCTGCGGGTGGCGACGGGGCTGGGTCACGAGGTGGGCGTCGTGGGGATCTCCGGCGGCGCGGTGCTCGCCACCTGGCTGACCCAACTGCCGGGCAGTGCCGTACGCCGTCTGCTGGTGCTGTCGCCGTTCTTCGGCCCGAACCCTCGGCAGGCCCCGGCCTGGGCGGTCCGGCCGCTCATCCTGCTGTACGGACGCCGCCTCCTGCCGGACCGGGTGACGTCGCGCGGCTACTCCCTCGCCGCGGTCACCCAGTACCTGACGATCGCGCGTACCCTGCCGAACCCGCCCCGGAAGACCGGCCTGCGGGCCGTGGCGGTCGTGACCAGTCCGCTCGACGGCGTGGTGGACCTCGAGGCGGCGGTCGACGTGCCGCGGCGGATCGCCGACGCGAACGCGCTCCCGCTGGGGGTCTGCACCCTGCCGCAGGGGTTGGGCGTCGGCCACAACACGCTCAGCCTCGCCGCCCTCGGCGCCGAGGGCGGCGAGCTGCTCCGGCGGTACGTGGCGCTCTACGAGGGCGCGGTCGACGACGCGCTCGCCCACACCGCCAGTCAGTAGCCCGAGCCCGGTCGCCGCCCGGCTGGCGGCGACCGGGACGGCTCTCAGGACGAGGCGCGGACCTCTGGCCGATCCGCGGCGTCCTCGTCGCGCATCCGCAGGAAGGGCAGGGCGGTGACGATGGTGCCGATACCGACGTAGACGAAGGCCACGCCGATGATGTGGCTGCCCAGGTAGCCGAAGACCAGGTAGGAGACCGGCATCACGGCTACCGCGATCATGTAGACCAGAGCGAACACCCGGCCCATGTACGCCGGGTCGACGACCTGTTGGACGTAGGTGAAGAAGTACGTGTTGAACGCCCCCATCACGGCGCCCTGGACGAAGGCGAGCGCGATCAGCACGGCGAGCGAGGGCACCAGCGGGATCAGGGCGAGCGCCGCGCCGGCCGCGACGATGTACCAGGCCAGCAGAGCCGGTTTCGGTGTCACGTCACGCCTGGCGAGGAAGAAGACCGTGATCGCCACACCACCGAGTGCCTCGGCGGTCAGGACGGCCGAATAGGCGCCACTGCCTGCGTGCAGCACCTCGCTGACGTACAGCGGGAGCAGGATGGTGAACGACACCAGGAAGAAGTTCACCAGACCGCAGAGCAACAGCAGACTGCGGACGAGACGTCGGCGACCGAGGTACCGCAACCCAGCGCGCAGGCCGTCCCACACGGACTCGTCCCGCGCGGTGCGCGCCGCCGGCCGGAAGCCGATGAATGCCTGCGCCAGCGCCGAGACGGCGAACGAGGCGGCGTTCACCAGCAGCGCACCCGCGATGCCGACAGCCGGAACCGCGATGAGAGCGGCGCCGAGCAGCGGGCCCACCACCTTCGTCGTCTCGGCGAAGTTCGTGGTCAGCGCGTTTGCCTTGGTGAGGCGATCCTTGGCGACCAGGGCCGGAACGATGGACCGGACGGCCGGTTTGAACAGTGAGGTGCACGCGCCCAGGACGGCCGCGCACAGCACGAGGGCGGGTATGTGGACCACGTCCTGATACGCCATCACGGCCACCGCGCCAGCGGCGATCGCACTGACCGCATCGGTGACGACGAGCACCCACTTCTTGTTCCAACGGTCCACCAGGACGCCGCTCAGTGGGCTGAGCAGGGCGATCGGCAGCGTGGACGCCGCGAGCACATAACCCGCCGCGACCGTGGCACCGGTCTCCCGGACCAACCACCAGGCCAGGACGACGTCGAAGACCACGGTGCCGGCACGGGACACCAGATTGCTGATGGCCACCGTGACGAAGTCCCGGTTCCACAGTGGTCGGCGGTCGACGGTCTCCGTCGCCGTGCCGGGCGATACGGTCGTCAAAACGTAACCTCGATCATGTCGTCGTACCGCCGGACGTGGTCGGCGATCGGTGGGTCCGTCGGCCCGGGCCGGTAGACACCGAGCACGGAGACGAAGTAGTCGGCCTCCAGCCCTTCCGGGTAGAGCACGCCACCGGGCTGCTTGTAACTGAGGCAGCGGTCGATCTCGTCCCGTGCGGACAGCCGCTCCAGGCCGCTGATTCCGCGGATGACACCACTGCCGCGGTGCGGCAGGTTGTACCAGAACGGGTACTCGTTGTCGGGTACTGCTTTCGGCGTCAGGCCGCCCGCGCGTGCCCGCAGTTCCGCGCTGTCGGCACAGGTGGCGGCCAGGTAGTACAGGCGGTGGAAGTCGACCCCGGAGGCGCTGGTGAAGAGCTGGTAGAACAGCCCACCCGCGCCAGGCCGGTTGGTGGTCTCCAGGACGAACGGTTCGTCGTCACGGAACCGCACCTCCGTGTGGGTGGCGCCGTTGGTGACGCCGAGCGCCCGCACCGCCCGGTACGAGATCTCCCTGATCCGGTCGGCCCGAGCGGTCGGAAGATGGGGGTCCATGTAGTAGAGCCGGTCGGGATAGTAGGGGCCGGGCGCGTTGCCCTTGGTGAGGATCCCGTCGCAGAGTGGTTCGCCGTCGAACCAGACCGTGTCGATGGAGTACTCCGGCCCGTCCACGTACTCCTCGATCAGGAACCCGGTGTTGTCCAGGCGCTCCTTGGCCACCACTGTCGAGTTCACCAGGAAGATCTTGCGCAGGTGCTCGTCCAACTCGGCCCGCGTGGTCACCTTTCGCACACCGCAACTCGCGAAGCCCTGGGAGGGCTTGGCGATCAGCGGGAACTCGAGGCCGTCGAGGGCGAGGTCCGGGCCACCGAAGGCGTTGCGGAAGATCCCTCGGGGCGTTCGTACGCCCGCGGCGAGCCAGATCTCCTTCATCCGCGCCTTGTCCCGCGACGCGGCCACCGCGGCCGGTGGAGTACGCGCCACGGTGCAGGCGTCGGCGATCGCCGACGCCTGCGTCAGGAACATCTCCTGGGTGGTCAGCACGGCGTCCGGCTGGCCGATGAGCCGGGTCAGCTCCCGCACGGCACGGTCGTGCTCGGTCCTGGGGTCGACCAGGATGGCGCGCGGACGATCGCGGTGCCGCCCCTCCGGCGACAGCACCCAGATCTCGTCGCCCTCCTCGGCGGCGATGCGTTCCATCTCGTCGAGGAAGAAGTCCGGAGTCTCGACGCAGACGACCTTGCGCCTCATGCGGGAGCCGCCCGGACGGTGAGGTGGTCGGTGACCGACTCCGACAGCATCGCCAGCAGGTCGGTCTCCTGCTCGGCCGCCCGTTGGACGAGTGCCAGCACGAGCCGGTCGACACCGAACCCACCGCAGATCGACAGGGCCGGCCGGCCACCGCTGGCCGTGCCGAACGGGATGGTGAAGTGGGCCTGGTGCCTGTTGACGGAAGCCGCGGCCATCGGCGCGCCGTCCGGCAGCCCTCGGACCATCAACTCGATCTTGTTGTCCGACACGAGCTGCGAGAACAGGCGCTGGGGTGCCCCGTCGTTGAAGAAGATGTCGTTCGCGCTCTCCATCCGGAAGTCCAACCCGAACAACGTGGCCATCGCCACCACGAAGTCCACCATCTCGCCGTGCGCCTGCTCAAGCGCGTGCTCGTCGCCGACGAAGACCGCCTCCCGCATCAGGAACTCGCGCAGTCGGTTGTCGTGGTTGAGGTTCCCCGACTCGTCCCGGAAGCACGCACCGGCGAGTGTGAACACGGCCGGCTCACCGACCGGGATCTCGGTGTCCGCGACGAGGGGGTAGCAGTGCAGGCACATGGCCGGGTTGAGCACCTCGCCCGGTGTGCTGAGGAAGTCCCGCAGACCGTCGTCGCGCCGAGTGCCGTTGCCGCCGTGCTCCTTCCAGTACGGCAGGAAACCCGCGAAGGTCTCCGGCGCCGGGTTCAGCGGGCTGACGAAGCTCAGGTGCTGCCGGGCGGTGTCGAAATATCCCGCACGGTCGATCACCGCGGTCGGCAGCATCGAGGGAACCCGAAGCTCCTGGGCGCGGTAGGCGTACTGGTAGAAGCGCCGGATGAACTGGTCGATCCCACGCGACAGCGCCGCGATCTCATGGCCGTAGAGGTTGAGACCACGGCCGGCGGGGCTGCGCCGCGCGGCAAGCGCGCGGCGCGGCGGCAGGCTGCGGGCCTCGTCCAGCTCGGCGGCGAGCTGGCGTGCCGCCGCGTCGAACGCTGCCTGGTCGTGCCGGGCCACCCGGCCCTGCGGCGGGTCACCCGAGTCGTAGTAGACCCGCGTGGGTACGGCCGGCAGCACGGCGAACGTGTCGGCGACCTCGTTGACAAGCGCCGACACGGCCTCCTCCGAGAGGTCCGTCGCAGCCGACTCCACGACGACCTGCTCCGGCGTGAACGAGACCGAAGAGGCTGCCGGGAAGTGGTAGAGCACCTGGGTACGCAGCGTGTGCTGCACGGCGGGGTTGGTCACCGCCCGGGACACCGGAATGATCATGCGTTGGCCCCGGCCCGCGCCTCGGCCAGGTACTGCTCGATGGAACCCATCGTGCGCAGGGTGGCGATGTCGAAGGTGGCGTAGTCGATCTGGAGGCCGAAGATCTGCTCCAGGTTCAGGACCAACCCCATCACCGCCATCGAGTCGAGCCCGAGTTGGGTGAGCGGCACGTCCCGGTGTGCCGCATAGTCGCCGGTGACCTTGGCGATGACGTCGTCCGGGAGGTAGCCGGCGAACAGACGCGGGATCCAGTCGGTCTCCACGGCCTGCTCGCTGCCCCCGGCCGCCAGTGCCGCGAGCACGTCCATGTTGACCTGCTGGTAGGCGGGCAGGAGCGAACGCAGCGCACGAACCGAGTCGACGTACATCCGGTAGATCCGGGACTCGGGGCGCTGCACGAGCAGGCTCGCGAACTTCTGCACGTCGTTCAACGCCCGATCCACACCACTCATCTCCGCCCGCGTACGGGCGACCAGTTCGTCCGACAGCGACGCGGCAAGGTCCGGTGTGGTCAGCACGTAGTCGAGGTAGAACTGGATCGGGGCGAACCGGTTGCGGACGTGCTTGTTGAGTCGGAACTGCTGCTGCTTCGGCACGGCACCGTCGACCAGGACGTCGTCCTCGTGGCTGTCCAGGTGGGCCAGCAACTCGTCGAAGCCGTTCTGGTCGGCCACGACCGGCGTACCGTGCCGGGTCAGCTGGCCATCGGCGAAGCGGTAACCGTAGAGGTCGTGGAAGAGGTAGTCGAACGCCGCCGCCGGAGCGAGCCCGGCGAGTCGCTGGATGACGTCCGAGTGCTTGATGACCGTGAGACCGATGGTGCCGTCCTCGTCCGGGGCGACCTTCTCCATCAGCTCCGCGAAGGTCAGCGGCGAGCACGTCCGGTTGAGCGTCTCGTTGACCTTGGTGAAGTAGACGGTGCCCGACTCGTTCATCCCTTCGAGCAGCACCGACGTGACGTACGGGGTGCCGTCGGTGTGCGTGACCCACATGTTCACCGAGACCTTGTGCCCCTGGCTGAACAGGTCGTGCAGCGAGGCGCGGAATTCCGCCACCGGGGTGCTCCCACTGTCCCGCACGTACGTGTCGAGCAGGTCGGCCAGGCCGTTGTGCAACGGGTACAGCGGCTCCGCGCCGAGGGCGTGCCGCCAGCCGAGGAAACGATCCAGATGGACCAGCGGGAACGTTTCCAAGCCGTACGACCCGGTGTAGATGTAGTAGAAGTTGCGCTCGTAGCAGACGTACTCGATGGCGCGTTCGTAAAGGTCCGGCGGAAGCGACGAGGCTTCGAACTCGCGGATGTTACTTGTCACGTGACTTCCTAACGTAAGCGGTGCGGGCGGATGACGGAGCCGTCGGTCATCCGCCGGCGAACTGGATCAGCAGAGCGAGTTCGTCGCCGTCGTCGAACGTGATCTGCGAATACTGTGAATTGTGGACCAGCTCATCGTTCACCACGAGAATGATGTTCTTACGGACCGAACCGTCGGCTTCGAAGATGCGGGACACGGCCGCCGGGTGGCAGGTGGTGAAGTAGGTGTGCAGATCGGCGACGCTGGTGGCCGGCACACGTAGCTTGCTGGATTTGGTCGTACCGTTCTTCGCGACCAGGTCGGAGATGAAGTTGGGCAGCGTCAGGGTCAGCATGGAGGTCAACTCTCCTCGGTGTGGTGTGTCGACTCGGGCCGCTCGTCGGAACCGAGGTCCGCGGCGATCCGGAACCCGATGTCGTAGGCCCAGTAGTCCACCGGTTCGTGGTGGCGGAACGCGCAGCGGCACATGTCGGTGAAGGCGTGCAGACTGCCGCCGCGGCACACCCGTTCGGCGGTGTCCTCGGCATTGCGGGGATTGCGGGCGGGGGACCGCCGGTAGAAGTCGGCGGCATAGGAGTCGGCGCACCACTCCCACACGTTCCCGAAGAGATCATGCAGGCCGTACGCGTTGGCCTTGCGGGTGCCCACCGGGTGCAGGTCACCCTGCGAGTTCTCGCTGCACCACGCGTAGGCGCCGAGATTCTCCATGCCGACGTCGCCGTACGGATCCGGTTGCCCACCCCGGCTGGCGAACTCCCACTCCGCCTCGGTCGGCAGGCGCACCCCCGCCCAGCGGCAGAACATCTGCGCGTCGTACCAGGTGACGTCGGCAACCGGCAGGTCGGGCTCGGCGCCGGGCGCGTGCTCGGGCCGGAACAGCCGGAACACCGAGTTCGTCACCTGGACCCGGCCGATCGCGAAGGCGTCGAGGGTGACCTCGTGCTCGGGCTCCTCGCCGCAGTAGACGGGTGTCGTGCCGGAGCTGGTGCCCATCAGGAACGGGCCGCCGGGCAACCGGACCAGATTCGCGAGGCACGTCGCCGCCAGCCGCTGCCGACCTGCCCGCAGCCAGGCTGCGGTCAGCTCGGCGTACTCGTCGGGCCGCAGGCGGGCGGCGGCCCGAAACGCGTGGGACAGCGTCTCGCCGTCGGTGACGATCGGCGTACCGTCGTCGGTCAGCTGGAAGATCGCGCCGAGCTGGCGGGCGAGCTCGGTGGGGTCGCTCACCGTGGCCAGGTCCCGGTACGCCGGGCGGGCGGTGGCGGGCGCTCTCATGCGACCGCCTGTGGCTGGTCCGACCCGTCGACGACGACGTGTGGCAGTTCGGTGACCCGGCCGGCTTCGGTGACCTCGAACGTCCGGACCAACGGGTACGAGAGGTTGCGAAGGACGACCAGCAGGTGCCACAGGTCCGGGGACGGGTGGAAGTCGACGTCCACCGACGTCAGGATCGCCGGGTGCCGTTGGTGGCTGTGGAAGACGCCGACTTTGACCAGGCCCGCGTCCCGGATGGTCCGTTCGACCCGCCAGGTCTCCTCCGGGGTGCACAGGAAGCCGGCGTCGTCGTGGTCGACGTAATAGTTTCCGTACGCGTGGAATTCAGTCAGCCACTCGTCCCGGATGTTCTCTTCCATGATGATGTAGTCGGTCGGCGGACCGAACCGTCGGGTGGAGAGGAAGAACCCAAAGAGCTTGGCGGGGAAGCGCCGACTCACGTCCTCGACGAATCGGTCGAGCAAAGGGCGCTCAAGGATCACGGCTTCTATGCGAGGCTCCCACGATCGGACCACCGCTGATGGGCGGCGGCAATGAGAGAGGAATGGGCATCGGATCGCCGTTGATTCCGATGCGTCGATCGCCGCGTGTCCACGTCGACACACGATCGAGCATTTCCACAATGGACAGTAACGTTCGAGCAAATAGGTCTACGCGCGGCAGGCGGTGTCTCCCGCGGTTCTGCCGGCAACGCTTGCGGGATCGAGGCGAGGGCGTTCCCGCCTACCCTGGAACAGGCACCGCCCTCACCGCGTGACCGAACGTAGAACGTCGAGATTGACCTTCTGGTAGGCCGGCAGCACATCCCGGAGGCGCAGGATCGCGGCGATGTGCAGCTCGAGCATGGCCGGAACCGGCTTCTGCACGAGCAGGCTGGCGAATTTCAGGACGTCGCCGAGGGCCACGTCCATGGCGGCGACCGCCGAGTCCACTCGTGCCGGGAGTCCCGGCATGAGGGCGGCCGCCAGCGCTGGGTCGGCCTGGACGTGCGCGAGGTAGAACTGGATCGGCATGAACCGGTTGCGGATGTGCTTGTGCAGGCGGAACTGCTGCTGTTTCGGGACGCCGTCCGGGGTGAGGATCTGTTCGGCGGAGCGTCGCAGGTCTGCCGCCAGTTCGTCGAACGCGTCCAGGTCGAGGCTCACCTCGCGGGCGCCGAGGTGGAGGTCGTTGCCCTGCCAGCGGTAGCCGTAAAGGTCGCCGAAGATTCGGCGCATCGCGTCGACGCCGTCCATCGTCGCGATCTCCGCGAGCGCCGCCGAGTGGCGAAGGACATCGATCTCGACCTGGCCGTCCTCCGGATCCAGGAGGCTCAGGAACGTGTCCCGGGTCAGCGGACGGCAGGTCACGTTGGTGGTCTCGTTGATCTTCGTGTAGTAGACGGTCCCCTGGTCGTCCATGCCCTCGAGCAGGGCCGATGTCACGAACGACGACCCGTCGGGGTAGGTGACCCACATGTTGACCGTGCCCTTGTGGCCCGCGGCGAACAGTTCGCCGAGGACCTCGAAGATGTGGTCCAGGTCGGTCACCACCCGTTGCCGGACGTGGCCGTCCAGAAAGGGCTCGAGCGCGTTGTATCGGGCGACCAGCGGTTCCACCCCCGCCGAGTGTTGCCAGGAGGCGAAGCGGTCGAGGTGCAGTAAGGGAAAGTGCCGCAGCCCGTAGCTGTGGGTGAAGACGCGGTAGAGGTTGCGCTCGTGGCAGACGTACTCGACCGCCCGAGCGAACATCTCCGGAGGTAGCGAGCCGGCCTCGAGGGGCTCGGTGTTGACCGTCCGGGTGGTCACGAACGGACACCCCGGCCCCCGTCGCGGTGCACGAGTGAGGCGGGCCAGGTAGCGGGCACGAGACGGGGTCTGCGGCGAGGCGGTCGAGGACCCGACCGGCGGCTTGCCAGACCGAAAAATGGAACGCCGAACATGGCCATCGTGAGCGGTTCCCCCCGGGCAGCGACGATGAGCGGTTGTGCAGGACTTGCGATCCCCCCGACGGGCGGTGGCCCGAAGGTTAACATCTGGTAAACGGGCGTAGACGATGGTCTTTCTAGCATGGTGCTGAGTGGGGTGTCAACCCGGTAAGAACCCGGTGCTCGTCCTGCCAGAAAACGTCCAGAAAGTGGGGCCGCGGGCGTCGGTGGCAGCGTCTACACTCCGCCGGTATCGTGGGTCGAGCGACTGCGCCACGTCGATGGGTGAAACCTGACCTGCTATTGACGGGTACATATTGTGAACGTTAACATGCCCGCGCCACAGCATCGAAGGACAGTTTTGTGACAGAGCTACTGCGGCTGGATCGCCAATTACTCGACCGTTTTCTGCTGGCGGTGGAAGAACGCTTCCCTCGGAAGACCTTCGGCTATTTTCTGGCCGATGAGCCAGATGGAAAGCCCACCGACTTCATCTTCTTCGAGGACAACGTCCGAGATGACTGGCGCGCGGAGTTCATCAAGTACGGTCAGTACTTCATCGACCATGACGACGCCGGTTTCCTGGCCACCCCGGAGGAGTCCTGGCGAGTCGCCCGGCACATCCGCGATGCGGGCCTGCACGAGGTCGGCGTCTTCCACAGCCATCAGCGCCACCCGGGTCTCCTGGCCACCGTGGACGTCGACCTCCATCCGTCGCCTCAGCTCTGGCACCTCTTGATAGTGCTGCGCAATCTCAAGTATCCGCAGGTCCGCGCGTTCTCCGTGGCGGACGGGGGGCGGGTCGCGGAGATGGAGATCGACATCATCGACGAACGGGGACGCACTCTTGACCACGTCTGACACGGCCACCCGGGCGGCCGAGACGAGCCGCTACGGCCGCGAGCGGGTGCTCGCCCGCCAGATCCGCCGGCGTGAGCTACTCGACCCCCTGCTGGCCACGGTACCGGGAAAGACCTACACGATGGGCAGCGAAAAGCAGGCCCGGATGGTTTACTGCGGCGAGACGCCATCCCACGAGGTCACCATTTCCTCCTTCTCGATCATGCGCACCTGCGTGACCAACGAACTGTATGCGCAGTACGCGCCGGACCACGTCGTCGGCCTGGATCCCCAGCTTCCGGTGGTGAATGTCACGTGGTTCCAGGCGGCGATGTTCTGTGACTGGATCGGCGGCCGGCTGCCCACCGAGGCGGAATGGGAAGGGGCCTGCCGCATCGATTGTCCGGACGTACCGGACAACCTGGAGGACGGGGCCTGGTTCAGTCACAACTCTGGTGACCGAGTGCACGCGGTGGGCACCCGTCTCCCCAATTCCGCCGGCATCTGCGATCTGCTGGGAAATGTTTGGGAGTGGTGTTACGACACGTACGACAGCACCTATTACCAGACCTCGCCGCCTGTCGATCCGGTCAACGCCACGGCGCACGGCAACCGGGTGTGTCGGGGTGGGGCCATGAACTCCTTCTTCGACATGTGCCGGCCGGCGTACCGCCACCACGAACCTGCGGACTACTGGTCGGCCGACATCGGCTTCCGCGTCGCCGCCGACCCGCACCCCCGACCTGAGAGGCAGCACCTTCGATGAGTACGGCCGGATCGACAGACCTGCGCGACGCGGTCCTCGCCGCGAACCAGATGATTCCCGAGGCCGGCCTTGCCGCGCTGACCTGGGGCAACGTGAGCGGAGTCGACCGGGCGGCAGGCATCTATGTGATCAAGCCGTCCGGTGTGGCGTACCAGGACCTCACGGCCGACCTCCTCGTCCCGGTGGACCTGGAGACAGGTCGGGTCACCGCCGGGACACTCAGGCCCTCGGTCGACAGCGAGACCCATCGCGCGTTCTACCTGCAGTGGTCGTCGGTCGGCGGGGTGACCCACACCCACTCCACGCACGCCGTCGCCTTCGCGCAGGCCCGCCGGGACGTGCCCGTGCTCGGCACCACGCACGCCGACACGTTCGCCGGCCCGATCCGGGTCACCCGGGACCTGACGGCCGACGAGTGCGAGCGTGACTACGAATTCAACACGGCCCGCGCGATCATCGAGCTGGTCGGGGGAGAGGCCGAGGCGCTGGCCGGGCCGGTCGCCCTCGCCGCCAACCACGGCCCCTTCACCTGGGCGGCGGACCCGCTCAAGTCGGTGGAGAACGCGATCGTCTGCGAGGCGGTCGCCGAGATGGCCCTGAAGACGCTGTCGCTGAACCCCGCGGCGTCCGCGCCACAGTGGTTGCTGGACCGGCACTTCACCCGCAAGCACGGCGCGGGGGCCTACTACGGCAACCAGCTCACCGCCGGGAGTCCACTGTGACCGTCTCCACACTGCGCAGCGGCGACGCCGGCGCCACGAGCGACACCGACCTGAGTGCGCGGGCACGACATGCCCGTCGACTCGCGGTCCGGATGGCGGCCGGCCCGACCGGCTGCCACCTCGGCGGCAGCCTCTCGGTCATCGACATACTCGTGGCGGCCATCGACTTCGTCAGCGGCGTACCCGAATCCGAGGTCGTCCTCAGCAAGGGGCACGCCGCCGCCGGCCTCTACGCGGCGCTGCACGCCTCGGGAATCCTCCCCGAGGACCCGTCCGAGCAGTACGGACGGGACGGCAGCCCGTTCACCGGGCACCCCAATCCCGCCCTCCGCGGCATCCGCTTCCCGACCGGCAGCCTCGGCCACGGCCTGGCGTACGCGGTGGGCTGGAGCATGGCCTGCCGGCTACGCGCGAACGGTGGGACGGCGGTGGCCGTGGTCGGTGACGGTGAACTCCAGGAGGGGCTCACCTGGGAGGCCTGCCAGGTCGCGGCAGCGCAGCGGCTGGGCAACCTGATCGTGGTCGTCGACCGGAACGGTTACCAGAACGACGGCGCGGTCGACGACATCTCGGCCATGCCGCACCTGGCCGACAGGTTCCGCGCCTTCGGGTTCGCCGCAGTCGAGGTGGACGGGCACGACCTGACCCAACTGAGCGAGACACTCGCCGCCCACGACACCCGCGGTGACCGACCACTCGCCGTCATCGCGCGGACGATGAAGGCCAAGGGCATCGCCGAACTCGAGGGCCGGGCCGGCTCGCACTACGTCACAGCGTCGCCTGAACAGGCACACCGATGGACGCAGGCACTGCGGTGAGCGCCGCCCTGGTCCCCTCGCGGGAGATCTACCGCAGAGAGCTGACCGAGATGGCCCGCCAGGACGACCGCATCCTGTGTCTGGAAGCCGACCTGGGCGGACAGCGGCATCCGTTCGCGGACGCCCACCCGGACCGGTTCTTCAACCTGGGCATCGCCGAGGCGGCGATGATCGACATCGCGGTGTCGCTGGCCAGCGCGGGGTACCGGCCCTTCGTCAGCACCTTCGCCACCTTCGCCGTGCTGCGGGCCGGCGAGAGCATGAAACTCGGTCTCGGCTACCTGGGCGCGCCGGTGACGATCGTCGCGCCCTACGCCGGGGTGTCCGGCGGGTGGCTCGGCACCACGCACCACTGCCTGGAGGACTTCGCCGTGGTCCAGAGCATGCCCGGCATCGCGCTCGCCGCGCCGTACGGCGCCGACGAGACCCGGGCGGTGCTGCACAACGCCCTTGCGGAAGGCCGTCCGCACTACATCCGACTGGGGCGCAACCAGGGCTACGAGAGCCTGGCCGGCGACCGCCCGTCCCCGGACTTCGTGACCTGGGACCACGAGGGCGACGGCGAGACCTGTCTGGTCTCCGTCGGTGAGAAGGGTACGGAGCTGAGTCTGCTTGCCGTCGCGGAGCAGCCGACCCTCTCCCACGCCCACCTGTGTTACCTGGACCAGGGCGCCCTGGCCAAGGCGGCGCGACACCTCAGCCCGAAGGCGGAGCGCTTCGTCGTCGTCGAGGAACATCGGCCCGGCGGAAGCGTCGCGGCGGCACTGGCGCTGCTCCTGCCCGACCGCGAGGTGTGCAGCGTGAGCGCGGGCGAGGGCTGGGTCTCCTCCGGGGGCAGCCACGACGACATCCTGCGCCAGCTCGGCATGACACTCCCGGCGCTGCTGGCGGTGGCGAACCGGAACTGACCGGGGCGCGCTCCCACCGGTCGCACCCGTCACCAGGAGCGGTTGCGGTGGCCGGTCAGCGGGCACGGGGCCTTCGCGGTGGTGCTGTCGCCGCGAGGGCCCTAGTGGCCGAGCACCACCTTGCCCGAGAGGCGGCCAGCCGCGTGCCGGCGGTGCACGTCGACGATCTCGGTGATCGGGAGACGCTCCGTGACGCCCACGGAGATCCCGTCGGCGTCCACCCGACGCGCGATCTCGCCGAGCTGGGCGCTGTCGCGGCGGAAGGTCATCACCATGGCGCGTATCGCCTGGTCGCGATCTGTCGACGCGGACGACGTGATGGAGACGAGGCTGCCGCCCGGCCGTACGAGGGCAACGAGACGGTTCAGGCCCGAGCCGTCGATGGGCGCGGTGTTGAACACCGCGTCGACGGGCTCGCTCAGCCGGTCGACCGCGTGGTTCAGGATCTGGTCGGCGCCGGCGGACTGGGCCGCCGTCATGCTGGCCGGGCCTGCCACGGCGACGACTGTGGCGCCCGCCAGCTTGGCGAACTGCACGGCCAACCGGCCCACGCCACCGCCCGCGCCGTTGATCAGGATGCGCTGGCCGGGCCGTACTCGCAGGTGGTCGTTGATTCCCTGCCAGGCGGTGAGCCCAGCGATCGGCAGGGCAGCGGCGTCGGCGAGCGGGATGCTGGTGGGCGCGGACACCACGTCCGCCGCCGGCGCGAGGGTGAACTCCCCGGCAGCGCCGTCCGCCGGCCGTGGCAGAGCCGCGATGACCGGATCGCCGATCGCGTGGCCGGTGATGTCCGGACCGAGTTCGACGATCGTGCCGGCGACATCGGTGCCAGGGATGTGCGGCATCCGAACGGGGTGGGATTGGTGCAGGACTCCGGCTCGGATGATGGCGTCGGCCGGGTTGAACGACGTGCCGGCGACCTTGATCAGGACTTCGCCGGGACCGGGGAGGGGCACCGGGGCCTGCTCGTACCGGAGCACCTCGGGTCCGCCGTACTCGTGCATTCGGATGGCGTACATGTCTTCCTCCGGGCTGCTGTCGATGAAGCGAGACACCCGTGGCTACGAACCCGCGATGCGGCTCCGTAGCCACGAGCGGGTGGTCGAGTCAGCCGCTTACGAGCTTGCTGGCGTACTGCGGGTTGGTGTAGTCGCGCCAGGCGGCGATCCTGCCGTCACGGATCTCGTAGATCGCCATGTTCATGACCGGCGCCACCGGCCGCCCCGGCAGGCCGAGGCCGTGGACCTGCTCGGCGATCACGACGTCGCGGTCGACCGCCTGGTGGACGGTCTCGAACTGGATCTCCGCGAACATCTCGAAGACGCCGCGCCACACCTGTACGACCGCGTCCCGGCCGCGTACCTCCTCGTCGCCGTACGCGTGGAACACGACGTCGGGGTGCAGGTAGGGCACCAGACGGTCCGCGTCCCTGGTGTTGAACGCCTCGACGAACTCACGAACCAGGGCATCGTTGTCCGGTGCCATCTCAGGCTCCTTCCTCGGTGGGCTGGGCGGCGGCGTTGAACACCGGCGGGGCGTAGCCGGCCGGCTTGTCGCCGATGCCCAGGCCGGGGCTGACCACCCAGGACTGGTACTGCGGGGTGAACATCACGTAGGGCACCCCGAGCTGCGGAGCGCTGGCCTCGTCGAGACGGCGACGGGCGTCCGCCGGGATCTCGAAGTCGAGCGCCTCGAAGTTGCTGCCCACCTGCTCGGCGCTGCTCGCACCGATGATCACCGAGGCCACTGCGGGTTGGGTGGCGACCCAGTTGATAGCGACCTGGGCCATGCTGCGGCCGAGGTCGGCGGCGACGCTCTCCAGGGCGTCGATGACCTGCCAGTCGCTGGAGCTGATCTCCCGACCCCCGGCGTTGGGGGTGGTCAACCGGCCGGTCCCGCTCAGGCCGTCGCCGCTGCGCCGGTACTTGCCGCTGAGCAGGCCACTGGCGATCGGGCTCCACGCGGTGAGCCCCATGCCCATGGTCTGGGCCATCGCCACGTACTCCGCCTCGATGCCCCGACTGACAAGCGAGTACGGCAGTTGCAGGTTGATCAGCGGGGCCAGGCCGTGCGCCTCGGCGTAGCTCTGCGCACGGGTCGCGTACCAGGCCGGCACGTCGGAGAGGCCCGCGTACCGGATCTTGCCGGACCGCACCAGGTCGTCGAGGGTGTGCACGACCTCCTCGACCGGGGTGATCCGGTCCCAGGTGTGCAGCAGGTACAGGTCGATGTAGTCGGTGCCGAGTCGGCTCAGCGACGCCTCCACGGCCCGCATGATGTGCTTGCGGCCGTTGCCGCTCGCGTTCGGGTCGCTCGGGTCGACGGTGTTGGTGAACTTGCTGGTGAGCACGAGCCGTTCGCGGACGCCGGCCCGGTCGATCAGGCGGCCGAGGATCTTCTCGCTCTCCCCGGCGGTGTAGAAGTCCGCCGTGTCGATGAAGTTCCCGCCCGACTCAAGGTATTTGCGGAAGATCGGCTCTGACTCCTCCTCGGTCTTGCCGTACGCCGCGTGGAAACCGTCGACACCGAAGTTCATGGTGCCCAGCGCCAGCCGGCTCACTCGCAGACCGGACCGTCCGAGCAGGTAGTAGTGGTTCATCGTCGCGTCCTCTCGATCACGTGGCGGCCCCGAACGGACCGTTTTCCAGACCTTTGCTCGGCAAAATTGGACCTGCAAGTCCAAAACCCGAGCTAGGGTCGGACCGGCAGGGACGGGGGGAACAGTGGTGACGGAGGTCTCATGACAAGGGCACTGACCCGCAAGGGAGAGGCCACCCGGGCGCGCATCGTCGTCGGCGCTGCCGCCGAGATCCGCGAGCGCGGCGTCGACGAGGTACGCCTCGAGGACGTGATGGCCCACACCGGCACCAGCAAGGGCCAACTCTTCCACTACTTTCCGGACGGAAAGGAAGAATTGCTGCTGGCGGTGGCCCAGCACGAGGCCGACCAGGTCCTGCTCGACCAGGAGCCGATGCTCAGCAACCTCACGACCTGGCCAACCTGGCTGGCGTGGCGGGACCGGCTGATCGAGCGCTACCGGGCGCAGGGTGTGAAGTGCCCCCTCAACGGTCTGCTCGGCCAGACCGGGCGACGGGCGCCGGGCGCGCAGGCGATCGTGGTCGGGCTCATGTGGCGCTGGCAGACGGCGATCGCCGAGGGCGTGCGGCGCATGCAGTCGACCGGCGACATCGCCCCGGACATCGACGCCGACCGCACCGCGGCGGCACTGCTCGCCGGCATCCAGGGCGGCGTGCTGCTGCTGCTGTCCACCGGAAGGACCGACCACCTCGAAGCGGTCCTCGACCTCACCATCGACTCGCTGCGGGCAGGTGCCCGGACGGCCTGACGTGTCAGGATCAGTTCGCCCGGGCGTACCGGAACGGGCTGGAGAGGACGGTCGGTCATGTCGGCGGCAACGGTGGCAGCACTGCTCGGCGGTGGCATCGTGCTCTTCGCCGCGCTGCTCCTGGTGATCATCGGCGTGCTGGGGCGTCGCGGCCGGGCCGGGCGACGGGCGGGCCGCTACACGTCCCGCCGGGGAAACTCGTCGGACAACAGCTCGTCGAGCACGGGCGGGAGCTGAGCCGGCAGGCAACCACCGGGGTTATCCTTGCCGCCGAGTTGTCGGAGATCGGAGCAGACGTGGCAGGTGACGACGACATCTCCGGGTGAGCACCCGGACCAGCCGCCGACGGGCGCGTGACCGCGCCTCCGTCGCCGCGGCCCCGTCGTCATGCCCTGCTCCCGCCGGGGTGCCGAAGCGCGCCCCGGATCGCCGCTCTCCGAGGTTCACCATGTCTGTTCGACCTGCCCTCATCGCCCATGACCTCGTACGCGTCCGCGGCGACCGCCGCGTCCTCGACGGCGTCTCCCTCACCGCCGCGCCCGGCCACCGGATCGGCCTGATCGGTGAGAACGGCACCGGCAAGACGACCCTGCTGCGGGTCCTGGCCGGCGTCGACGTACCCGACTCCGGCACCGTCACGCGCCCGCCCGACGTCGGCTTCCTGCACCAGGAGTTGCCCTTCCCGCCGTCCACGACAATCGCCGCGGTCCTCGACGACGCGCTGCGTGAGGCTCGCGCCGACCTCGCCGAGCTGGACCGGATCGGGGTCGCGCTCGCGCTCGCCGATCCGGCGCACGGCACCGAGCAGCACGACCGGCTGCTTGCCGCGTACGGCGAAGTTCTGGAGCGGGCGCAGGACCGCGACGCCTGGGACGCCGACCGGCGGGCCCGCACGGTCCTCGACGGCCTCGGCCTCGGCGGGCTGCCCCACGAGCGGACGGTGGGCGCCCTCTCCGGCGGGCAACGTGGCCGCCTCGCCCTCGCGGCGATGCTGATCCGCCGGCCCGGCGCACTGCTGCTCGACGAGCCCACCAACCACCTCGACGACGCGGCGGCGGCGTTCTGCGAGGACCAACTGCGGACCATGCCCGGGGTGGTCGTGCTGGCCAGTCACGACCGCGCCTTCCTGGACGCGGTCTGCACCGACCTCCTCGACCTCGACCCGGCGCTCGACGGGCCGGTCCGCTTCGGCGGCGGCTACACCGCCTACCTGACGGCGAAGCGGGCCGAGGCGCAACGGTGGCGCCGGCGCTACGACGACGAGCAGGTGCTCCTCGCCGACCTGCGCGAGGCCGCCGCCGTGACCGGACACCAGGTCGCGCACGGCCGTGCGCCGCGCGACAGCGAGAAGATGGGGTACGGGCACACCGCCGGCCGGGTCCAGAACCAGGTCTCCCGTCGCGTCCGCGACGCCACCCGTCGACTGGAGACGATCGAGCGTGACCCCGTTCCGGAGCCGCCGGAGCCGTTGCGCTTCCGCGTGTCCGTGCTCGCCGATACCGACGGCGACGGCGTGGGTGGCGGCGACGGCGTGGGTGGCGGCGGCGTAGGTGGCGGTGATGGCGTGGGTGGCGGCGACGAGGTTATCGTCACGGCGGACCGGCTGGAGGTCGCGGGCCGACTGCGGGTGGCGCACCTGGAGCTCAAGGGTCGCGACCGGCTCTTGGTGACCGGCCCCAACGGTGCCGGCAAGTCGACTCTGCTCGCCGTGCTCGCCGGCCACCTGACCGGTGCCGGGGCGCTCTGGCGACGACCGGGCCTGCGGATCGGACTGCTCACCCAGGACAGCGTCTTCGCCGATGCGCGTCGGACGGCCCGGCAGGTCTTCGACGCGGCCGTCGGGCCGGAGCGGGCGACTGTCGTACCGCTGTCCTCACTCGGGCTGCTCGCCCCGGCGGACCTGGACCGCCCGGTGGCCACCCTGTCCGTCGGACAGCGCCGTCGGCTCGCTCTCGCGGTGCTCGTCGCCGACCCGCCGGAGCTGCTCCTGCTCGACGAACCCACGAACCACCTCTCACCGACGCTCTGCGACGAACTCGAGGACGCCCTGAGCACCGGCCCCGGCGCCATCGTCATCGCCAGCCACGACCGCCGACTCCGCACCCGCTGGCCATCCCACCACCTCCCCCTCCCCACCTGAACCCACCCCCACCCCCACCTGAACCCACCCCCCCCCCCCCCCCCACCCCCCCCCGCCCGGCCCCCCCCGCCCAGCGGCGGGCGCGACCGGTGGG
>NZ_JBEZGM010000006.1:0-280553 GCF_040649995.1 Micromonospora sp. NPDC048835 | reverse complement strand
GAACTCAACGCACGGCCACGCCAAACCCTCGACTGGCAGAATCCAGCCGAGGTACTCCACAAACACCTGGTTGCAACCGCCGCTTGAAACCG
Source organism: Micromonospora sp. NPDC048835 (assembly GCF_040649995.1). Taxonomy (NCBI): domain Bacteria; kingdom Bacillati; phylum Actinomycetota; class Actinomycetes; order Micromonosporales; family Micromonosporaceae; genus Micromonospora; species Micromonospora sp. NPDC048835. Next base: position 280,461 of record NZ_JBEZGM010000006.1, on the reverse strand, counting down.
CCCGGGTTGAGGCAGCAACATCACCGAAACTGTGTCGATCTTGGGGTGATCGACCCGGTTCCGGATTGGCGGACGGGAGGGGTCGGCCCCGCGGGAGGTCGACTGGCGCTTGGTCGGGGCGGCGGGGTGACCGGCGTGGAGGATCGGGAATTACACAAAACCCGGCTCTCGGGATAAATAACGAAGTTATAGATCGATGTCTTGACGCCGCCGCAATCTCGCCGCAACACTCCTACGAGAGCGCTCTCCTCCCCGCGGCGTCGCCTCGGCGGCACCATCCACGGCGCTACGGGCGAGCCGATCCCCCATCCGTGCGGCAACCCGTAACCCCCTATCGACAGGCGATGTCATGACATCTCGTGCTAGATCCGTACGCCCGCGTCCCCGGGCCGTGCGGCACCTGCTCGTCGGGCTCACCATGGCCCTGGTCGCGGTGCTCACCCCGGCCGGAGCCACCGCACCCGCGCAGGCCGCCCCCGTCCTGCTGTCCCAGGGTCGTACGGCCACCGCTTCATCCACCGAGAACGGCGGAACCCCCGCCGCCGCCGCTGTCGACGGCAACACCGGCACCCGCTGGTCCAGCGCGTTCAGCGACCCGCAGTGGCTCCAGGTCGACCTCGGCGCACGCGCCACCATCAGCCAGGTCAACCTGCTCTGGGAGGGCGCCTACGGCAGGTCCTTCCAGCTCCAGACGTCCGACAACGGGTCCACCTGGACCACGATCTACTCCACCACCACCGGCACCGGCGGCACCCAGAACCTCACCGTCTCCGGCGCCGGCCGCTACGTCCGCATGTACGGCACCGCCCGGGGCACCGGCTACGGCTACTCGCTCTGGGAGTTCCAGGTCTACGGCGAGACCGGCGGCGGCACCAACGAACCCCCGGTGACGCCCACCGACCCGTACAACCCCAACCTCGGGTCGAACACGTTCGTCTTCGACCCGAGCACGCCGACGTCGACCATCCAGAGTCGACTCAACACCCTCTTCACCCAGCAGGAGACCAACCAGTTCGGCCCGCAGCGCTACGCGGTGCTGTTCAAGCCCGGCAGCTACACCGCCGACGTCAACCTCGGCTTCTTCACCCAGGTCGCCGGCCTCGGCATGAGCCCGGACGACGTCAACCTCAACGGCCACGTCCGCGCCGAGGCGTTCTGGATGGGCGGCAACGCCACCCAGAACTTCTGGCGGGCCGCCGAGAACCTCTCCGTCACCCTGCCCGCCGGGCAGACCGTGGAACGCTGGGCGGTGTCCCAGGCCGCGCCGTACCGGCGGATGCACCTGCGCGGCGCGCAGAACCAGATCCAGCTCTGGAACGGCGGCGACGGTTGGTCCAGCGGCGGCCTGCTGGCCGACACCCGCATCGACGGCCTGGTCGTCTCCGGCTCGCAGCAGCAGTGGTACTCCCGCAACAGCGAGTTCGGCAACGGCTGGACCGGCTCGGTGTGGAACATGGTCTTCCAGGGCGTCAACGGCGCTCCCGCGCCGAGCTTCCCCAACCCGTCGCACACGGTCATCCCGCAGACCCCGCAGGTCCGGGAGAAGCCGTTCCTGTACGTGACCGGCAGCGGTGAGTACCGGGTGTTCGTGCCCGCGCTGCGCACCAACTCCACCGGCACCAGCTGGTACAACAAGACCCCGGCCGGCTCGTCCATCTCGCTGTCGCAGTTCTTCGTGGTCCAACCCGGCACCAGCGCCGCCACCATCAACGCGGCCCTCGCCCAGGGGCGGCACCTGCTGTTCACCCCGGGCGTGCACCACGTCACCGAGCCGATCCAGGTCAACCGGGCCGACACGGTCATCCTCGGTCTCGGCCTGGCCACCATCCAGGCCGACAACGGCGCGGTGGGGATGCGGGTGGCTGATGTGGACGGCGTCAAGGTGGCCGGCCTCATGTTCGAGGCCGGCACGACGAACTCGCCAGTGCTGATGGAGGTCGGGCCGTCCGGCTCGTCCGCCAGCCACGCCAGCAACCCGACCTCGCTGCACGACGTGTTCTTCCGCATCGGCGGGCCGCACGTCGGCAGGGCCACCAACACGTTGACCGTCAACAGCGACAACGTGATCGGTGACCACATGTGGCTGTGGCGTGCCGACCACGCCGCCAGCGGCGTACCGACTGGATGGACGCTGAACACCGCCGACACCGGGCTCACCGTCAACGGCGACAACGTCACCATGTACGGCCTCTTCGTCGAGCACTACCAGAAGTACCAGACCATCTGGAACGGCAACGGTGGGCGGACGTACTTCTACCAGAACGAGCTGCCGTACGACGTCCCGAACCAGGCGGCCTGGATGAACGGGTCGACCCGGGGCTACGCCGCGTACAAGGTGGCCGACTCGGTGACCAGCCACCAGGCGTTCGGGCTGGGCAGCTACAGCTACTTCAACGTCAACCCCTCGGTCGTCGAGGAGCGCTCCTTCGAGGTGCCCGTCAACTCGAACGTGCGCTTCACCAACATGGTCACCGTCTCGCTCGGTGGCGTCGGCACCATCAACCGGGTGATCAACAACGCCGGTGGCACCGCGAACGCGGCCAACCAGACGGTGTACCTGACCACCTACCCCTGACCGGGGTACCCGCGTCGGCCCGGTCGTCTCATCGGACCGGGCCGGCCGGGTAGCACCCAGGGCCGAGGCCGGCCCGGTCCCGCCGAGACCGGGCCGGCCACGGTCGTGCCGCTCAACCGGCAAGGACCTCGGCCGCGGCGCGCTCACCGGCGCGCACCGCGCCCTCCAGATAGCCACTCCACCGGGTGGCCGTCTCGGTGCCCGCCCAGTGCACCCGCCCCACCGGCGCCCGCAGGTACGGCCCGTACGTCCGCCACGCGCCCGGGGTCAGCGCACCGGAGAAGCAACCCCGGGTCCACTCCTGGGCCGACCAGTCGTACTCGATGAAGTCCACCGGGTCCTCGGCGCGCGGCCCGACCACGCCGGCGAACGCCTCCAGCAGACATTGCCGACGTCGTGCGGGGGACATGCCGCGCAGCGTGGCCGCGTCGGTGGAGTAGCTGAACCCGGTCAGCACCCCGAGCGGCGAGGTGGGGGTGGAGTTGTCGACCGTCTCGGTGAGCGGCCCGGCGTTGCTGGTGGACACCCCGGAACGCCCGTCGGCACACCAGAACGGCTCCGGGTAGACGGCGTGCACCTTCAGCGCCGAACCCATCGGCATCCGTTGGGTCAACCCGTCCCGTAGCGAAGGCAGCGGCGGGTCGTACCGGATCCGGCCGGCCAGCGCCGGGGCCAGCGCGACCACCACGGCATCGCCGTCGACGCGCCCGGTGTCGGTCCACGCGGTCGCGCCGTCGACGCCCTGTTCGATGGCCCGTACCGGCGCGACAAGCGTCAGCGCGCCCGGTGGCAGGGCGGTGGCCATCCGCTCGGCCAGCGCCGACGGCCCACCCACGATCCGGTCCTGCTGCGCGCCGCCCGCCATCCCCAACAGCGGCCCGGTCCCGCCGGCGCTGCGCAAATAGAACAGCAGGTGCAACAGGGACAACTCGTCCGCGCCGGTGGCCAGCAGCCCACCGGCGAGCAGCCGCCCCAGGTAGGCGGCGGTGTCGTCGTCCCCGGCCGTGGTGGCGAGCCAACCGCCGAGGGTCGTCCGGTCCCACCGTCCGGCCTCCGGCGCGGCCCAGGGCGCTGCCGGGTCCAGCCGTGCGGCGTACTCGTCGAGCAGGCCGAGCACCCGGCCGACCTGCGCCGGCGGCTCGGTGCGGCGCTCAGCGGCCCAGAGCAGGGTGGGCGCGCCGACCGACGCCGAGGCGAAGGTGGCCAGCCCGTGCTCGGCGAGCAGCGCGTACATCCGGTCCTGGGTCGGGCCGATCCACTGCGCCCCCAGGTCGAGCTGCGTGAGCTCGGGCAGCCACCGGGTCAGCACCCGACCGCCCACCCGGTCGCGGGCCTCCAGCACCCGCACCTGGGCGCCGGCGCGGTTGAGCGCCAGCGCCGCCGCGAGACCGGAGAAGCCGGCACCCACCACGACCACCCGCAAGCCGTCGACCACACCGGGGTCTACCCACAACCGTCGCCGGCATGACAACCGGCGTCGACCGCGACGGTGGTAGCTGCTGCGGCGGTGACTGGCGGTGGTGGCGGTGGTAGCGACACCACCGGGGGCTGGGTCGACCGCCGAGAAACACTCTGCCGACCTGTCGATCGGGGCGGTGGCCGATCGTGTGGAGGATGAGAGGTCGGTGAAGGACCGACCGCGCGCGAGGAGGAACCATGACGTTGTACCTGCTCAGCCTCCACCAACCACAGGGTGAGCTGCCACCGGAGCCGGAGTTCCTGGCCGGGGTGATGCGCCAGATCGGCGAGCTGCGCGCCGAGTTGGCGTCCACCGGGTCGTGGGTCTTCGGGCAGGGCCTGCATGGGCCGGAGACCGCCACCGTGCTGCGCGCCCGGGACGGCGAGGTGCTGATCACCGACGGGCCGTTCGTCGAGGGGAAGGAGTATCTGGGCGGTATCACCATCATCGACGTGCCGGACCTGGACGCCGCCCTGGACTGGGGTCGCCGCTACGCGGTGGCGACCACCCTGCCGATCGAGGTGCGCCCCTTCCAGGGCGGGGCCGGCGACTGACCGTGTCCGACGTGGAGGCGGTGTTCCGCGCGGAGTACGGCCGAGCGGTCGCCGTCCTGGTCCGCCTCCTCGGCGACATCGAGCTTGCCGAGGAGGCCGTCCAGGAGGCCTTCGCCGTCGCTGTGGCGCGGTGGCCGACCACCGGCCCGCCGCCCAGTCCGGCCGGTTGGATCATCACCACCGCCCGGCACCGGGCCATCGACCGCCTGCGGCGCGAGGCGTCCCGGCCCGGTCGGCAGGCCCAGGCGGCGCTGCTGTTCGCCGCCGCCGAACCCGTCGAGGAGGGACCGGTGCGCGACGACCGGCTACGGCTGATCTTCACCTGCTGCCATCCGGCGCTCGCCCCGGCCGCCCGGGTCGCCCTCACCCTGCGGCTGCTCGGCGGCCTGAGCACCGCCGAGATCGCCCGAGCGTTCCTGGTGCCGGAGCCGACGATGGCGCAGCGCCTGGTCCGGGCCAAGTCGAAGATCCGCAACGCGGGGATCCCGTACCGGGTGCCCCGCGACGCCGACCTGCCCGACCGGCTGCACGGTGTCCTGGCGGTGCTCTACCTGATCTTCAACGAGGGGTACACGGCGAGCGCCGGCCCGCACCTGGTCCGCACCGAGCTGTGCGTCGAGGCGATCCGGTTGACCCGTCTGCTGGTGGACCTGATGCCGGACGAGCCGGAGGCCGTCGGCCTGCTCGCGCTGATGCTGCTCACCGAGTCCCGTCGTGCCGCGCGGACCACCGCCGACGGCACCCTCGTTCCGTTGCCGGAACAGGACCGAGGCCGCTGGGACGCCGAGCTGATCACCGAGGGGCAGGCGCTGGTCCGCCGCTGCCTGCGCCGCGACCGGCCCGGCCCGTACCAGATCCAGGCCGCGATCGCCGCCGTGCACAGCGTCGCGCGGCGCACCGCCGACACCGACTGGGCGCAGATCCTTGCGCTGTACGACCAGCTGACGGTGGTCGCCCCCAGCCCGGTGGTGGCACTGAACCGGGCGGTCGCGCTCGCCGAGGTGTCCGGTGCGGCCGTGGCGCTGACCGAGGTGGACCGCCTCGACCTGGGCGCCTTCCACGTCCACCACGTGGTCCGGGCCGACCTGCTGGCCCGGCTCGGCCGGCGGGTGGAGGCCGTCGAGGCGTACCGGACGGCCGTCGCCCTGACGGACAACGCGGCCGAACGGGCCTTCCTCACCGCGCGCGCGACGGCCCTCGCGACGCCCTGAACCCGCGTTTGCCGCAGGGGCGGTCGGGAACCCGAGGCACCGCCGCCGCAGGGGATGGGGGAGGGGCCATGGCGTACCGTCCGACCGCTGTCGACACCGCGCCCGACCTCTCCGTTCTCACGCTCGGGGTGGAGGAGGAGTACCTGCTGCTCGACCCGGACAGCGGCCGGAACCTGCCGGTCGCCGACCAGGTGCTCGCCGCGCTGCGCGGTTCGGCCCGGGACCAAAGCCGCCAGGAGTTCCGGCACAGCATGGTCGAGATGGTCACCCCGGTCTGCGGCGACCTCACCGAACTGCGCGCACACCTGGTGTCGCTGCGTCGCTCCGCCGCCGAGGCCGCCACGGCGGCCGGGGCCCGACTGGTGGCGGTCGGCGCCACCCCGGTGGCCGAACCGCACCGGACGGTTCCGGACGAGCCGCGCTACCACGCCATGTCCCGCAGGTACGGGCCGGTGGCGCACGACCCGGCGGTGTGCGGCTGCCACGTGCACGTCGGACTGCCCGACCGGGAGTTGGCGGTGCAGGTCTGCAACCACCTGCGGGTGTGGCTGCCGGTGGTGCAGGCGATCACCACCAACTCGCCGCTGCACGACGGGTACGACACCGGGCACGCCAGTTGGCGGTCCATGCAGTTGGAGCGTTGGCCGAGCATCGGACCGACGCCGTACTTCGAGTCCGCCGCCGACTACGACCGCACCGTCGACGAGCTGATCGCCGCCGGCATCATGCTCGACGCGGCGATGGTCTACTGGTACGCCCGGCCGTCGTCGGCGTACCCGACGGTGGAGGTGCGGGTCGGTGACGTCTGCACCGAGGTGGACGACGCGGTGCTCGTCGCCGCGCTGGTCCGGTCCCTGGTGGCCACCCTCGCCGACGACGTACGCGCCGGGGTGACCGCCCCGCACGTCCGGGACTGCCTGGTCGCGGCGGCGCACTGGCGGGCCGCCCACGACGGTCTCGACGGCGAGCTGATCGACCTGCGGGCCGGTGGCACCCGGCCCGCCTGGGCGCTGGTCGACGAGCTGATGGCGGTGATCGCGCCGGCCCTGCTGCGCCACGGCGACCTCGGGTACGTGTTGGCGCAGCTCGCCCGGCTGCGCCGCGACGGCACCGGCGCGACCCGGCAGCGGCGGGTGCTGGAGCACGCCGGTGACCTGGGCGCGGTCCTCGACGACCTGATCGCCCGTACGGCGGCGGTCTGACCGGGCATGCCGCACTGACCGGGCGCGCTTCAGCGCACGTCGTGGGTCTGCAGCCACAACTCCAGCAGGCCGAGCTGCCACAGCTTGTTGCTGCCGGCCGCCGCCTCCGCCCGGTCCGGCTCGGCGAGCAGGTGAGCCACGTACTCCGGGCGGAACAGCCCCCGCTCGCGCGCGGCCGGCGCCTGCAACGCCTCGGCGACCAGCTCGCGCACCGGGCCGTCCACGTTGCGCAGCGCCGGCACCGGGAAGTAGCCCTTGGGCCGGTCGATCACCTCGGCGGGCAGCACCTCCCGGGCGACCTCCTTGAGGACGCCCTTGCCGCCATGGGCGACCTTGTGTTCCGGCGGACAGTGCGCGGCCAGGGTGACCAGGTCCTGGTCGAGGAAGGGCGTGCGCACCTCCAGACCCCACGCCATGCTCATGCTGTCCACCCGCTTGACCGGGTCGTCGGGGAGCATCAGGTGGGTGTCCAGACGCAGCACGGCGTCGAGCGCGGTCTGCGCCCCGGGCGCGGCGAGGTGCCCGGCGAGCAGGTCCCGGCTGGCGTCGTGCTCCAACGCGTACGCCGGGCCGACGATGCGGCGCAGCTCGTCGTGGTCACGGTCGAAGAACGCGGCGGCGAACGTCTCGGCGGCGCCGTGCCGGGGCGCCTCGACGAGCGGCTGGTGGTAGCCGTAGCCGGCGAACACCTCGTCCGCGCCCTGCCCCGACTGCGCCACCTTCACATGCTGTGCCACCTGCTGGGAGAGCAGGTGGAAGGCGACCACGTCGTGGCTGCCCATCGGCTCGGTCATCGCCAGTACGGCCTGCCGGACGGCGGGCACCAGGTCGTCGTCGGCCAGCCGGATCCGCTGGTGGTCGGTGTCGTACGCCCGGGCCACCAGGTCGGAGTAGCGGAACTCGTCGCCGGCCTCGCCACCACGGCTGTCGAAGCCGATGCTGAACGTCCGCAGATGGTCCTGGCCCGCCTCGGCGAGCAGCGCCACGATGAGGCTGGAGTCCAGCCCACCGGAGAGCAGCACCCCCACCGGCACGTCCGCGACCAGCCGTCGGCGTACCGCGGCACGCAGCGCGTCACCGATCGCGGCCCGCCAGTCGGCGGCGTCCATCCCCGCGTCGGTGGGCTCCCGCACGTAGTCGGGCCGCCAGTAGACCTCCTCGCGGCTGCGCCCGTCCGCCTCGATCACCCGCAGGGTGGCCGGCGGCAGCTTGCGTACGCCCCGCAGCACGGTGCGTGGCGCGGGCACGATGGAGTGCCAGGACAGGTAGTGGTGCAGCGCCACCGGGTCGATGCCGGTGTCCACGTCCCCGGCGGCCAGCAGCGCGGGCAGGGTGGAGGCGAACCGGAGCCGCCCCGGCGTCTCGGCGAGGTAGAGCGGTTTGATGCCGAGCCGGTCGCGGGCCAGGACCAGCCGCCGCCGGGCCCGGTCGACGAGCCCGATCGCGAACATGCCGACGAGGTGGTCGACGAACCGCTCACCCCAGTGGGCGTACGCCACCAGGATCACCTCGGTGTCGCTTGAGGAGTGGAAGTCGTACCCGGCGCGGCGCAGCTCCTCGCGCAGCTCCGGATAGTTGTAGATGCAGCCGTTGAAGACCAGGGCCAGGCCCAGGTCGTCGCGGACCATCGGTTGCCCACCCGCGTCGGACAGGTCGATGATGGTCAGCCGGCGGTGCCCGAGGGTCACCCAGCCGTCGGCGAACAGGCCCTCGTCGTCCGGGCCGCGTGAGCGCATCGCCTCGGTCATCCGGGTGACCGCCGCCGCGTCGGGCGAGCGGCCGTCGAATCGCGCCTCCCCGCTGATTCCGCACATCAGCCGGGGCGGAGCTGGTCCAGGGCAGGCATGGCCCCTCCTGTCAGGTCTCCCCGACTGGTGGTGGCGGGGCCCGCGGTGAAACGGGGCCGCTGGCTACCCGGGCGCGGCGCGGGCAAACCCGCAGGTCTCAGGTACGCAGAGTGCGCAGGATGCGGGCCAGTTCGGCGCGGTCGGTGTCGTCGAGGTGGCCGAAGAAGCGGTCCGCCTCGGCCCGGCGCGCGGCCCGGATGGCGGTGCTGACACGGTCGCCTTCCTCGGTGAGCGCGACCAGGGTCGCCCGCCGGTCCGCCGGGTCGGGTCGGCGCTCGACCAACCCTCGGGTCTGCAGGTCGTCGATCACCTCGGTCGCCGAGCGGGGGGCGATGTGCAGGTGCTCGGCGAGGGTGCCGGGGCGTACCTCGCCGTGCCGGGCCAGCACGCCGAGGGCGCGGGACTGGCTGGGGGTGACGTCCCAGGGCACCAGCGAGTCCCTGCTCTGCCGGCGCAGCCGGGACGCCACTGCCCAGAACGTCTCCGCCAGGCTCTCGTCGTCGGTGTTCTCGACGGTGTGCTCGGTCACCGGAATACGGTAGCAGGAGATGTGGTTGTTCCCTCATGATGAGGTAACCTCAGCAATGTCGCCGACGAGAGGCAGTCCCCCTTGGAACCCACCCCGATGGGCCGCGACCGCGGCCACCGCACCCTCAGCGCCGAAGAGAAGACGCAGGCCCGCGAGGTGTCTCTGCGTCGCATCGGCCGCCTGTTCACCCCGCACCGGCCCGCGCTGGCCGCCGTCACCGCGATCATCGTGGTCTCCTCGGTCATCGCGATGGCCAGTCCGTTCCTGCTGCGCGCCGTGATCGACCGGGCCCTGCCCCAGGGCGACGTGCCGCTGCTGGTCTGGCTGGTCCTCGGCATGGTCGCCGTCGCGGCGGTGACCTCCGCGCTCGGCGTCGTGCAGACCTGGATCTCCACCCAGGTCGGCCAGCGGGTCATGCACCGGCTGCGCACCGACGTCTTCAGCCACCTCCAGCGCCAGTCGCTGGGCTTCTTCACCCGCACCCGCACCGGCGAGGTGCAGTCCCGGATCACCAACGACATCGGCGGCATGCAGTCGGTGGTCACCTCCACCGCCACCGCCGTCGCGGCCAACCTCACCACCGTGATCGCCACGGCGGTCGCCATGGTCGCGCTCTCCTGGCAGCTCTCCCTCGTCTCGCTCGTGGTGCTGCCGCCGGCCATCTGGCTGACCCGTCGGGTCGCCCGGATGCGCCGCGAGATCACCGCCCAGCGGCAACGCGAACTCGCCGACCTCAACGTCACCGTCGAGGAAGGGCTTTCGATCAGCGGCGTCCAGTTGGCCAAGACCCTCGGCACCGGCCCCGCGCTGATCGAACGGTTCAGCGCCTCCTCGGCCCGCCTGGTCGACCTGGAGCTGCGCAGCGAGCTGGCCGGCCGCTGGCGGATGGCCTCGATGAGCATCATCTTCGCCGCCGTACCGGCGGTCATCTACCTCGCCGCCGGGCTGCCCGGCACCGCCGGCACCCTGAGCATCGGCACCCTGGTCGCCTTCACCGCCCTGCAGGGCGGCCTGTTCCGGCCCCTGATGGGGCTGCTCAACGTGGGTGTCTCCCTCACCGCGTCGCTGGCGCTCTTCGCCCGGATCTTCGAATACCTCGACCTACCCGTCGACGTGGCCGACCCCGCCGAACCGGTCCACCTCGACCCCGCCCGGGTCCGTGGTCACCTGCGCCTGGAGGACGTCACCTTCGGCTACCCGGGCAGCGACACCGCCGCCCTCGCCGGGATCACCCTCGACGTGCCCGCCGGCACCAGCCTCGCCCTGGTCGGCGAGACCGGCTCCGGCAAGAGCACCCTCGCCGGCCTGGTCAGCCGGCTGCACGACCCGAGCGCCGGCCGGATCACCGTCGACGGCGTCGACCTGCGTGACCTGCGCCTGGCCGACCTGGCCGCGATCGTCGGCGTGGTCAGCCAGGAGACGTACCTGCTGCACACCACAGTGCGGGAGAACCTGCGCTACGCCCGCCCGGACGCCACCGACGCCGAGATCGAGGACGCCGCGCGCGCCGCCCAGATCCACGACCTGATCGCCGGGTTGCCCGACGGGTACGACACCATGGTCGGCTCGCGCGGCCACCGGTTCTCCGGCGGCGAGAAGCAGCGCCTGGCCATCGCCCGCACGCTGCTGCGCGACCCGCGCGTCCTGGTCCTCGACGAGGCCACCAGCGCACTGGACACCGAGACCGAACGCGCCGTACAGCGGGCCTTCGACGTGCTCGCCAAGGGGCGTACCACGATCACCATCGCGCACCGGCTCTCCACCGTGCGCGACGCCGACCAGATCGCGGTGCTCGACCACGGCCGGATCGTCGAGGCCGGCACCCACGACAGCCTGCTGGACCGCAACGGCCGCTACGCCACGCTGGCGGCCTGAGCCGTCGGCTCACTTCTGTCTCAAAACAATATGAGAACTGTCTCGTTATGGAGCCGTCAGGTACCGGTAGACGGTGGCCCGCGAGACCCCCAGCGCGGCGGCGATGGCGTCCACCGAGTGGGTGCCCGCCGCGTACATCCGTCGGGCCGCCTCGACCTGCTCGCGGCTCAACGCGGGCGGCCGTCCCGGCCGTCGCCGCCGGCTGGCTACCTCCGTGCTGCCGGCTACCCCCGCGCTGCTGTTCACCCCCGCGCTGCTGGTCACCCCCGTGCTGCTGGTCACCCCCGTGCCGTTGGCCGCGCCCGTGCCGTTGACTACGCCCGATGGCGTCGCTGGGCTCCCGCTCGGCGGGCCGGCGCCCGTCGCGCCCGTCGCGGTCGCGCCCGTCGCGGTCGCGCCCGTCGCGGTCGCGTGCGTCGGGGTTGCGTGGGTCGGGGCTGCGCGACTGGGGGTCTGGTGCGTCGACGGCAGGGTCGTCGGTAGCGCGGCCGTGGGGTCCGTGGGCAGCGGGGCCAGCAGTCGGCGTACGCCGTCGAGCATGTCGGCGCGCAGCACCTCGTCGGACACGTCGGTGAAGAAGACGATCGGGTCGCTGCACGCGCCCAACGCCTGCACCGCGTAGACGCGCTCGCGCCGGCCCGCGTTCGGCCCGGCGATGAGGTCGTTGGCCCGCATCGCGACCTCCATGAGCCGGTGGTACGTGTCGCCCCGGCCGATCAGCGCGATGTCGTGGAAGAGCATGCCCAGCGGGCGGCGATGGGCGAGCATGATGTCCACCCAGCCCTCCACGACCGTCCACCGGGCCTGCTCGGTGGGCTGGTTCTGAGCCGAGTCGAGCAGTGCCTCCAGATCTGCGACCAACGGCTCGACCAGGGCGGTGAGCAGGTGCTCCTTGGCCGGGAAGTGGTACAGGACGGCGGTCTTGGTGACCCGCAGCCGCTCGCCGATCTGACGCAGCGAGGTGCGCTGGTAGCCGTGTTCGGCGAACAGGTCGAGCGCGGCGCGCAGGATCCGGGTGCGGGTGTCGTCCGCGGGATCGGCGGTCATGACGGCCAGCCTAGTGGCGTCCTGACCAGTGGGCACGGTCACGGTTGATTCGCCTGACCGATGGTCAGTACAGTGGTGGTTGTCGACGCATTCAACCGCAGGAGGGGCGATGCCCGTCATCTCGATCGGCAACCTGGTCAAGTCGTTCGGAGCCGTCCGGGCCCTCGACGGGCTGGACCTGCGCGTCGAGCAGGGGGAAGTGCACGGCTTCCTCGGGCCCAACGGCTCCGGAAAGTCCACCACCATCCGCATCCTGCTCGGGCTGCTCCGCCGCGACTCCGGTGACGCCGAGGTGCTCGGCGGCGACCCGTGGCGCGACGCGGTACGCCTGCACCGGCGACTCGCGTACGTGCCGGGCGACGTCAACCTCTGGCCCAACCTCACCGGTGGGGAAGCGATCGACCTGCTCGGTCGGCTACGCGGCGGCCTCGACCGACACCGCCGCGACGAACTGCTGCACCGCTTCGACCTGGACCCGACCCGCCGCTGCCGCACGTACTCCAAGGGCAACCGGCAGAAGGTCGCCATCGTCGCCGCCTTCGCCAGCGCGGTGGAGCTGTACGTGCTCGACGAGCCGACCTCCGGCCTCGACCCCCTGATGGAGGCGGTGTTCCAGGACGAGGTCCGGCGGATCAAGCAGGCCGGCGCCACGGTGCTGCTCTCCAGCCACGTGCTCGCCGAGGTCGAGGCGCTCTGCGACCGGGTCAGCATCATCCGCGAGGGCCGTACCGTCGAGTCCGGCACCCTCGCCGAGCTGCGGCACCTCACCCGCACGGCGGTGACCGTCGAGACGGCCCGCCCGCTCACCGGCCTGGCCGCGCTGCCCGGCGTGCACGACGTGCACGAGGTCGACGGCCGCACCCACCTCGAGGTCGAACCGGCGCACCTCGACGAGCTGCTCGGCCAGCTCATCCGCTCCGGCGTCCGCGCGCTGACCAGCACACCACCCACCCTGGAGCAGCTCTTCCTGCGCCACTACGGCGACGACCCCGCCGTGGGTGCCGGGCCGGCCGATGGCGCTGCCGTCCGTGTCGGGTCGGCTGGTGCTCCTGCCGCTGGTGCGGCGTCGGACGATGGTCCTGCGGTCCGTGTCGGGTCGGCTGGTGCTCCTGGCACGGGTGCTGGGTCGGCCGATGGCGCTGCTCAGGCCGCCAAGGGCTCGGACGCCGACGTACCGCAGGCGGGTGCCCGATGAGCGCCCTCACCGGCACCGCACTGCTGGCCCGGCTCGTGCTGCGCCGCGACCGGATCCGCCTCGCGATCTGGGTCCTCGGCACGCCCCTGCTCGGCTATGCCCTCGCCGGCAGCGTCACCGGCATCTACCCGGACCAGGAGACCCGGCTGGGCTACGCCACCACCTCCGCGTCCAGCCTGGTGGCCCGCGCCTTCAACGGCCCCATCCACGGCACCGACCTCGGAGCCGTGGTGGTCGCCGAGACGTACGTGACGCTGGCCCTGATCGTCGCCCTGCTGAGCACCTTCGCGGTGACCCGGCACACCCGCCAGAACGAAGAGACCGGCCGGGCCGAACTGCTCGGCGCCAACGTGGTCGGCAGGTACGCGCCGCTCACCGCCGCGCTGCTCGTCGTCGTCGCGGCGAACACCCTGGCCGCCGCGCTGCTCGCGGTCGCGCTGCTCGGCGCCGGCCTACCGCTCGCCGGCTCCGTCGCGGCAGCCGGAGCGATCGGCGGCGTCGGGGTCGCCTTCACCGCGATCGCCGCGGTCACCGCCCAGCTCTCCGTCACCGCGCGCGGCGCCAACGCGCTCGCCGCCGCCACCGTCGGGCTGTCCTTCGTGCTGCGCGCCGCCGGAGACGTGCTCGGTGAACAGAGCGCCGACGGCACCCGGGTCCGGAGCGCCTGGCCGTCCTGGATCTCCCCGCTCGGCTGGGGCAACCAGGTGCGGGCCTTCGACGGCGAACGCTGGTTGGTGCTCGCCCTGCCCGTCGCACTGCTGCTCGCCGGGGTGGCACTGGCGTACGCCCTCGCCGAACGACGCGACCAGGGCGCCGGGTTGATCGCCCCCCGACGCGGCCCGGCCACCGGTGCGCCACGGCTGCTCAGCCCCGCCGGCCTGGCCTGGCGGATGCAGCGCGGCACGCTGCTCGGCTGGTCGGTCGGGGTGGCCGTGCTCGGCCTCTCCATGGGCGTCGCCGCCGACGAGTTCAACGACATGATCGACGCGAACCCGGCCGCCGCCGAGGCCATCAACGCGATGGGCGGCGGAGCCGACCTGATCGACGCGTACCTGGCCGCGATGCTCGCCCTCTTCGCCCTGACCCTCGGCGCGTACGTCGTGCAGGCCCTGCTCCGGATACGCGGTGACGAAGCCGACGGAGTGCTGGAGGCCGCCCTCGCCACCTCGGTCAGCCGCACCCGCTGGCTCGGCACCCAGGTGCTCGCCGCGACGCTCGGCGCGGTTGCCCTGCTGCTGCTCGCCGGCGTGACCACCGGCCTCGGCTACGGCATCGTCAGCGGCGACCCGCTCGGCCAGGCCGTCGAGCTGGGCGGCGCCGCACTGCTGCGCCTGCCCGCCCTGCTGGTGGTGGCCGGGGTGGTGACCGCGCTCTTTGGGCTGCTGCCCCGCCTGTCGGTGGTGCTGTCCTGGACGGTGCTCCTGGTCTTCCTGCTCCTCGGGCAGCTCGGCGCGGTGCTGAAGCTGCCACAGGCCGCGCTCGACGTTTCGCCGTACACCCATCTGCCGGCCGTGCCCGCGGCCGACCCGGCGGTGCTTCCCCTGGTGGTGCTGGCGGCGGTGGCCGCGGCCCTGATCGCCGTCGGTGTGGCCGCCTTCCGCCACCGCGACGTCCCGTCCTGAGCCGCGTCATTCGATCGTTTCGGTGATCGTTGGCAGTGGAGCGATTCGACACGCCGAGGTGAGCCCTGCTGAGCTGCCACCGATCACCTGGCTTAGCACACCTGGTTCGGTGATTGGACGTCGTACACATGTCGGCGGTTGTCCACAGAGGGCCCGCCGGTGTGGTTGCTGCGGGCTGGGTGGGGCTTCACGGTTTTACGCGTGAACTCGGTGCTTCGGGAACTGGTGGAGCTTGGCGGTGGGCTGGTGACGCTCGGGGTGGCCGGGCAGGTGGTGCCGTCGTGGACGCTTCAGCAGGCGTGCCGTAACGGCGAGTTGGTGCGGGTGCTGCCCGAGGTGTTCGTGGCGGCGCACCTCGTCGATAAGCGACCAGGCGCTCCGGTTCTCAGCCGACTCGACCCTGCCATAAGTCAGCGGGCGGCCCTGGCCTGGGCCGGCGGCTACGGCGCGCTCAGTCATCTCAGCGCGCTCGCCGTGTGGGGGGTGCGCCCCGAGGTGGCGGGTGACCTCGTGCACCTGAGCGCGCCGGCGAGCGTGAGCCTTCGCACCCGGCCAGGGGTGATCGTGCACCGACGCCGTGGCCTGAGCATCGAGCCACCACAGGTGGTGGTCCGGCGAGGGCTGACGGTCACCCGCCTCGAACAGGCCCTCGTCGACTCGTGGCCGGCGCTGCCGCCCGCCGGCCGGCGCGCGCCGGTGATCCGAGCGGTCAACGACTGGCTGACCACACCCGAACGCCTGTCGGAAGCCCTCGAGCGGGCGCCCAAGCTGAACGATCGGGCGGCGTTCCGGCTTCTGTTGACGAAGCTTGCCGACGGCTGCCGTAGCCCGCTGGAGATCTGGGGACACGAGCACGTCTTCACGGGGCCCGGGATGCCGGCGTTCCGCCGCCAGGTGCCGGTTCGCGTCGGGCGGCACGTGGTGTACCTCGACATGTTTGCCGAGCGGGAACGGGTCAACATCGAACTCGACGGGGCCACCACCCACGGCAGCCCAGGCCAGCGTGAGATCGACCTGCGCCGTGATGCCCTCCTGGCGGCCGCCGGGATCCTGGTGGTGCGCTTCGCCCGCCGTCGCCTCGTCCAGAACATCGACGAGGTGCGCCGGGAAACCCTCGCCATCCTGGCGACCCGCCGAACCTGAGCCGCTGCGGTGATCGTTGGCAGCGGAGCGATTCGACACGCCGACGCCAACCCTGCTGAGCTGCCACCGATCACCTGAACCGGAAACGGGTTGCCCGGGGCTGGCAGCCTCGACCGCGTGCGCGGTGGGTCGGTGGAGCAGTCCGCGACGCTGCGGCAGGCACTTGTCGACAGGTCCACCGCGACGCCGTAGGCGCGGCGGGCTGACGGTTACCCGACACCGTCGGCGGGCGCGCAGACGGATTGTTGAATGCTGCCGCCACACTGGAGCCTCCCTACCGGGAGGTGCCTCGTGCCGTATGTCAGGTCACACACCAGGAAGGGCGGCGCGCGGGTACGGGCGCACTACCGGAGACGACGCACCGGCAGCGTTCGGCGCAGGTCGACGGTACGCCGTCTGACCGGTGGCGGCAGATCGGCAGACGGCTGGGTTCTGGTGCTGGGTGCCGTCGTCGGCTTCGTTCTCCTCCGCATGGTCGTCGATTTCGTGCAACGGCATCCCTACTGGTCCGCCCTCGTCGTGAGCGTTGTCGTCGCGGTGGCGACGGCGCTGCTTCTCGGCGTGTCCCGGCAGCGGGCCCGCGAGCGGGTCGAGCAGGCCCAACGGGACAGGCTGGTCGCGGTGACCGACGCGATGAGCGGGGCCGAGTTCGAGCAGTGGTTCGCCCGGATCCTGGTCGCGTCCGGCTTTCGGAACGTGACGGTGTGCGGCGGCCCCGGCGACCGGGGAGCGGACGTCCTGGCGATCGCCCCCGACGGCCGGCGCGTCGTGGTGCAGTGCAAGCGGCAGAGCCCCAGCAACCGGGTGGGCAGCGCCGCCATCCAGCGCTTCGCCGGCACCTGCCGGGACATCCACGGTGGCGAGATCTGCCTGCTCGTCACGAACGGCTTCTTCACCGCGGGCGACGGCATCCAGCTGGCCCGGCAGCTCGACATCACGCTCGTCGACCGGAGCGCACTGGAGATGTGGGCGTGGACGGGACGACCTGTGGCGGGGTCCATCGAGGGAGGCGGTTCGTGCTGACGCGGAAGGGCGACTCTCACCATCCTCGCCAACCGCCGCGGTCCTCTTGGTCAGACGGGTGGGGTGGGGGTGGGCGGGGGTGGTTCGGGTGCGGGATTGGCGTGGCGGTGCAGGAGTTCGGCGATCCATCTCGCGGCCTCCCTGTTCGCCGTGAGCATGTGGTCGCGGGCGTCGGCCAGGTCCGCGTCCTCGTCGGCGTGGACGCTAAGGATCGTCGCCCACTGGCGACTCAACTGTTCGGCGTAGCGAGCCCTTCGCATCTGCTCCTCGAACTGGTACTCCAGCTTGACCAGCCGGTCGACGTGCGGCTGGAGCGCCGGCATGATCCGTTCGTCGAGTCGTACGGCGGCGTCGGGGCGGCAGGTGAGCGTGATGTCGCCCCGCTGGTAGTGCCACAGGGGATCCTCGGCCAGCGCCCTCTGCAACGCCACCTCCAGGTCGCCGGCCCGGTGCGGGGGCAGGTCACGGGCGGCGTCGGCGGCGAGCCGGGTCAGCCGCTGGATCGCGTTGGCCTGGAAGTACTGCACGTACCAGCTGAGCACCTCGGAGCGCAGGCTCGCCGGTGACGACCAGGCGAACGTGGCGCGGACGTAGAACGAGTACACGTAGCCGCGGGCCGGGACCGCGATGAGCCGGGGTGCGTCGCGTTGTTCGACGAGCGGACCGGGCGGCGACGGCGCGGCGGCGGAACCGACGGGCGCCTCGTCCTGGAGCGCGGCGACCAGTCGGTCCCAGTTGCGTGCCCACCACCGCCAGCCGCGTACGCCGGCGTCGCGGGCGATGGCCACCCCTCGTACGCCGCGGTGACGCCACTGCTGCGCGGGCCTCGGTCTCCCGTCGGGGGCGTCCGTCATGGCACCCCTCCACGGTCACGGATCAGCGTTTCACGCTAACAACGAGTGCCCGATATGCCCGTAGCCACGCCGTTGTGGGAGGCGGGCGGATCACCCGGGGTTCACCGAGCATTGAGGTGCCGAGGGGTGTCGGTGCCGGCCGCCAGGGGCGAGACTGGGCCCGATCCGACAATCACGCGGATCGATGCACTGGATGGTCTGGAGGCAGCCTGTGTCCACCCCCGTGTCCCCGCTGGCCACGCTCGGCGCGATCCGTCGGCGTACCACCACTCTCGCCCTGCTCCTCGCCATGGTCGCCGCCGCGCTGGTCGGCCCGTCCGTGGTGTCCCCCCGGTTGACCGACTCCGCCTCGGCGGCGGTCTACAGCTCCTGCACCATGAGCCGCTGCGCCGACGCCCGCACCGCCCGCTCGGGCTGGTCCGCCAAGGGCTTCCCGACCAGCCGCGGCTGGTACTCCTGGAGCGGTGGGAAGTCCAACTTCGCCGGAGGTCAGTTCTACAACTACGAGGGTCAACTGCCCACGAACGCCACCTACCACGAGTACGACGTCTACCCGCGCACCCAGGGCGCCGCCCGGGACGCGTACCGCATCGTGGTGAACCGCAGCACCGGCGTGACCTGGTTCTCGCCCAACCACTACACCGACTTCTACCGGCTCTGACCGCCCTCGGGGCCGGCCGCTCGGGTTCGGCCGGCCCCGCTGCGGCGTCGTCGTCCCGCCGGTCGGATGTCGGCCGGCACAGATCAGGAGGTACGTGATGGTCGACGAGGACGCGGGCCGGACGCCCGACTGGCTGATCGTCCGCCACGACGGTGCCCCCGACGCGCCCGACGCGGTGGTGTTGGCCGGCGCGACGACCCGGACCAGGGGCGGGTTGTTCGCGGCGCTCGCGGCTGCGCTCGCCCTTCCGGCGTATCTGGGGGACACCTGGGACGCCCTCTCCGACGTGCTCCGCGACCGGCTCGACAGCGGCCCGCTCACCCTGCTGATCACCGACGCCGGGCAGTTGCTCGCCGACGAGCCGGACGATCAGTACGGTCTGCTGCTCACCGTGCTCGGTGACCTCGCCACCAGCGCTGCGCACCCGCTACGCGTCGTCTTCACCGAGGCCCCGCCCGTCTGAGCGGCGATGGGGCCGCCGTCGACGCCGGTGCGGACGGAATCGCACCGTGGGCATCGGGCATTCGACCGGGGGTCGGCCGTGGGCTGGGTGGGTGCTCGGTTCCCGACAGTCCGGCCTGCGTGCGGGCACGGTGACGGTGGTGGTGACGCTCGGGTGACGGGTCTTTCGCGATCCTCGTGCCGAGCCGGGCAGGGTGCACCGGCGCGGGCAGCGGGGAGGCCGTGCGGTGGACTTCGTCGACGGGGTGCTGGTGCGGTTGGCCGATCCGGGCACCCGCGCCGCGCTCTTCGATGACGCGTCGCTGGCGCACCTGGTCGAGGCCGCGTACGACACGGAGGCGATGCCTGTCGCGCCGCCGTACGCGGCGGTCTTCGACGAGCTGACCCTCGGCTTCGCGGCCGCGCCCGTCACGGTGGCCGAGGGGGAGTGGCTGGGCTCCGGCGGCACCGCCCGCACCGAACTGCGCGTACGCCTGCACGGCCTGGGCGGTTCGGCGCTGCGCATCGACGCCCTGTGGCGGGGCAGCCTGGTGGTGCGGACCAGCACCGCCCGGGACCGGGTCGAGGACCTCGACGTGGCGGTACCCGCCTTCGACGTCGACCCGCAGATCGTGGCGGACCTGGGCGCGTTGCCGGCCGACCCGGCCCAACTGGAGGCCGAACGGCGCAATCGGCTGGTGACCCGGCTGCGGGCCGGGCTGCACCAGCCGGCCGCGTTCACGGACGCCCACCTGGATCGGCTGCTCGCCGGTGTCGGCGCCGCGAACGCCGGCGATCTGGTGACCCGGATGCGCGGGCAGGCCGCCGGGGCCACCGTGAAGCTGCGCTACGCCGAGCCGTCGGCGGCCCCGCCGACCCCACGCCCGCTCCCGTTCGCCGCCGCCGTGCTGATCCGCGACAAGGGTTTCTCCCTGGCCGACCTGCTGGTCGAGACCCGCCTGGTGCGGGCCCGCGCGGAGGAACTCGGTCTGGACGTGCCCGCCCCGGACGACGTACGACGGCGGCACCGGGTGGTCGCCGTCTGGGTGGTCCCCATCGAGACGTTCGACGACGACGGTTGGCCCGGCGGTGAGACCGGCACCGATGCGCAGAAGCGGGCCGCCCGGTTCGCCCGCGCCGGCCAGTGGCTCGCCCGCAGCGGCATCGGGTTGGCCGCCCTGCCGACCTGAGCCGCCCCAACGACCGCAGCCGCCAACGACCGCAGCGGCCGGCAGCCGCCCAACGACCGCAGCGGCTGAGCGCCGCACAACGACCGCAGCAGCATCTTCGTCCGGGAGGATCCGTGGCACCGACAGCAGCATTCCCGTACATCGAGGTCCGGATCGTGCCGCCACCGGCGCCGCTGGCCCAGCGCTCGCCGGGTGTCATCGCGGTCGTGGGCAAGGCGCCGTCCACCGCCGACGGTGGTTCCGCGCCGGCGAACACGCCGGTGCGGATCGAGACCCTCGACGACGCGGTCACCAACTTCGCCCGCCGGCAGAGCGGGAACGTGGTCCGCAACGCCCTCTACAACTCGTTGGAGTTGGCGTTCCTGCAGGACCCGCGCCCGGCGAAGGTGTACGGGGTGAAGGTCGCCGGCGACGACTACGCCGCCGCGCTGAGCGGCCTGGAGGCGGCCGACGACGTGACGATGGTGTCGCTGGCCAACGAGTCGAGCGTCGGCAACCCGGCCGGGGCGAGCCCGCCCACCGGGCTGCACGCGCTCAAGGCGCACGTCGAGACGATGTCCGCGGCCGGTCAGCGGCGGATCGGCTTCGCCATGGTCAACCCGGCCACCGAGAAGGGCCCCAGCTACGTCGGGGACATCACCACCGCCGCGAACCCGCTCAAGAGCAGCACCAGCCGGATGGTGATGATCGCCGCTCGGGGCGCGGACGGTGACGCGGCCACCGCCGCGATGGCCGCCGTGGCCGGGCTGCCGGTGCACCACAGCATCGTGCTGAAGAAGATCCGCGGCGTCGCCATCCCGGTGGCCAAGCAGTACAGCCCGGCCGAGATCAAGGGCCTCTCCGAGGCCAACCTGACGCCGATCATCGACCCGACGCTGATCACCGGGGAGAGCCTGCATTTCGCCGACGGGCGGCTGTTCACCTCCGACGCCAGCCTGCTGCACGTCGACCTGGTGCGCACCCTCGACCAGATCGAGTTCATGCTGCGCGCCGGCCTGATCGGCCTGGTCGGCGACGCACGGATCACCAAGCCGGGCATGACGCTGCTCAAGACCCAGGTGGACGGCATCCTCGGCCCGCTCAAGCGGCAGGCGGTGATCGATGACTACCGCGTCGAGATCCCGGTGCTGGACATCCTCGCCATCCCCGAGGTCGCGCGTACCGCCACCGACACCTCGATCGTCACCGCCGCCCGGGCCGACCGCACCGTCGACCTGGTCGTCACCGTCACCTACGGCCCGGCCGTGAGCCGCCTGCTGGTCACGCTCGTGGCCAAGTTCTGACCCGGAGGAACCAGACCATGGAGTGGAAGACCCGCCTCGCGGTGCAGTACACCAAGGGCACCGAGACGGTGTTGATCAGCCCGATCGACTCGTTCAGCCCGTCCTTCTCGCTCAACATCGAGGCGCTGCACTCGTGCGAGGTGACCCACCTGGGCGCCATCCACGCGCCGGTCTCGATGAACTTCACCATGACCGTCAAGGCGATCGGGGACGTCGCCGGCCGGCTCACCAAGCTGGCTCTGGACGGCGAGCTGTTCGACATCGCGTTGCTGGAGCACACCGGCGACGACTGGTCGTTCTCGTCGTTCGTGCTGCGGGACTGCCTGATCACCAGCGCCACGCCGACCACCGCCACCATCTCCGGTGCGCCGGCGGCGACGTTCAGTGGCTTCAGTCTGGCCGCCTCGGTCGACCCGAAGACCGGCGACGCGTCCGCGCTGCCCTGACCGGCCGCCGACGAGCACACCGACGACAACCCGCCGACGACGACTGACCGGAGGTAGCAGATGGCGACCGGTGCTGGCCGTGCCGCCCGGGTCACCCGTACCGGGCTGGCCCTGGTGCACGCGGGTGAGCTGGTGCTGCCGGCGGCCGGCAGCGAGGCCGAGGCCGAGCAGGTGGCCGAGGACGACCGGGCGGTCATCGCGTACCACTTCCCGGTGGAGATCGAGGTGGTCGCGGCCGGCGGTGCGGTGGACGCCGACGCGCTCGCCGACCTCGCGCTGGCCCGTCTCGCCGAGCACCTGGACGGGCGGTTCTGACGGTGGCCATCTCGGTGCACGTTCCGGTGCGGATCCGGGTGGACGCCCGGTCGCTTGTCGAGCGCCCGGAGGCGGTGGCCGACGCCCTCGGCGCGGCGGTGGGCCGCGCCCTGGAACGCTCTCGCCGCGAGGTGGTCGCGCCCCGTGGCGGCTACCTGGAGGTACGCCCCGAAGCGCCGACGTTCCGGTGGACCGGCGCGGACGGCGAACGGGTGCACCCGGACGACCGGCGGGCGTTCGAGGCCCGGCTGCGCCGGCGCGTCGACGAGGTGGTGACCGCCGCGCGGCTGGACCCGGGGCTGCCACCCGGGGTGGTCGTGCCGTTGAGCGAGCCGGCGGAGGAGCTGTTCGACCCGCAGCGGATGCGTCACCTCCTGGCGGTGTACCGGGTGCCGTCCTACGACGACGGTGGGGACGCCGCCGAGGTGCCGGTGGACGGCGACGGACCGCCCCCGGTCACCCACCAGTGGCTGTTGCGGCCGGTCACGTACCTCGTCGGGCACTTCGCCGAGCTGGCCCGCGAGGCGGTACGCCAGCACGGTGGCCTGCCGTCGGGCACCCCGCAGGGCGTCATCGCCCGGGTGATCGACCCCAGCGGCCGGCAGGTGTGGTTGGTCATGGTGACCACCACGCCGTTGTCGTATCTGACCTTCGACTCGTTCGGTGAGACGGTGTTCAAGGCCACCCCCCAGCCGCACTTCGAGGTGGAGGCGCGGGTGCCCAGCGCGCAGCCCGGCACGGTGGAACGTCGGCCGGTCACCGACCGGGCCGGGCTGGTGGCCATGGTGGACGACGAGATCGGCGGCGACATCCGGCAGCGGCTGCGGATCGCCCAACCACGCGGCGAGACGACAAGCGTCGAG
Source organism: Micromonospora sp. NPDC048835 (assembly GCF_040649995.1). Lineage (NCBI taxonomy): Bacteria > Bacillati > Actinomycetota > Actinomycetes > Micromonosporales > Micromonosporaceae > Micromonospora > Micromonospora sp. NPDC048835. The sequence continues at coordinate 257,126 of NZ_JBEZGM010000006.1, read as the reverse complement.
GAGTACCGGGCGCAGGTTGAGCGGGCCGTCGACGTGGAGGTGACCCGGCGGGTGAACGCGATCCTCGCGTCGGTGGGTGGGGCGCTGCCGACGAGCCTGGTGGTGGTTCGCGTCGGCGGGATGTCGCTGCTGCTGGTGGGCACCGAGGAGACCGACGCCACGCTGCACTGGACGGGTGTGGCGAACCTGCTGCCGATCAGCGTCGAGCAGCGTCCGGCGACCCCACCGGACCCGAACGCGCCGGCCGGCGGCAGCATCGGCGACGGGACAGGCACCGGCCCGGCCGGCGGTTCCGGCCCTGGCGGCGGGGCAGGCGGCGGCACCGGACCAGGCGGCAGCGGCACCGGACCGGGCGGCACGGGCACCGGGCCGGGCGGCACCGGCACGGGTGGTCTTGGCACCGGGCCCGGTGGGGGCGCCGGAGGTAGCGGGGACGGAACCGGCAGGCCCCGGCGGGGCGGCTTCGTCTTCGACCCGAGCAGCCCCAGCGCCCCACCCGGCACCGACGGTCGACGGTTTCCCGCCGTCACCGGTGCGCACGCCGAACCGCGGGCCTGCGCACCCTTCAACGGCGAGCCGGAGTTGGCCGCGCTCGGCCCGGACGGCGACGAGCTGCGCCGGCTGATGGACGACATCGCGTTCCGCCTGCAGATGGGCGACCCGTGCCGCTACCCGGCGAACTTCTGCCTCCAGGCCGCCGCCATGCTGCGCGGGCGGTCCGCGGCGATCAGTGTGCTTGTCGGCTCGACCGAGCGGGAGGCGTTCACCCGACCCGTGCCGGAGGGCAGCGGCCGACTCGGCCCGCTGGACTTCCGGCCGGTCGCCTCACCGGCCGTGCAGTTCCTGCGTCACCTGGCCGGGGTGGTGCCCCGACTGGACCGGCTCGCCCAACTGGTGATGGGCTGCTACAGCCAGCCCGAGCACTTCGCCCGGATCCAGGGCGGCTGGATCGACACGTCGGCGTCCTGGAACCTGCACTTCGTCCAGGCGTTCAGCACGGCCGTCAAGGGCGCCGTCGGGCAGCTCTTCGTCGTCGGCAGCCAGGCCATGCTCGTGCAGTTGCTGCTCAGTTCGCGTACCGGCATCGACGCCCGGATCACCAACTTCGACAGGTACGCGCCGATCTTCGAGCGGTTGATCGTCTCCCAGCTCACCGACTACGCCGAACTGCAGGGGCTGCGCGAACGGCTGCGCCGGCACGAGGCAGCCCGGTGGACGCAGGCGCACACCGACCTGGGTGGCGGCACCGTCGCCGCGCTGAGCATGGCCAACCCGTCCACCGCCTGGTACGGGGCCGCCCGCGCCATCTCCAGCGCCTTCCTCGTCACCGAGGCCGCCCTGAGCAGCCCCGGCGCGGCCGGTGAGATCGTCGACACCGACGGCACCACCCGGATCCGTGACTCACACGCGGTGCTCTGGACCCTCGCCGAGATCGAACAGGCGCTGGTCATCCAACGCGGTGAGGCCGAGGGCGTCGACCCGCTGGTCAAGCAGATCACCGATCTGCCCGACGTGCTGGCCCGCTTCGCCGGCAACCGCGCCGCGATCCGCGACGAGCTGTGGCGGGTGCTGCAGGACATGCGGCGCAACAACACCGAGATGCTCGGACGCGCCCGCGCCGACGCCCGCTTCGCCTTCCGGTCCAGCCGGATCAGTGAGCACATCCCGTCCGCCACCATCCCCGGTGGACGCTTCGCGCTGCAGGGCATCCACCTCGCCACCCACCAGCAGATCGGCGAGTTCTTCGGCGGCAACCTCTACTACGCCACAGGCGTCGACGACCTGTTCGGCACCGAGCTTGGCCGCGAGGCGCTGAGCGCGTTCGCCACCATGGTGGGGATCATCGCGCTGTCGCTGCTCTGCCCGCCGCTGGGCTTCGTCGTCGGGGTCGCCGTCGCCGCCGTCGACGTGGCACACGCACACCGTCGGGAGCGCCTCTACGGCTCCCTGCTCGACCCGGAGCTGGTGCTCACCCGCACCGAGGTCGAGGTCGAGCTGTTCGCCGCGTACCTCGGCCTGGCGATGTCGTTGATCCCCGAGGCCGGCACCATCGGCGGCGCGGCCGTGCGCGGCGGCCGGGTCGCCCTGCGCTTCGGCGTCCGCGCCGGGCTGCGCGCCGCCCGGGGGTACGTGGTGCGCCGGGTCACCCGGCAGATCGTCGAGGCCGCGTCCCGTGACCTGCTCCAGGGGTTCCTCACCGAGATCCTGCTCAACGAGGTGCTGGAACGGGTCGTGCAGAAGCTGATGGAGCCGATCCTCGCGTACGTGGAACGGGAGGCGATGCTCAGCGGCGCGGTCGGCGGCCCGGAGGGCGCCCGGTTCATCCTCATGGTGCTCGACTCGCCGCCCGGCGGTGCCGCCGCCGGCCCGCGCGTGCCGGTGGTGCGGCCGTGACCGGGCCGCGCCGGTTCCGCGCCGGCCGGTTCCTCGACGCCGCGGCCGTGCACGCCGCCGCCGACGCCAACCCGCGGCTGCGCCAGTTCATGCGAACCGTCGCCGCGCACAGCGAGGCCGGCGAGGTCCGCTCGCGGCGGCTGCTGGAGCACCTCATCCGCCGCATCGTCGACGACGTCGGTGACCTGCACCTGGGCAACGCGCTCAACCGGCTGGAACGCATCGCCGTGCTGCGCGACAACATCGCCGCGATCCTCGACCACGTGCTGGAGGGCGGCACCCTGCCCGAGGGGGTGCGGGTGGCCACCCTCGGTGAGTACTTCGACCAGCTCAGCACCGAGATGCGCGAACTGAGCCGACCCCGCGACGGCATCGTCGGGGACGCGCCGCTGCGGCTGGCCGACGACTCCGCCGCGTACGCCGACTCGCTGTTGCGGGAGTTCGACGCCGGCGGCGGCGCGGCCGGCCGGCACGTCGAGCCGGCCGCGATGGTCGGCGACGCGTTCCGGGCCATGCCGGCGGACCGGCAGGCCGCGCTGCGCCGCGCCGCCGAGCTGGAACCGGCCGGGCTGTGGCGCGCGGTGGCTGCCGAGAGCGAGAGCGGCAAGCGGGCCGCCGTCGCCGACCTCCAGGCCCGCCTCGGCGGCCGACTCAGCCCCGACGAGCTGACCCGGCTGCGTGCCGCCGTCGACGACCTCGGTCGGGCCCGCTCCCGCGGTCTGCAGATGAGCGACGCCCGGCTCGCCGATGCCCTCGCCCGGATCGGTGACCCGGACCTGCGGGCCGTGGTGGCCGGCGGCGACGTGTGGCTCACCCAGCAGCTCGCCGTGCACAACCCGGAGGCGCTGACCACCCTGTGGCGGCGCTTCCGGGACCGGGGCGGACGCGCCGACGACGGCCCCGGCTTCCGCGCCTACCTGCGCCACGACATGGTCACGTACGGCCGCGGCGTGCTCGGCGAGTACAGCGCCGCGTTCTCGCTGAGCAGCATCGAGCTGTTCCTGAAGGGGCCGGACGCCAACGTCAAGGTCGCCGGCACCGACCTCGTCGGCATCGGCCACGACGGGTGGGTGTGGCTTGTCGACGACAAGTCGCACCGGGCCACGAGCGTCGGCGGGGTCAGCGCGCTCACCGACAACCTGGTGACCAACCTGCGCCGCGACGCGGCCGACTTCCGCGACGCCATCGCCCGGCTGAGCCGCGACGACCCCGGCTTCACCCCCGATCCGCGCATCCTCGACGCGATCTCCCGGATGGAGGACGCCGCCGCCGAGATCGACCGGATCAACCGGCGCGGCTCCGCGTCCACCCGCCCGGCGCGGATCAGCGCCGCGCTGGAGGCCCGCCGCCTACGGCTGCGGGTGACAAGCGCCGCCGGCGAGGTCCGCGAGATCACCCAGGCGCTGCGCGACCTGGGCCTGGCCGTCGAACCCACCGGCACGTCGGTGCCGCTGCCACCCACCGGAGGGCGCTGAGCATGGCCATCACCAGCAGCTTCATGCGGTACGGCACGGTGCCGTCCGCGATCATCAGCGACGGGGTGCTGCCCATCCCACTCTGGGCGGTCACCGCCATCTCCCTGGCCCAGACATACCACCTGCCGCCGATCGGCTCCACCGCGCACAAGGCCATCGTGGCCACCCACGACGACACCATCACCCTGACCGGAGTGCTCGTCGGCGCGGAACGCTACGCCTGGAAGTTCGCCCTGGAGACGATGGCCGAGGCGAGCAAACGCGGCACCGCGCTCGCCGCGTACTCCGGGGGGAAGTTCGGCGGGCTGATCCTGGTCACCTCGATGACCATCCGCACCGACATGCAGGTGCAGTCGCTGACCTTCAACGCCTCGGCCGCCCGCCGCGACGTCCTGGACACCACCATCACCCTCGTCCACGTGCCCCGTCCCAGCCTGCTCGGCAAGCTGCTCGACGTGGCGAGCATCGGCGTCGGCGCCCTCGCCGACGGGTTGGGAAACTGATGCCACCGTTCCCGATCGACCGCTACCTGCTGCCGGAGACGCCCGTCGAGGTGCCCGACGGGTTCACCGAGGTACGGCAGAACCTCACCGCCGGCCTCCCGCACCGCGTGGAGCTTGGCGACGGCGTGCACGCGGTGCTGATCCTGCCCACCGGCCTGGCCCGGCAGTGGCTGGCCACCGACCCGCTCGCCGTGGTCAGCACCTCCGCCGACGACCTGACACCCCGGCCCGCGCCGCCGGCCGCAGCCCCGCCCCCGGCGCTTGTCGGCCGGGTGCCGCTGCGCCTCGTCGTGCGCCACGGCACCCGGATCCTCGGCTCGGTGCCCCTCGCCGCCGGTCTGCGCCGGGTCTGCCCCGACGCCGGCGCACCGACCACCACCACCGCGCCGCCGATCGCCGTGGAGGTGCTCGTGCTGACCTGGCTGCTGCACGCCGGGACGGTCCGCGGCTCCGGTGACTACGGCTCGTCCATCGCGGTGGCCTGGCGGCGCGCCGACCGCGCGGTGGACCAGTTCGGGCCGCCGCCGATCAACGAGTTCGTCTGGCGTCGCCGCCCACCCGCGCAGCGCGTCGAGTCCGAGCTGGGCCCCGCCCGGCTGCGCTACCGCTACCTGCTCGACAAGAAGCTGCGGAGGGTGCTGCGATGACGCTCACACCGTTCCAGACCGGCCAGGTCCGCCAGGGCGCGGTCGGCAACGACGCCGGCTGGACCCTGACCTTCCACCGGGAGACACCGACCGGCCTCAGCCCCGACGCGGCGCTCACCCTGTCCAGCGCCGACTACTACGCCTCCATCGACGCCGCGCTGCCCGACGGGCTCGGCCCCGGCGCGTACACCATCACCGTGCAGGGGCTGATCGACGAGCACTTCGCCGCGCTGCGCACCGCCGAGGGACAACCGCCACTGGTGGCGAAACTGCACCTGTACTGGCGCGACGCGAACACCTCCGTCGGCGCGTTCTTCACCAACCTGGTCGGCGTCAACGCCGGCCCCACCCCGGCCGAGCTGACCCAGGCGCTCGTCGCCGTCCTGCGGGTGACGAAGGTGCGCCGGCTCACCGGTGAACGCACTTACGACACCGAGCTGACCCTCGTCGAGCAGGCGTACGCCCGGCTCGGTCAGCGGGTCGCCGAACGGTTCGAGGCGGCCACCTTCAGCGCCGCGATCCAGGCCGTCGCCGAACGGACCAGGGTGGACATCACCACCTGGGGCGCCAACCCGGACGGCACGATGACCACCGGCGCCACCGAGGCGGCCGGCGACGAGCGGGTGGCCTTCGGCGCCGGACTGCTCTACCGCGCCGCGGTGGAGCGCATCGGCGGAGCGGTGCAGCAGTCGCTCAACGCGTACGGGCGGGGGATGCTGCTGATCCGCGACGGCACCGTGCACGTCGGCAAGCGGCCCATCCCGTATCCGGAGGGCGAGCCGAAGCCGCTGACCCTCGCCACCGGCCTGCTGGCGTGCACCGAGAACGGCAGCCAGGACACCGATCCGTACGCGGCCACCGAGGCCGGTGGCACCGCGGCACCGCGCCGTCGGGCGTGGACGTTGACCCTCAAGGGCCGCCCCGACCTGAAACCCGGTGACGTGGTGCTCTTCGACCCGCCGGCGGTGGACGAGGCCACCACGCTCGGCAGCGTCGGCGCTGCGCTGCTCGGCTCGTTCGCGGCGCCGTTCGCCCCGTCGACCGGTGAGCTGGGCGCGGGGGCCAAGCTGCTCTACCTCAGCGCCGCCCGGCACACCCTGTCGCGTACCGCCGGTTTCGTCACCGTGGTGCAGGGCGTCGAGGTCGCCTCGGGCGCCCAGGCGTGGGACAGCTGGAGCGACGCCTCCGGCGTGGGAGCCGCCGAGCCGGCCGGCCCGGCGTCGTCGCCCGGGGTGGCCGCCGCGGAGGCGGTGCGTCGGGCCGCCCGCGCCGCCCGGGGTGATACGCGGGGCCTGGAGATCGGCGAGGTACGCGCGGCGGCCACCAACGCCGGCGGCGCTGTCGAACCGCCGGCGCAGACCGAGACGGTGTGGGAGGGGCTAATCCGACCGGACGGCCGTCCCAACGGGGCCCGCCGCCTGCCGGTACGCCGGGAACAGCCGGTGCCGCTGCCCGGGGTGACCTACCTGACCCCGTTCGCCTGGGGCGGTTGCGGGCTCATCCTGCCCCGGTACCCGGGCACCCGGGTGGCCCTCGCGTACCGCAACGGCGCACCTGACGACCCGGTGGAGGTGGGCGCGCTCTGGCCCACCGGGCACGCCCCGGTCTCCCAACCGGGGGACTGGTGGTTGTCGCTGCCCGTCGGGGTGGCCAGCAGCAGCCGCTCGTCGATCGGCGACACCGTGGTGCCCGCCGACCACGACGGCAAGGTGGCGCACGACCTCACCGACGGCGACGGCAACCGGGTCATCGAGCTGGGTGAGCTGACCGTGCGGGTGGGCCGGGCCCAGTTGAAGGGTCGCGGTCAACGCCCGGCCCGCGCGCAGGAGGCCGACAGCATCACCATCGAGCACGCCGCCGGTGGGTCGTCGATCGTGATGAAGCAGGACGGCTCGATCACCATCACCGCCACCCAGATCGACCTGGACGCGGGCAACGGCGCGGTGAACATCAGCGGCGGCACCGTGAACATCGCCGCCGACGACGTCGACGTCCAGGTCGACAACGCGATGAACGTCCACTGAGGAGGTCGGAATGGCTTTCGTGCTCACCACGTCGAGCGACGTGCACTGCCCCAGCCAGGGGACCGTCACCCCGGCCGGGCAGTCGAAGCTGGTCGTGGCCGGCGCCCAGGTGGTCCGCCTCGACGGCATCACCGGCAAGTCGGTGGCCGGCTGCACCATCGCCACCAGCAACTCCACCAAGCAGTGCAGCACGGTGGTCTCGGCGACCGGCGCGGCCGGCAAGCTCACGGTCGGGGGTGTCGGGGTGGCCCTGGGCTCACTCAGTGGCGCCACCGACGGCAGCACCTCCGGCCTGTCCGCAAGCGCCGGGCAGAGCAAGCTGAAGGCGGTCTGAGGTGGACCGGACCGAGCGGGAACGGCAGGCCGCCCAGCGCCGCTACCTCGGCTGGGGCCTCGCCTTCGAACCCACCATGCCCGGCGTGGACCTGGCCCGCGACGTCGTCTTCGACGACGGCCCGAACGGTCGGGTGCTCGCCCTCGTGGCCGGCACCGAGAACGTCGCCCAGAGCCTCGCGGTGGCGCTGACCACCCTGCGCGGGTCGAACGTCTTCGACGCCACCTTCGGCTTCGACGGTCTCAACGCCCTCGCCGAGCAGATCGAGCCGAACCTGATCCGCGAACAGGTCCGCATCGGCATCATCACCCTGCTCGACCGCGATCCGCGCGTCCGCAAGATCGTCGACGTGAACCTCGACGACGGTCGGCTCGGCGCGGGGACTCCCGACGAAGCGGCGCGGGCCGCGCTGCGCTCGTCGCGCACCCTCCAGGTGCAGGTCCAGTTCGAAACCATCACCGACGACCGGCTCTCGGTGCATCTCGGGGAGCTGCCACGTGTCTGACCCGACCCTGCCGGCCGAGCTGGCCGACGTCCTGGCCGTCGACGCCGCCGCGCTGCGCGCCACCGGCTCGACCGGCTTCGGCATCGTCGAGACCGGCTTCGTGCCGAAGTCCTTCGCCCGACTGCTCGCCGAGAAGCTGGCCACCGCCCGGCTGCTCTTCGGCGACGACATCGACCTGACCAGCGGTGCCGTGCTGCGCAAGGTCCTCGAACTGGCCGCGCTCGAGGACGCCCGACTGTGGGCGGCGCTCGGCGCGGTCTACGACAACTCGTACGTGGTGTCGGCGACCGCCGACGCGTTGACCCGCCTCGGCGAGGAACTCGGCATCCCCCGGCCCCACCTGCCGGCCCGGGGCACGGTGAAGCTGAAGCTGAAAGCCGCGCTGCCCACCGGCCGCACCCAGCTCACGCTTCCCCGGGGCGCCCGGCTCTCCACCCCGGGTGGGCACCACGTGGCCCTGGACGAGACGGTGGTGCTCTCCGCCGCCGTCGGCGAACGGGTGCCGGCCGTCGCCGCCTTCTACCCCGGCCCCGCGCACAACCTCGACCCCACCCAGCCCAGCCAGAAGATCGACAGGTGGAACCGGGCCGACACCCTGCTGGCCGACCTTGACGACGCCGAGCAGGCCGCCGGGAAGGAGCTGGTGGAGATCACCCACACCGTCGCGCTGACCGGGGGTGAACAGCAGGTCTCCGACGCCCGCTACCGGCAACTGCTGCTGGCCGCGCCCCGCTCGATCTGGACGGCCGAGGCGATCGGCCTGGCCGTGGCCACCGTGCCCGGCGTACGACAGGTGCAGGTCTTCGACGGTCGCGGCGGGCTGGACCTCAACCAGTCCATCTTCGGCAACTTCACCTTCATCGAGCGGGTCTTCAGCACTGAACGGGACCTGGGCAACCCGTACTACGTCACGGTCCTCGTCGCCCCCACCGCCGCCGCGATCTGGGACGGCCCGGACGGGTTGCACGCCGCCGTCGAGTCGGTCATCGAGGACCTACGCCCGGTGGGCATCTTCGCCTCCGTGGACCGGGCCGACGAGGTGGGCATCGGCGTCGAGGCCGACCTGGTGATCCGGGGCCTGCCGTTGCCCACCGGCTCGAAGGAGACCGTGAACGCCTCGACCGCCGCCACCGAGCTGCGGGCCCGGCTGCACGCCCGGCTGCGCCGCTACGTCGACGAACTGCCCTTCGGTGAGCCGGTCCGCGCCGCCGAGGTGATCTGGACGTTGATGAACGAGCCGGGCGTCGCGGACGTCCGTGACCTGCGGCTGGTGCGCTTCCCGGCCGACTCGGCGGTGGTGGTGACCGGCAGCGCGCCCACCGGCGACGGGGTGCAGCGGCTGCCGGTCGGCGACAACGCGGTGCTCGCCGCGAACCAGGTGCCCGTCTACGTGGACCGGGACGACCCCCGGCCGTTCCGGATCGTCTGAGCGGGGGCGCGATGACCGACATCCGGGTGCCGGTGGACGGTGCCGACCCGTCCGTCGAACGGAACCTCGTCGACCAGTTGGAGGGCCCGTACCCGGGCACCGTCCGGCGGGTGGTGGTGCCCGTCGCCGCCAGCGGCGCGGCGGCGGTGGACTGGACCAGCCGGCACCCGCTGCTCACCGTGGTGCTGCGCCGGGACCTGGCCGAGGAGACCGTCCGGGTGACGGTCACCGTCGACCCGGGCGGGACCGGCGAGCGGGTGCTGCCGCCGGTGGTCTTCGCACCCTGGTCGGCGGCCGGAGCGTCGGTTCCCGCGTACGTGCCGGACACCGCCGACGAGCCGCTCGTCGCGTCGTTCCCGGTCGCCGTGACGGTCGAGCGGTCCGTCGACGGGGGAGCCGCCACGGCCGTCACCGGGGCGGCGCTCACCGGCCTGGTCGAGCTGGCCGTGGTCGAGGGCAACCTGGGCCGGCTGCTCTACCTCGTGTCGTACGAGAAGCACCGGCTGCGCCGCGCGGCCCGGGAGGTGCACGCGTACCGGACCCTCGCGCACGCCCGACGCGACGCGCTGGACCGGATCGGCGCGGACGTCGGGGTGGCCCGCTTCGTCGACGAACTGGTGCACGAACCGACAAGGGGCGAGGTGTACGCCCGCCGCCTGCCCCCGCCGGCCCGCGAGCCGGACGCCGCGTACGCCCACCGGCTCGGGCTCTACCGGCGGTTCCTGCTGCCCACCCCGGGCGCAGTACGACGACTGCTCAACGGCCCCGGCGCGGACACCGACCCGAACGCCGGTCTCTTCGCCGACCTGCCCGGCGGGGCACGGTTCACGCTACGCGAGGACGACGACCGGTTCGCCGTGGCGATCCGACTGGTCGCCGTCGGCGATCCGCAGCACCGCACGAACTTCCTCGCCCAACTGCGCCGTGACCGCATCGTGCTGCCCGCCAACACCCCACCGAACAACACCGTGCACGCCGGCCGGGCGCTGCCGGCCAGTCGGTTGGCCGAGGTCACCGCGCTGCGGGCCAGCCTGCGCCAGTCGTACACCTTCGACAGCACGCACGGCGTCGCGCCGCCGCTGGCCGCCGCCCTGGACCGCGCCGGGCGGGTCTGCCGGGCGCTCGGCTCGGCGATAACGTGGCAGGTGTCCCGGGCCCAGGACGACGCCGGCGGCAGCCGCTACGAGCTGGGCCTCGGCGTGGACGTGAGCTGGCCGACCCCCGCGCAGGCCACCGACCTGCGTAACCGGGTGCTGGACACCGGGCGCGCGATCACCGCCGACCGGACCGCCGAGGCGCTGATCGCCGCCGCCCGCGCCGCCGGTGTGCCCACCGCGTCAGCCGACGGCGAGGTGGCGTGGCTGTGGCGGGTCTGCGGCCTGCCGACCACCCACCGGATCAGCACCACCCGGATGTACCTGTCGCACCTGCCCACCCGAGGGTTGGCGGTGACCGCCCCGCTGAGCGCGGCGGTCGGTACGGACACGGCGGTCGAGGCGCAGTTCCACGCACCCGGTGATCCCGGCGGCAACGCGTTGCTGCTGGCCGGGCTGAGCGCCGCCAGGACGGCCTGGACCAGCGCCGGTGAGTCGGCCTGGAACCCGTTGACCGACGCGGTGGCGCGCACCCGGTGGGCGGCGGTGCCGACCCGACCGGCCGGGCAGCCGGTCGACCAGGTGCTGGCCGCCGCCGGTCTGCCCGCGGTACGGGACCCGGCGCCGGTGGTGGCCGCGCTCAACCGCCTCCCCGACGAGCTGGTGGAGACGATCGAACTGCCGGCGGCACTGGCCTCCGCGTTGATCGCCGGCCAGCCGGCGGCCGGCGATCGGCTGGCCCGCCTGGTCGGGTTGCTGCGCGACCAGCACCTCGCGGCGGCGCTGCCCCTGGTCGAGACGGGCAACCGGGTCCTGCTGGTGTGCAGCGTGATCGGTCTGCCGCAGGCCGGGCTGAACCTGGCCGAGCGTCGGGCCACCGGGTTCCGCTGGTACACCGTCGGGCTCGGCGGCGGCACCGCGGAGATCAAGGCGGTCGGCGCGCGGACCACGCTGCGCCCCACCCACACCGGGCTGGTCGCCGTGGTGGCGCTCTCCTACGTGCGCTCCGGCCGGACCGACCCGTACGAGTTCCGGGTGGAGCTGCCCGACGGGGTGACCTTGACCCTGGCGCAGTACGAGCGGCTGATGAACGCCCTGACGAGGGTCTGCCCGCTCGGGGTGGAGATCAACACGTTCGGCATCCGGCGCGACCACGTCGACCTCGACGACGACGGCACGGCCGAGCCGCTGCGCCCGGCGGTGGCGCGCACCTTCCGCACCTTCCAGCAGCGCCGGCACCGCGGCGTGTACGACCAGCTCTGAGAGGGACACCACCATGGCCAGCGAGATCAACTACGACGGGGTGACCGTCACCGAGCTGTACGAGGCGTTCACCAAGCACGGCATTCCGGCCTCGGACGCCAGCGTGCTGGTCTCGTCCTGGATCTACGAGAACGTGGGCACCGCGAAGCGGGTGTTCAGCTACGCCGAGTCGTTCCCCGCCGTGGAGCCGGGCTGCGCGCCGCCACCGTTCGCGCGCACCTTCGCGCACACCGACTGGGTCGACGGCGAGGACGTGGTCCAGGCCGGGCAGACCCCCGGGGAGCAGGGCTTCAACGAGCGGTTCCACCGCATCGAGCACGACCTGGACCACCTCGGCACCGACCTGGCCAAGGCGTTCTCCTGCATGGCGGCGATGCGGGTCAGCCTGCGCCGGCTGCTCGACGAGATCCGCGCGGAGATCAACCGGCTGCACTCCACGGTGCACGAGAACAAGGTCGTGCCCGGCCCGTACACCTTCGAGCAGATCCCCAACTACATCGGCGCGCTGGACTTCGGTAAGTACATGGGCACCACGATGTTCATGGACAAGAAGGTCAGCATCTGGCAGACCAAGGCCGGCACCATCGTGCTGCCCGCCGTGGAGACCCTCGGCGTGGACGTGGTGGTCGGCCCGAAGGTCCGCGGCGCAGCCCAACTCGCCAGGTACGCCGCCGAGAACGGTGACGTCCGGCAGCGCTTCCCGCGCGAGGTGAAGCTCGAGGAGTTCATCCGTACCTTCGGCGAGGACGAGGTGGCCGACGGCCGGAGCATCCGCGACGTGCTTAAGGTGCTGCCGGCGGACACCGCCTATCCGAGTGTGGACGCGATGTTCGCCGAGGTCAGCGAACGGGAAGCCGTGATCGTCCGGACCACTGTCGGCGCCCAGTCGGCGGTCGCCGCAGCCCTCGGCATCGAGGCCGAGTTGGAGAACGTCGGCGACGCCGACATCGCGATGCTCGCCGGGGTGCCGACCAAGGCCCGCGCCGCGCTGGCCAGAGCTGGGATCAGCACCCTCGGCAAGCTGGCCGACGCCCCCGCCGAGCGGGTGCTCGGCATCATGAAGGAAGCCGGGGTACGCGCCGACGTCGGCGACGCCGCCGAATGGACCGGGTACGCCCAGACGCTGAGCAAGCTGCGCTGAACGGCCGGACCCGAATCCGGCGAACGGATGATCTCCACCGTTCGCCGGGTCGGTGAGACGACACTGCGCTGGCGCTGCGACCGTCCACACCCGAGCGTGGAACTGCCACGGGGCGATCGGGTGCGAGAGGCGCAAGCATGGCTGTGCACGAGGTAACACAGGACCTTCGCACCCGGGCAACCGAGACCGACGCGGGGCAGCCCGCCCGGTACGAGTTGCGCCTGCTCGGCGGGTTCGGCCTGGAACGCGACGGCCGGGCGGTGGCCGTGCCGCAGGGTGCCCGCCGGCTGCTGGCCTTCCTCGGCGTACGCCAGCGCTGTGGCCGGTCCGAGGCCGCCGGCACGCTCTGGCCCGGCTCCCACGAGGAGCGGGCCCGCGCCAACCTGCGCACCATGCTCTGGCGACTGCACCGGGTCACCCCCGAGCCGCTTGTGGAGGAGGACGACCGGCTGGCCCTGGCAGCCTGGGTGACAAGCGACGTGGCCACCCTGGGCGGGGCGGCCACCGCGCTGCTGTCCGGTGGTGCGTCGGTCGCCGTCGGCCCCGGCGTACCGGTGTTCGCCACCGGCGAGCTGCTGCCCGGTTGGTACGACGACTGGGTGCTAGCCGAGCGGGAACGGCTGCGCCAGACCCGCCTGTACGCGCTGGAGACGCTCGCCGAGTGGCTCACCACGCAGCGCCGGTTCGGCGAGGCGGTGCAGGTGGCGTTGACAGCGGTGCAGTTGGAGCCGCTGCGGGAGAGCGCCACCCGCACGTTGATCGCCGTGCACCTGGCCGAGCGCAACATCAACGAGGCGGTACGACGGTTCGAGCTGTTCCGCGCCGACCTGGGCCGGGAGTTGGGGGTGGCCCCGACGCCCTGGTTGGAGCGCCTGGTGCAGGCCGGGATGACCGGCGCGACCGTCCCGTACCAGTGATCGTAAGCGGCGCTATCTCCCTTCCGGCCCGCCGGTCTTCCGTCGGCTGACGCCGCTCACGCGGTCCGGCAGCCGACCGACATCCGCCCCACATTCGCCCTTTGCTCTGCACCCGCGGAGGCGACAGTCACGGTCGGTAGCTGGCGCTTCCGCGGGTGCAGAGCAAAGGGCACGGTAGGCGCGCGAGGGGGGTGGGGCGGTGAGGCGCGTGACGTGCCTTCCGCGGCACCGGCTGGCCCCGTGTCGGTGGGCGGCGGGGCGCGGCGACGGTCAGGTGGCGGCGGGCTGGTCCAGGATGGCGCTGAAGCGCTCCTCGGCGAGGTCGAGCTGACCGAAGATGTGCCGCTTCACGGCCGGTGACAACGGGGTGTCCGGGCGGCCGATCAGGTCCCGGAAGAGCGGTACCAGCGGCCGGTACTTCCGGGCCGACGAGACCACCTTCGGCCCGACCGTGTGGATCACGCCCACGCCGTTGTCGGTGAAGTCCGACACCTTGATCACCCGAGCCCAGGGCTCCCGGTCCAGGCTGACCGCCAGGTGCTGCCGGTACTGCTCGTTGCGGTCCCGGTCGGGGTCGTACACCGGGTTGGTGACCGCCGCGACCAGGGTGGCGACGCGCGGCCCGAACCGGGCGGCCAGCACGGCGAGTGCCGCGGCGGTGGCATCGCCGTCGGCGGCACCGGCCAACTCGGACGGGTGGTCCTCGACCGCGTCGTGCAGCAGGCCGGCGACGATCACATCCACGTCCCGCACCTGGTAGTGGTGCATCAACCGGATCGCCACCCGCAACAGGTGGTTGAGGTACGGCTCCCGAACCCGCCGGTCGTCGCGGTGCAGCTCGGCGGCGAGGTCGAGCGCGGCGGTCAACCGCGTTCGGGCGGTCTCGTCGAACTGCTGGACCTCCAGCCGGAAGCGCTCCAGCAGGCCCGGTTCGCCGTGGATCTCGGTGATCGCGTGCATCGGCATGCTGCCCAGGTGTGGCGGGAAGTCCATGCGTCACTTATAGCCGATCTTCTCCACATCGATGAGCCTGTACGTCGCCGACCCGACCGCGAGTTCCGCGCCGACCGGGCCGTCAGAGCGGCAGCCGGTCGGCCCCGGCGAGCGGGTCCACCAGGACGGGCACCAGCGGCGCCGGCAGGACCGGGTCGCGGCGCAGGGTGGGCGTCCAGCCCGCGTCGGCGGCCAGGTCGGGGTCGTGCGTCGCGTTGTACGCCGCCAGCAGGTCGACAGGTCGGGCCGCGCCGCCGCCCCGGCGCACCCAGGAGCCGCGCTCGGTCAACGCGGTGCCGCCCCAGTCGTAGAGCAGGTCCGCCGGGTCGACCGCCGCGTCCAGGGTGAAGAAGTTGTCCTGCGCGTAGATCGCCGACTGGACACCCACGCCGAGCGCGTACTGGAAGCCGTCCCCACCGAGCCGGTAGTGGTTGTTGTAGACGTCGACCTGACCGAAACGCACCCTCGGCAACCGTTGCAGGACGCCGTCGAACAGGTTGTGGTGCAGGGTGACCCTCAACCGCCCCACGTCCGGGCCGACGGTGTTCGACGAGCCGATCAGCAGCAGCTTGTCCCGCTTGGTGAAGCGGTTCCAGGAGGCGGTGACCAGGCTGGCGGTGTGCGTGACGTCAAGCGACCCGTCGTGCACCTGGTACGGCCGACCGAAGTACACCGGCTGGGCGCTGTCCGGGTTGTCGCCGTCGGTGAAGGTGTTGTGGTCGACCCAGACGTTCTCGCTGCGGCGAACCGAGATCTGGTCGTACTGGCTGTTCCAGTTGCCAGCCTCGCCGTCGGTCGGCGACCAGGCCGGGAAGCAGTCCCGGGCGTCGACGAGGGTGAGGTTACGGACGATCACGTTCGACGCCCGGTCGATCATGAGGGTGAGCCCGGTCAACCGGGCACCGCGCAGCCCGACGATCGTGGTGTTCGGACCGACGTTGATCTGGGTCTGCCGGGTCTGGTTGGCCACCGAGCGCACCCGAGCCTCCTCCAGCGGGCCGCTCGGTGCCACCCGTCCCCACACCGCCGGGTCGTACGCGGCCAGGTACGCGTCCAACCGGTACCCCGGGTCGGCCAGGTCGGCGCAGCTCAGCGCGGTGCCGTCCGGGCCGTCGAAGCCGTCGATGACACCGTCGACGTAGATGAGCTTCGGCGTGGCGTCGGCGGCGTTGCCGGCGTTGTCGCCGCCGAGCGCGGCGACCAGCTCCGCCCGGTCGTGCACCACCCGGGTCCGCTCGGGCGTGGCCGCCGAGCCGCCGGTGGTGCCGGGGCCGTCGGCCGCCCAGCCGTCCCGCTCGGGCAGCGCCTGCCGGCCGAGGTGACGAGCCAACCAGGAGAGCCGGTCGGCGGACGGTACGCCCGGGTGTGCGGCGGCCGCCGGGGCGGCGCCGAGGAGGAGGGCGACCACTGTGACGCCGCCGAGGATTCTGCGCATCGGCTCTCTCCGTTCGCTGTGGTGGGGCCGGTCGGTTGTTCGTCTATCCCGCCAGCTCGGCGCGGTACGCGGCGGACGCCCACGGCACCGCCAACTCGCTCGGCAGCGCCACCCGGTCGGCCGCCCGGCGCAGCACGTCGACGACACCGCGCAGGTGGCGGACCTGCTCGCCACCCTGGCCGATGGTGGTCACCAGGTCGCCGTCGAGCAGCCGGGGCTCCGGCGCGGGCCGCAGCGCGTCCAACAGCGCGGTGAACGGGGCGGTACGGGCCAGCGGCGCGATCAGCGGCACATCCGCCGGATCGACCCGGTGGGCGAGCAGGTTCTCCAGCAGCCCCAGCCGCCCCGGCACCCGACGGGTCACCACGTCCCCGGGTAGGCGCAACCGGTCCGTCGCGTACTCCAGGACCGCCTGCCCCGCCGTGCCGGTCACCACCACCTCGCCCGCCACGAACTCCTCGGCGGCGAGCGTCACCGCCACCAGCACCGGCGGGCCGGCCCGGAACCGGACCCGCAGCACGGCGGTGTCCTCCACCTCGATCGGCCGGACCCGGTAGCGTTCCACCTCGATCGCGAACGGCCAGGGCGTCGCCCCGGCGAGGGCCTCGGCGATCGCCAGGCACTGCATCACGGCGTGCGCGAGCGGGTTGACGAGCGCGCCGTCGAGCACCGGCCGGCCGTCCAGACTCCGTCGACCGGCCCAGGGGGAGCGGGTGTAGTAGGCGTCCGGCCGTTGCCAGGCGGCGATGGTGGAGATGCCGGTGACCGTGCCCAGCCGGCCGGCGGCGAGCGCGTCGGTGAGCGCGGTGAGGGCCGCCGAGCCGAGCGCCTGGAAGCCGACCTGGGCCACCCGGCCGGCGGCGGTGAGTGCCCAGGTCAGCTCCTCGTGCTCGGCCAGTGACAACACCGGCGGCTTCTCCAGGAGCAGGTCGGCACCGGTGGCCAGGGCGTCGCGGGCGATCGCCAGGTGGGTGTGCGGCGGCGTGCAGATCACCACCACGTCCGGTCGGGTGGCGGCGAGCATGGCCCGGTGGTCGGTGAACACCGCCACCCCGGGTGGCACCGGGGCGGCCCGGTCGTCCTCCACCGGTCGGACGTCGACAAGGGCGACCAGGCGCAGCCGACCGGCGGCGTGCAGGGGCGCGATCGCCCGCCGGTGCCACCGGCCGTGCCCGTTCGCCCCGATCACCGCCACCCGGGGCGGCGAGGTGGCCGCACTCACCGCCGACCGGCCCGGGTCGACCCGGTCACCGGGCACCGGCCAGGGTGGCCTCGACGCCGTGTCGTTCCAACGCGGTCAGCCAGGCGATCACGTCGGCGCGGACCTCGTCGTCCTCGGCCACCTCCACCGGAATGACCTCCCGGAGTGCGAAGACCGCGTCGACCGCGCCCGCCGGGCTCTGCGACCCGTTGTCGAGCGCGGCCCGGATCGGCCCAGCGAGGGGGTCCTGGAACGGCAACGGGCGGCCGTCGTCGGCGTACCCCAGCGCGAAGCGCAACCAGGACGCCACGACCAGCGCGCCCCAGCGTGCGGACCGCCCGGCCGCGCGCAGGTCGGCGATGGTGTGCAGGACGCGCTGCGGCAGCTTCTGGGAGCCGTCGATCGCCACCTGGAGGGTGCGGTGGTGGATTGCCGGGTTGCCGAACCGGGCGAGGGCCTGCTCGCCGTAGTCGACCACCTGGACCCCGTCGGGCGGGGTGAAGCTGGCCGCCACGTCCTCGGCGATCAGCCGGCGCAGCACGTCGCGCAGGTGGGGGATCTCCAGCGCGTCGGCGATCGTCTCCCGACCCGCGAGGGCTCCGAGGTAGGCGATGGCCGAGTGCACGCCGTTGAGGGTGCGCAGCTTCAGTCGCTCCCACGGGCCGGCGTCGTCGGTGAGCACCGCCCCGGCGTGCTCCCAGCCCGGCCGTCCGCCGGGGAAGTCGTCCTCGATCACCCACTGCGCGTAGGGCTCGGCGGCCACCGCGGCCAGGTCGGTCACGCCCAGCGCCCGGCGGGCGGCCTCGATCGTCTCCGGGGTGCTGGCCGGCACGATCCGGTCCACCATGGTGCCGGGGCAGGTGACGTTCGCGGTCACCCAGTCGACCAGGCCGCTGGGTACCTCGCCGGCCCGGCCGACCGCCTGGTCCAGCATGCCGCGCAGTCGCCGGCCGTTGGATGGCAGGTTGTCGCAGCTGACCAGGGCCACCGGCCCGGCGTCCGCGGCGGCCCGCGCGGCCAGCCCGCGCAGCAGCAGCCCGGGTACGGTGCTCGGCGGCCGACCGCCGGCCAGGTCCGCGGCGAGGGCCGCGTCCGGGCTGAGCTGACCGGTGACCGGGTCGAGCTGGTACGCCTTCTCGGTGACGGTCAGGGTCACCACCCGGACCGCCGGGTCGGCGAGCAGCGCCACCACGGCGTCCGGGTCACTGGGGGCGTGGCGGACGCCGCTCAGCGCGCCCACCACCTGGGTGGTGCTGCCGGCGGCGGAGAGGGTGCTGACGCTGAACAGGTTGTCCTGCGCGGCGAGCGCCTCGACCAGGGCGGTGCTGCGCGGGGCGACGGCCACGATGCCCCAGTCGCCGCCGGCCGCGCCGACCGCCGCCTCGGTGAAGACGGCCTGGTGCGCCCGGTGGAAAGCCCCCAACCCCAGGTGTACGACGCCGGTCGGCACGGTGCCCGGCCGGATCAGCGGTCGGGCCTCGGCGGGTAGCCGGCGCAGCATGCCCAGGCCGAGCCGGGAGGCGCCGACGGTCACCGCCATGCCGGACCGTCCGGGAAGCGGAACTCGGCGATCGACGCCGGTTTCATCGTCGCGCTGTAGCCGGGGCGCTCGGGCAGCAG
Source organism: Micromonospora sp. NPDC048835 (assembly GCF_040649995.1). Classification (NCBI taxonomy): domain Bacteria; kingdom Bacillati; phylum Actinomycetota; class Actinomycetes; order Micromonosporales; family Micromonosporaceae; genus Micromonospora; species Micromonospora sp. NPDC048835. The sequence goes on along the minus strand of NZ_JBEZGM010000006.1, from coordinate 238,151 downwards.
GTAGCGGCCGCCGCGGGTCCGCACCGGGTCGACGAAGTGTTCGTGCAGGTGGTCGACGTACTCGATCATCCGACCGTCCAGGTTGGTGCCCACCCGCAGGTAGTCGAAGATCGCCAGGTGCTGGACGTACTCGCAGAGGCCCACGCCGCCGGCGTGCGGGCAGACCGGCACGCCGAACTTCGCCGCCAGCAGCAGCTCGGCCAGGACCTCGTCGACGCCGCCGACGCGGCACGCGTCGACCTGCATGACGCCGATCGCCTCGGCCTGGAGTAGCTGTTTGAAGATCACCCGGTTGGCGGCCACCTCACCGGTGGCGACCCGGCAGCGCCCGCCGGTGAGCTGGGTCACCGCTCGGGCGATCCGGGCGTGCCCGAGGATGTCGTCGGCGTGGGTGGGCTCCTCGATCCAGTACGGGTCCACCTCGGCCAGCGCCGTCATCGCGGTGATCGCCTCGTCGACGTCCCAGACCTGGTTGGCGTCCATCATGAGCAGCGCGTCCGGGCCGATCTCCGCGCGGATGATCCGGGCCCGCCGCAGGTCGTCGGCGAGCGGACCGCCCACCTTCATCTTCATCGCCCGCCAGCCGTCGGCGTACGCCTGCCGGGTCAACGCCCGCACCTTGTCGTCGGGGTAGCCGAGCCACCCGACCGAAGTGGTGTACGACGGGAAACCGTCCCGTTCGAGGGTCGCCAACCGGTCGGCCAGCCCGTCGCGCCCCTTGTCCAGGATGGCCGTCGCCTCGTCCGGGGTGAGCGCGTCGCGGATGTGTCGGAAGTCGACGCTCGCGACGAGGTCCTCGGTGGGCAGTTCGGCGAGGAAGCGCCACATCGGCTTGCCGGCCAGGGTGGCCCGCAGGTCCCACACCGCGTTGACCAGCGCGCCGGTCGCCATGTGGATGACGCCCTTCTCCGGGCCCAGCCAGCGCAACTGCACGTCCGCGCTGAGTGAGCGCCAGAACGCGACCGGCTCGGCGGTGATCTCCTCGATGGTCCGTCCCCGCACGTGGTGGGCCAGGGCGCGCACCGCCGCGCAGGTGATCTCGTTGCCCCGACCGTTGGTGAAGGTGAACCCGGCACCGGTCGGGCCGGCGTCGGTGCCCAGCTCCACGTACGTCGCCGAGTAGTCACCCCGGTTGATCGCGTCGGAGCCGTCGCCCCGGGCGGCGGTCGGGAACCGCACGTCGTGCACCTCGACGGAGGTGATAGTCACCGTCACAGTTGCTCGCCCTTCCCAAAGTTGAAGACCCGCTTGGGCAGCCGGTACGCCAGGTCGACGATGGTCTCGGCGGCCTCGTCCAGCGGCAGCCGGTGTTCGGCGACGAGCCGGGCCAGGAAGCCGGCGTCCACCCGGCGGGCCACGTCGTGGCGGACCGGGATGGAGCAGAACGCCCGGGTGTCGTCGACGAACCCGGCGGTGTTGTAGAAGCCGGCGCTCTCGGTGACTGCCTCCCGGAACCGGCGCAGCACCTCCGGGGAGTCCAGGAACCACCAGGGCGCGCCGAGGAGCAGCGCGGCGTACCCGCCCGCGAGGGGCGCCAGCTCGCGGGTGAAGGTGTCCTCGTCGAGGGTGTAGAGCACCACCGTCAGTCGCGGGTCGTTGCCGTAGCGCTCGAGCAGCGGGGCGAGCGCGTGCACGTACTCGGTGGCCTGCGGGATGTCGCCGCCCACGTCGCGGCCGTGCCGGGCGTGCAGCCAGCGGTTGTGGTTGCGTACCGCGCCGGGGTGCAGTTGCAGGACCAGGCCGTCGTCGAGCGACATCCGGGCGAACTCCACGAGCATGTGCGCCCGGAACGCCTCCGCGTCGGCGGCATCGGCCGCACCGCGCCGACCCCGGTCGTAGAGCCGCGCGGCCTCGGCCGGGGTCAGGTCGAGGGTACGGGCGGTGGGGTGGCCGTGGTCGGAGGAGGTCGCGCCGGCGGCGATGAACGCGGCCCGGCGGGCCCGCAGCGCGGCCAGGTAGCCGGCGTACGTGGTGGTGTCCTCGCCGGCCCGATCGCCGAGCCGGTCCAGGTTCGACGACCAACCCTCGTACTCCATGTCCACCACGTCGTCCGGGCGGAACGTGGTGACCACCCGGCCGCCCGGCCCGCCCCAGCCGTCGGCGGCGAGCTTGGCGTGCGCGGCGAGGTCGTCCAGCGGCGACTCGGTGGTCGCCAGGACCTCGATGCCGAACCGCTCGAACAGTGCCCGGGGCCGGAACTCCGGCTCGGCGAGCCGGGCCGCGATCTCGTCGTACACGGCGTCGGCGGCGCTCGGGCCGAACGGGGTGTGCACCCCGAACACGGTGCGGAAGGTCTGCTCCAGCCAGAGTCGCGACGGGGTGCCCCGGAACAGGTGCCAGTGCGCGGCGAAGCGTCGCCAGATCACCCGCCCGTCGGTCTGCACCGGGCTGCCGTCGCGGGTGGGCACCCCCAGGTCCGCCGGGGGTACGCCCTGACTGAGCAGCATCCGGGTGAGGTAGTGGTCGGGCACGATGAGCAGCTGTGCCGGGTCCGGGAAGGGACGGTCCTCGGCGAGCAGGGCCGGGTCGACGTGCCCGTGTGGCGAGATGATCGGTTGCTCCGCCGCCAGGGCGTACAGCTCCCGGGCCAGCGCGCGCTGGCCCGGTTCGGGCGGCAGGAGCAGGTCGGTGTGGTCGAACGTGGGCACGGGGTGCGGCTCCTCGTCTCCTGTGTCAGCGGGGGGTGAGCAGGTCGGCGACGCGGACGGGTTCGCCGGTCTCGAAGGACCGGTTGGCGGCCAGGCCGGTGAGCAGGGCCAACGCGCCGTCGTCGGCGGTCGCGGCGCGGCCCAACGGGTCGGGTTGACCCCCCAGGAGAACGCCGGTCATCCGGGCGTCCGCGCCGCCGTGCCCGTGCCGACTGCGACCCTCCACCGGGATCTGCCGGGGTGGGGCCCAGAACGGGCGCAGGGTCAGCGTCGCACCACCGCCCTCGGCCGGCGCGTCGGTGCCGTGCAGGGCGGCCCCCTTGACCGCGCCGGCGGTGCCCCGGTCGACGAAGTCGTTCTCGGCCACGTCCAGCTCCAGTCGGCCCCGGCTGCCGTTGACCATCACCCGGTAACCCTCCCAGGGCGCGTACGCGGTGAGGTGGTACGTCATGGTGGCGCCGGTGGAGTAGCGGGCCAGCACCGCCATGTCGTCCTCGATGCTCACCCCGGGGGCGAAGACGTTGCGGTCGCGCTGGTAGCCGTCCTCGGCCTCGGCGTCGAGGTACAGCTCACGCAGCCGGGGGTGGGCGTCGAGGCGCAGCGCGAACGGGTCGTCGGCGGCGGCGGGGGAGCCGTGCGCCCGGTCGTAGTCGCGGGCGTAGCCGTGCCGGCGACCGTCCTGGCCGTAGAAGAACAGCCGACCGGCCGCGTACACCTCGACCGGGGTGGCGGCCAGCCACCAGTTGACCAGGTCGAAGTGGTGGCTGGCCTTGTGCACCATCAGCCCGCCGGAGGTGGCCTTGTCGCGGTGCCAGCGACGGAAGTAGTCGGCGCCGTGCCGGACGTCGAGCAGCCACTCGAAGTGCACCGAACCGATCTCACCGACCGCGCCCTCGGCGAGCAGCCGGCGGACCTGTTCGTGCAGCGGGTTGTAGCGGTAGTTGAAGGCGACGGTGACCCGGCCGCCGGTCTCGGTCACCGCGTCCAGGATGCGCCGGCAGCGGGCCGCGTCCACGGTCATCGGTTTCTCGGTGACGACCTCCCGGCCGGCGTGCAGCGCGGCCACCACGTACTCGTCGTGGGTGACGTCCACGCTGGTGACCAGGACGACGTCGACGCGTTCCTTCTCCAGCATGGCCGCGAAGTCCGCAGCCGGGTACGTGGGCACCGGGCGGTGACCCAGCTCGCCCAGCCAGCGGTTGTGCGCGTCCATCCGGGCCTGGTTGGTGTCGGCGAAGGCGACCAGCTCGGTGGTGTCGGCGTGGTCGAGCACCAACGCCCGGACGAACATCTCGGCCCGCGCGCCGGTGCCCACGACGGCGTAGCGGGCCCGTCCGGCGGCTCTCGGTGACATGCGGTCGCCTCCCGTGGGGCTGCAAAGGTTTGCAATGAAGTAATCACGATCGATCCGATCGCGTCAACGACGGCACCGGGATCAGCGTCATTTGTCGGTGTTTGCGGGGCAGCAGGTCACCAAGGGGAGTGTGGGCGCAACGAAGCCGTAACCATTGACCGTTGACACTGGCGCAACCGTTTGCATTAATGGGCCACACCCAGTGACCGCCACCACATCGGACGAAGGGGTCGCCGTGCCAGTCACCATTCGGGACGTCGCCCGGGCGTCAGGCGTGCACATCTCCACCGTGTCCCGCACCTTCTCCGCCCCCCACCTGGTCAACCCGGAGACCCGGGTCCGGGTGCTGGCCTGCGCGGAGGACCTCGGCTACCGGCCGAACCGCGCCGCCCGCGCCCTGATCACCGGGCGGACGCACAACATCGGGCTGATCATCGCGGACATCGCGAACCCGTTCTTCCCGCCGTTGATCAAGGCGGCGGAGAGTCAGGCCCGGCACCGCGATTACCACGTCTTCGTGGCCGACACCAACGAGGACCCGACCGCCGAGGAAGAGCTGGTCCACGCGCTGGCCAAACAGGTCGACGGCGTGCTGCTGTGCAGCCCTCGGATGAGCAACAGCCTGATCGAGCAGCTCAGCCGCGAGGTGCCACTGGTCGTGGTGAACCGCCAGGTGACCGGGCTGCCCTGTGTGTTGATGGACGTCGGGCAGGGCGCCCGCGCGGCGATCGAGCACCTGGTCGGCCTGGGGCACCGGCGCATCGCGCTGCTCGGTGGCCCGCGCAGCTCGTGGACCAACCGGGAGATGCGCCGGGCAGCCGGCGCGGCGGCCCGCGCCGGTGGCGCGGAGCTGACCGTGCTCGGCCCCAACGCGCCCACCGAGGTCGGCGGCTCCGCGGTCGCCGAGCAGGTGCGGCGCAGCGACGTGTCGGCGGTGCTCGCCTACAACGACCTGATGGCGATCGGCCTGATCGAAGGGCTCGACGCGCTCGGGGTCCGGGTGCCGCAGGAGGTGAGCGTCGTCGGGGTCGACGACATCACCCTGAGCCGGCTGACCCGCCCCAAACTGACGACGGTGGCCACACCCACCGCGGCTGCCGGCCGGACGGCCGTCGACATGCTGCTGCAACAGGACATCGAGTCACCGCGCGGCGCGCGGGGGCCCGGTGCCGGCACGGCGCTCGGCGTCCGTCGTACCACCGCACAGGTAATGCTCCAGACCGACCTGGTCATCCGCGACTCGACCGGCCCGGGCCCGTACGCCCGACCGGCACGTCCCCTGGCCGCACCGCGTGGCCCGGACCCGCATTGCCCTGCGGGCCCGGGCATCCCGACTGCGGCCACCGGTGACGCCGTCGCCTCCTAATGCCGAGGAGTGAGCGCACATGCACCCCGCAACGCCCCCCACCACTGACGCGCCCGCCGGGCGCGCCCACCGTACCCCGCTGCCCCGGCGGCACCTGCTGCGTGGCCTGCTCGCCGTGACGGTTGCCGCACCGCTGATGTTCGGTGCCGCCGCCTGCGGGGACGACGGCGGCGCCGCCGACCCGAACGCGCCGGTCAAGCTGTCCATCTTCTGGTGGGGCGGCGACGCCCGGGCCAAGCTGACCGAGGACGCGCTGGCCCTCTACACCAGGAAGCACCCGAACGTGACCTTCGAGAAGACCTGGCAGGCCAACCAGGGCTACTTCGACAAGTTGGCCACCCTCACCGCCGGCGGCAACCCGCCCGACCTGTTCCAGATCGACGACAACTACCTCGCCGAGTACGCGGCCCGCAACACCACGCTCGACCTGACGCCGTACCAGGAGTCCGGAAAGCTGGACACCTCCAAGTTCCCCAAGAGCCTCTGGCAGTACGGCGTGGTCGACGGCAAGCTCGCCGGCCTGGCCGCCGGGGAGAACACCCAGGGCCTGGTCTACAACAAGACGCTGCTGACCACGCACAACCTGCCCGAGCCGACCACGGGGATGAGCTGGGAGCAGCACATCGCCTGGGCCGAGCAGGTCACCGCCAAGACCAAGGTGCCCGGCACCCAGGACCCGAGCGCCGACTACAAGGCGCTCTGGGTCTGGCTGCGCCAACAGGGCAAGGACCTCTACAAGGGCAACGAGCTGGGGTTCACCGCCGAGGACGTGACCGCGTGGTTCGACCTGTGGAAGGGCGCCCGGGACCGCAAGGCCACCCCGACCGCCGACGTCATCCACGAGGGCAACTCCAGCGACGTCACCAAGCAGTTGGTGGTCACCGGCAAGTCCGCGACCTCCTGGGTCTGGGCCAACCAGATGCCGGACCTGAAGAAGAACACCAAGGACGAGCTGGGTGTGATCGCGTACCCCGGTGACCCCAGCGCGCAGTGGGCGCGGGCCTCGATGTACTGGTCGGTGTTCAAGGGCAGCAAGCACCGGGACGTCGCCGTCGACGTGATCAACTTCCTGAACAACGACCTGGAGGTGGTCAAGCTGCTCGGCACCGACCGCGGCCTGCCCTCCAACCTGGACCTGCGCCGGGTGGTCAGCGACGACACCACCGACCCGGCCATGAAGCAGTCCATCGCCGTCGAGGCGGAGCTGACCCAGAAGTTCGGCGAGTCGCCGCAGGTGCCGATCAAGGGGCACAGCAAGGTGAAGTCCGAGCTGGTCAAGGCCGCCGAGAACGCGCAGTACGGCCGGGCCACCCCCGCCGAGGCCGCCGCCCAGTTCGTCGAGGCGTGCAAGTCCGCAATCGCCTGACCGCCCCGCGAGGCGAGGAGAGGAGCTGTTCGTGGCGTTGACCACGGCGCCCGACCCGACCCGACGCGGCCGCGGAGCAGCCCGGGCCCACACCGAAAGGCGTGGGCCCGGACGCTTCCGGCACAGCGAGGGTCTGGCGGGGTACGTCTTCCTGTCGCCGTGGCTCATCGGCCTGATGGGTGTCACGGCGATCCCCATGCTGCTGTCGCTCTACCTGAGCTTCACCGACTACGACATCCTCACCCCCTTCTCCGAGGTGCGGTGGGTGGGGCTGGCCAACTACGAGCGGATGTTCACCGCCGACCCGTCGTACTGGCACGCGGTGCGGGTGACACTGACCTTCGCGCTCGTCGCCGTACCCCTGAAGCTGGCCGCGGCGCTCGGCGTGGCGCTGCTGCTCAACCGCGCCTGGCGCGGCGTCGGGCTGTTCCGCGGCCTGTTCTACCTGCCGTCCCTGCTCGGCGGCAGCGTGGCGCTCGCCATCGTCTGGGTCAACATGTTCAACCGTGACGGCGCGTTCAACTCGCTGCTGAGCGTCTTCGGCATCACCGGCAAACCGTGGGTCAACGACCCCGACTGGGCCCTGGAAACCCTGATGGTGCTTGCCATCTGGCAGTTCGGCGCACCGATGGTGATCTTCCTGGCCGGGCTCAAGCAGGTGCCCACCGAGTTGTACGAGGCCGCCTCGGTCGACGGGGCCGGCCGGTTCAGTCAGTTCCGCAACGTCACCCTGCCGATGCTCTCCCCGGTCATCTTCTTCAACCTGGTGCTGGAGACCATCAACGGCTTCCAGGGCTTCACCGCCGCGTTCGTGCTCAGCAACGGCACCGGCGGCCCGGTCGACTCCACCCTGATGTACACGCTGAACCTCTACATCACCGGCTTCACCGACCTCAACATGGGCTACGCCTCGGCGATGGCCTGGGTGTTCCTGCTCGCCATCGCGGTCATCACCGCGATCTTCTTCAGCACCGGGCGGTTCTGGGTGCACTACTCCGACGGGGAGGACCGGTGATGGTGACGGCGACCCCGACGGCCGACGCGCCGACCGCAGCGCCGCCGACCGCGCGTCGCCGGCCCGGCGGACGACCCGTGCTGCGACTGCTGATCCTGGTGGCGATCGTCGCCGTGGTGCTCTACCCGCTGATCTGGATGGTGGGCACCTCGCTGAAGTCCCAGGAGGAGATCGTCAACAACGTCGGGCTGCTGCCCGAGCGGTTCACCCCGGGCAACTACACCGCCGGTTGGTCCAACTTCGACGTCAGCTTCGGTCGGTTCTTCCTCAACAGCGTCATGGTCAGCCTGCTCACCGTCGTCGGCAACGGGCTCTCCTGCCTGCTGGCCGCGTACGCCTTCGCCCGGCTGCGGTTCCGACTGCGCGGCATGTGGTTCGCCGTCATGATCGGCACGCTGCTGCTGCCCCAGCACGTGCTGATCGTGCCGCAGTACATCCTCTTCCGGACGCTCGGGCTGGTCGGCGGCGACTGGCCGTACCTGCCGTTGCTCATTCCGCAGTTCCTGGCCACCGAGGCGTTCTTCGTCTTCCTCATGGTGCAGTTCATGCGCGGGGTTCCCCGGGAACTGGACGAGGCGGCCCGCATCGACGGGGCCGGCCCGTTCGGCATCTTCCGGCACATCATCCTGCCGCTGAGCCGCCCGGCGCTCGTCACCACGGCGATCTTCTCGTTCATCTGGACCTGGAACGACTTCTTCCGCCAACTGGTCTTCCTGTCCCAACTGGAGGACTACACCGTGCCCGTGGCACTGACCCTGTTCATCGACTCGACGAGTCAGAGCGCGGTCGGCCCGATGTTCGCCATGTCGGTGCTGTCCCTGCTGCCGGTCTTCCTGTTCTTCGTCGCGTTCCAGCGGATGCTCGTCGAGGGGATCAACACCAGTGGCATCAAGGGCTGAACCGACATCGCGGGCCGAACCCGCCGAACCCGACGACACCGGCGGGCGACGGGACTGGCGCGACGTCGCCCGCGACGCCGCCGACCTGGCGCTGCTCGGCATCCTGCTGACCCTCGCGGCGGCCCCCCTGCTCAGCGCCGCCGCGGCGGTCGGCACGGCCAGTGCGGCGCTGCACGACTGGACGCGCACCGGCAGTTGGCCGTCGGCGGGCACGACCGTGCGCCGGTTCGGGCGCTCGCTGCTGCCAGGTCTGCCGGTGAGCCTGCTCGCGCTCACCGTGACCGGGCTGCTCGCCGCCGACCTGGCCGCGCTGGCCACCGGCCGGGTGCCGGGCGGCACGGTGGCGCTGCTGGCGACGGCGTTGATCGCGGCCAGCCTGGTCGGGTACGCCGGGCTTGTCGTCGTCGAGGTGGGCGGCAACGGGGGCGGGCGGTGGCGGGCCTGCGCCCGGTCCGCCGCCCGCGCCTGCCTCGACGCGCCCATCCGCTGGGCCGCGCTCACCGGGGTCGTCGCGCTGGCCGGGCTGCTCGCCGCCCTGGTCACCCCGGTCGCGGTGCCGATCCTCGCCGGCTACACCATGGCCGCCCTGCACGCCGTCACCGTCCGCCGGCCGGTCTCGGCCCACCCCACCACCGGCCAGCGGGGGCCCGCCGACCCGACCGTCCGCCGACCGGCCCCGGCCGTCGTCGGGGAGCTGCCGTGACCGGGGCGGGGGAGCCGGTGCGGCTGACCGTCGGGGCCACCGAGGTGGCCGAGTACGTGCTCGACCCGGCGCTCGACGCGCGGCACGGGCCGCGACCGTACCTGCATCCGGTACGCACCCTCGGCGGAACGGTGGTCACCGACGCGCTCCCCGCCGACCACGTGTGGCACCTCGGCGCCTCGCTCGCGGTGCAGGACGTCAACGGCAGCAACCTCTGGGGTGGCCGCACCTACGTGCGCGACGTCGGCTACACCTGGCGCGACGACCACGGCGTCATCGCCCACACCGGCGAGGTCGAGCGGTCCCCGGGCCGGTACGCGCATGATCTCCAGTGGCGCGACCGGGCCGGTCAGGTCCTGCTGACCGAGCGCAGGTGGCTCGCCGCGTCGGTGCTCGCACCGGACGTCTGGCGGCTCGACCTGGAGTCCGTCCTCGTCGCCCCGGACGACCGGGAGGTGTACCTGGGTAGCCCGGCCACCAACGGTCGCCCGGGTGGGGCCGGCTACGGCGGGTTCTTCTGGCGGGCCGTCGCCGACGGCGAGCCGGAGGTGTTCACCGCCGACGCGGCCGGGGAGGAGACGGTCAACGGCAGCGCGGCGCCGTGGCTCGCGCTGACCGGCGTCGGGTCGGGCGGCGGGGCGTACACCCTGGTCTTCGCGGGTCTTGGCCACGGGGACAGGTGGTTCGTGCGGACCGGGATGTATCCGGGGGTCTGTGTGGCGTTCGCGTTCGACCGTCCGGCGGTGCTGCCGGTCGGCGGGAGCCGGCACGGCCGCTACCGGGTGTGGGTGGTCGACGGAACCCTCGACCGGGACGCGGTGGCGGCCCTGGTCGCGGCGGTGCCGTGACCTCCGCACCGGTCCTGCGGTCAGCCGGATCGGTCGGTCAGCTCGTGGATCGCCGCCTGGTACACGGCCTGGGTGTGGTGCGGCCAGTGCCCTTCGATCGGCGGCGGCACGGTGTCCGCCGGGTCGATGGTCAGGCTGCGGGGGTCACGCAGTCGGACGTCGACGTCGACGCCCGGCGGTGCTCCGTCCGGGCCCGGAGGGAACACCGGCCGACCGATCGGGTCGGTGTCGCGCCACAGGTTGCGCCACCGCCACCCGATCCGCCCGCCCAGGTCGTGCAGCACCTGCGGCCCGAGGTACGCCGGGTAGAGCCGTGCGTAGGTGCGCCGCAGCGGTGAGCCGTAGGTCAACAGCGAGACGCGGGGGCGGAAGAAGCCCGCGTGCGTGTCCCCGGCGACCCGGACCACGACCGGGTGGTCGAGAATCCGTTCGGCGGTGACGCCGGAGATGCCGTGTACGCGCAGCTCCACGGCGTCACGCCCCGGCGTCTCGTCCACGCCGTCAGGGTCACGGACAATCCACCCGACCGCTGCCGATACCGCAAACGTCATGGTCCCCCCACCCGGGGGTGGGGCAGGGGCGACCGGGGGTCAGCGGGACGGGAGGGCGGCGGTTACTCGGATGGCCTTGACGATCGCGGGGATGGAGCCGATCAGCAGCACCAGCCCCCAGATGATCGCGATGATGGCGAAGACCAGCGCCGCCACGTCGTCGACGATGCTGACCAGGATCACCGGCACCAGGTTGTGCAGGAACTCCAGCACCACCGTGCACAGCAGGGTGGTGAGGATCAGCAGGACGAGGCCCTTGTTCTGTAGGAACCGCGGCTGGGCCAGCACCAGCATTCCGGCCCAGACCAGCTTGAGCAGCAGCACCAGCCCGAGCAGCACCGCCGCCTCGCCGACCGGGAAGAACCCCCACAGGGCCAGGTACGCGAGCGTTCCGAACGGGACGGCCAGGAAGAGCGACACCATGATCATCAGCTCGACGAACGCGATGACCAACGCGACGAGCCCGACGATGATCAGGATTATCGAGAAGATCAGGCTGGCCACACCCTGCACCCGACCCTGGACACGCTCGGGCAGCAGCAGGCCCAGGCAGAACAGCCCGGTGCTCCAGACCGCCACCGCGTCGATCAACGCCAGGTAGCCGGTGCCCCGACCGGACGGTTCGCTGACCCCGGACACGTCGTCGATCTCCACGTCGAGCGAGCCGGCGCTGTCCGCGAGCGCCGCGCCGGCGTCGGCGCCGCCGAGCAGCAGCCCGGCGCCCAGCTCCACCCCGATCGCCAGGACGATGGCGAGCATGGCCATCAGCAGGAACGGCTTGCGCAGGTCACCCACGGCGGCCCCTTCCTCTCGATCCCTGTCGGTTCAGGACGTGGCCACGACGACCGTGCAGCCGCCCAGGCCAGGGCAGGTGAGGCCGACCTCGGCGGCCTGGTCCACGGCGACCTTCGCCACCGCGCCGGTGCCGTCCTCGGCCGGCTCGACCTCGTCGCGGATGGTGAGGTCGGCGTCGCCGGGCGCCGGGGCGACGACGGTGAACCGTGCCGCGCTGCGCAGTACCAGGGTGCGCAGCCCACCGGGGTCCGCGACCCGCACCACGCAGGTGCCGCTGAACTCCAGCCGGCCCGTCTCGTCGGCGCAGTCCGCGCTGACCGTCGCCGGATCCACCGCGGAGCGTTCGCCGCCGAGCGCGCCCAACCTGTCGACGAACCCGTGCCGGGCCCCCGGGTCACCCCGGTCGTCGCGGCCCGCGCTGACCGCGACCACGAAGAGCCCCACCAGCAGGACGGCGAGGAGCCCCAGCAGCGCCTTCTGCCGACCACTCATCGCGCCACGGCCTGCGCCACGATCTCGGTGAACCGGATCTCGTCGACACCCGCGAAGTAGCGGTTCGTGCCCTGCGTCTTGCCGACCACGAGCAACGCCACCTGGTGCGGGCCCTTGCTGAGCTGGACCGTGCCGACGTCCAGGAACTCGGTCTTGCGCACCGTCGGCGTGAAGCCGAGGAACGTCCCGCCGACCTGTTGACCATCGATGGTGAAGACGGTGTTGGCGTAGTCGAGGGAGGTGGTGCGTACCGTCGCGAAACGCCAGGTGCCGTCGGCCGGGATCTGCACCGTCACGGTGACCCTGTCGCCGATCGCCAACCCCTGGAAGAACAGCTGCTTGTCGCCGGACCAGGTCACCTCACAGCAGTTGGGTTGCTCCTCCACCTTTGCCCCGCTCTTCTTCGGAGACTCCACCACCGCGCTCGGCACCAGACTCTCCGCCTCGACGGTGACCACCCGCGGCTCGCCGGGGACCGGGTCGCCGTCGCGGGTCAGCAACACCACCCCGACGGCGACCACCACGAGCACCAACGCCGCCGCGGCGGCGATCCACAACCACGGGGTACGCCGTGGCGGCGCCACCGCCCGCACCTCGTAGGTGACCCGGCCGCTGGAGCGCGAACTCTCCTCCGGCGCCGTGTTGGCCGAGTACGCGAACCCGGTCATGTCATAGCGCCGGGGCGGGGTTCCGGCCGGTACGGCGAGCTTGACCAGGAACGACACCGAGCCCTGGCCGGGTACCACCCGTTGCGGCTCGGCCACGGTGAACCACGCCCGCTGGGAGCCGTCACCGGGCGCCACGTCGAACACCACCGTGTCCGGCGCGTTGCCCGGGTTGGAGACGGTGAAGGTCAACTCGCCGCTGTTGCGCGGGTCGAGGGTGAACTGTTCGGCGGCGGCGACGACCGCCCACTCGGTGGTCATGACGGCTCCTCTGTCAGGACGATCTCGACGGTGGCCGAGGCGGGTTTCTCCGCCTCGACGATGCGGGTGATCACGGCGAGCTGACCGGCGGCGGCGGCCGGCACCCGTACCACGACGTGGAAAGGCTGCTCGGCGGGTTCGTCGATGGTGAAGCCCGACATCCCGGTGGCCAGCTCCAGGGCCCGGCGGAGCCCGTACGGGGTGCCGCGCCAGCGGGCCAGCAGGGCGGCGTTGGCCACCAGGTCGCGCAGCCGACCCACCGGCAGCGGCAGCGGGGCGTCCGGCCGCGGCGAGGCCACCACGTGGTCCATCGCCACCCAGCGGGTCAACCGCACCACGAGCGCGTCCGGTGCCCGGTACGGGTCGAACAGGGCGTCCACCTCGGCGAGGATCGCCTCGTCCGGGGCGTGCAGCCCCTCCATCACGTCGAGCAGCGCCCAGAGCACGCTGCCCGGCACGCAGGCCCGCTGGTAGGCGGCGGGCAGCAGCCGTTCAATCGCCGAGCGTCGCATCCTGGCGCACCACCTCGATGTCGTGCTCGCCGGAGCAGAGCAGCCAGGTATCCGGAACGGTCACCACGTCGGCGGTGGCCTGGTTGGCGCTTGGCGTCCAGGTGACGGCGTCGGCGCTGCGGTGTACGCCGCGTTCGCCGCTGGCCAGGATCAGCCGCTCCGTCGCGCCGGTGCCTCCGCCCGTGCCGCCGGTGCCTCCGGTCGGCGCGCCGCCGCCCGTCGGGCCGCTCACCGCGATGGCGTCGACAGGCACGAACCGGGTCCGGTCCCGCAGCGGCAACCCGCAGTTGACCGACACCGCCAGCCACTGCGGCTGGGCGGCCAGGGTGTCCAGCCGCAGCACCCCGCCGCTCTGCGTGGCCGCCACCGCCTGCTGGCCGGCGAACGCGAGGTCCCGGCAGGTGCCGCCGATCCACCCGGACTGCATCGACTGCCACTTCACGTCGGACTCGAACAGCCGGGTGCGGTGGCAGCCCTGGCCGGGCTTCTTCGGGTCCGGCTCGCCCGCGCCGCTCCACAGCAGGGTGGCCGGGCCGTCGTACTGCACGGCGAGGACCCGGTTGTCCACGTTGGCCAAACCGACGTGGCTGAAGCTGCCGGGTCGGCCGCCGCTGGTCGACAGGTACACCCCGAAGCTCGCCTGCGCCGCCACCGCCACCCCCGGTGCGCCCCGTTCGGAGACGAACGTGCGGACCGCGTAGAAGCCCCGGTCGGCGTCGGACGGGTCCACCAGGATCTGCAACGGCACCGCCCCGGGCAGCAGCGACACCTCGTACAGGCCGGCGTCGGTGGCCACCAGCAGCGCGCCCGCGCCGTCGCGGTCCAGCCAGGCCACGTCGGAGATCCGTGCGTCCAGGTCGGTGAGGAGCGACCACGTCTCACCCAGGTCGGTGCTCAGGTGCACCCGGGAGCCGCCCGAGGCGCGCAGCGTCACCACCGCCACCGAGCCGGCACGCGCGACGATGCCCGGCCGCACCGGCGCGGGCGCGGGCGCCACCCGCACCACCGTCTCGTCGTCGAAGCGTCCGGCCGGCTCCCAACCGGCGCCGCCGTTGCTGGAGCGGAACAGCACCGGGCCCCGCCCGGCGTACCAGGTGCGCGGCTGGTACTGGTCCGTGGCGAGGGCGCGGACGTTCGCGTCGGGCGCCTCGTCGACAACGAACCGCACCGACTCGACGTAGCGCACGCCCGGCTCGGCGTGCTCCAGCAGCCGGTACACGTTCGACGCCCGCAGCGGCTCGCCGAACGGCCAGCCGGTCGGGTTGAGCGCGGTGGGCAGTGGGCTCAACGTCTGGTGCAGCCGGTCGTGGATGCGGCGGCGGACGGCGTCCACGTCCTCCTCGCGGCGCACCACCACCCGGGCGCGTACCGACACCGCCTTGAACCGTGCCCAGGTGGCCCGGGAGCGGATGCCGACCATCCGGCGTTCCTCCAGGTCCGCCTCGACCCGGTGGCGGGCCTCGGGCACCTCGTGCTCGCGCAGCACCGCCACCGGCAGCCGGCCGCCCGGACGGGCCGCCTCCGGCACGTACGGCACCAGCACCACCTCCACCTCGCCCGGCCGGGCGAAGCTGTACACCGCCGCGCGGGTGAACGCCCGCGCCCGCGCCACCGCGCCGGAACTGGTCGCGAGGATCTCGAAGTCGCGGGCGGTGACCGCGCGCTGCTGGGCGAAGAACTCGTAGGGGCCGCGCAGCAGCACCGACTCCAGCGTCTCCATGTCCCGGCCGCCGGCCGCCGGGGCGGGGTTGTCGACGCGTACCCCGGGTAGTGGGTCGCGCAGGTTGGTCAGCGTGCCCGTCGCCACGTTGCCGGTGGGCCCGCCACCGGCGCGGTACCAGAGTCGGACCTGCCGTCCGGCCGGCGGCACGGCCGCGACGGTCACCGGTGGTGCGGCCGGTGGGTCGGTGTCGGCCGGGACCTCGTCGTGCCGGGTCGCCCCGGCGGCGGGGCGCAGGTCGAGGGCCGGGGCGAAGGTGACGGTGCCCGAGCAGCGGTCGACCAGGTACGCCTTGGCCTGCGGGCCGAGCCCGGCGAAGCTCTCCACCGGCTGCCAGATCTCGAACGTGCGGCCGTCGTGCTCGCGGGCCGCCGCGCCCAGCTCGACGGTGCCGGTCGGCACCTCCACCCCGAGCAGCAGGTCCAGTGCCTCGGCGGTGTGCGTCAGCGGCGCGTGCGCGGCGCGCAGCACCTGCCCCGGCTGGCCGGTGCCCACCCCGAGCAGCTCCGCCTCGACGGGTTCGCACTGGTGCATCCGTACCGTCACCGACGTCTCGTCGGCGGGCAGCAGCGCCGGCTCGGTGGTGACGAACACGACCGGCCGGGGGTCCGCGCCCCGGGCCGCGGCGACCCGCAGCCCGGCCGGGATACGCACCGCACCGCGGTCGGTGCCGGTGCGGGTGAAGCGCACGTCCGCCCAGGCCGCGGTCGGCGCGTGCCGGGTGACCCCGAGCAGGTTCAGGAACGAGACGTAGGCCTTCTCCGGCAACTGGTTCAACCGGTAGATCATCACCTCGGTGAGGTGGGCGAACGTCTCGACAAGCGCCATCCCGGGGTCGTGCGCCGACAGGTCGGTCCACGCCGGGCAGGACTGCCGGATCCGTTCCCGGGCCTCGGTGACCAGGTCGAGGAAGCCGCGATCGTCCAGGTGCGGCACGGGCAGCGTCATGACGCTCCTCCCTGAGCGGGCTCGTCGATGGGGAGCAGGTCCACGGAGAAGACCAGTTGCCCGGGGGTCAGACTGGCCCGCACTCGGTAGTCCAACCGGATCACCAACCGCCACGCGTCGTCCGGGTCCGGCCCGGCGTCCACGTCGATCACCTCGACCCGGGGCTCCCACCTGGCGATGGCCTGCCGGACGTAGTGGATGGCCAGACCAGCGGTGGTGTCGTCGTTGGGCGCGAAGACCAACCGGTGCAGCCGGGAGCCGTACCCGGGTCGCATCAGCCGCTCGCCAGGCGTGGTCGACAACAGCAGGAACAGCGCCTGGCGTACGCTCTCGTCGCCCTCGGTCATCGCCAGGCCACCGGCGGCGGTGACCGCCAACCCGCCGGTCCGGCCGGCGTCGAAGCCGGCGCCGACGAAGCGGAAGGCCCTCACCGGTCCGCCCCCAGGAACTGCTGGCGGGGGTCGCGCACGGTGTGCTTGACCAGCCCCGGCGGTGTGCCGTTGGTGAACCCCTCCAGGTGCGACAACACCACCCGGTGCCCGTCGACGCGGACCCAGTCGCTGTAGCCGACCCGGACGGTGAGCGTCTTCGTGCACGGCTTGATGGTCGGGCCGTAGTTCGGGCAGGCGACGATCTTTCGTCCCTCCGGGTCGTCGTCGACGAGCACGGGGACGCCGGTGACGGTCACCCACTGCCGCGATGGTTGGTTCTCGACCCGGCCGTCGTGGTCGCAGGTGATCACGGAGTCACGGTGGATCCAGCGCATCAGCCGCCTCCTTGGTGGTGGGCGCGGGCGAGCGTTCGGGCCTGCTCCGCCGCGGTGGTCGGGTCCTCGGTCGAGTCGGCGTGCAGGAAGTCCACGCTGCGGGCGCGCACCACCATGGCCCGGCCGGGTGCGGAGATCACCAGGTCGGAGGCCGCGTGCAGGGTGGCCAGGTCGGGGGTCAACTCCAGGAAGCTGCCGTCCTCGGTGGCCAGCCGCAGGCTGCGCCGCACGTCGTCGACGACTATCGACTGCCCGCCGGAGGTGCGCATCGTCCAGCGGCGGGCCCTTCCGTCGTCGATGCCCGCGTCGTACGGCTCGACGGCGCCGAACAGCGAACCGAGCACGATCCCCGACGCCGGCTCGCCACCGGGCAGCACCACCAGCACGGTGTCGTCCGGGTCGGGGAGCGCCACCAGACCCTTGCCCGGCCCGGCCCCGGGGCAGAGCACGGCGAGCCAGCCCGCGTCCAGGTCCCCGTACGCCGGCAGGGCCAACCGGACCCGACCGAGCCCGTCCGGGTCGGCGACGTCGGTGACGGTGCCGAGGGTGACCACCGCGCCGCCGGTCGGGGGCGTGGAGTTGACCGGCGGCACCGTGGAGAAGCGGGTCAGGTGTCCGTTGCCGTCCACCGTGTGCACCACCTCGGTCAGCACGTACGCCCCGCGCACCGGGTCAGGCACCCCGCCGAGGTCGATGCGGCGGCCCGGCCGCAGCGCCGGATCGCCCTCGGCGACCCCCTCGGCCGTGACCAGCGTGGCCGCCCTGGTGTCCAGCCGGGCCTGGGCCAGCGCCGCCAACTCGTCGTCGCTGCGGCCGGGCTGGTCCACGGCGGTACGCACATTGTCGGCCCCCACGTCGGCCGGGTCCGGGCGGTCGTCGGCGGGTCGGCCGCAGCGCGCCTCGTCGGCCTGCTGGCTGATCACCTCGGCCCGCTGCGGGTGCCAGCCCAGCGCCGCGCTGGCACCACTTGCCTGGTCGGTGTTCGTGGACAGCCGCAGGGAGTGCACCTCCCTGCCGAGCGTCAGCGTCACCGGCTCCCCGTAACCGGCCAGGGTGACCAGCCGCACGGCGTCACCGTCGGCGGCCAGGTGCAGCCCGGCCCGGCCGGCCACCTCACGCAGCAGCTCCAGGTCGCTGTGCCGGTGCTGGAGCAACCGCTCCAACCGGGGGCCGTCGACCTCGGCGGTCACCGCAAGCCCCACCGCGCCGCACAGCTCACTGGCCAGCTCGACAGCGGTCACCGACGTGAAGACCCGCAACCCCTGCCGCTTGCGCAGCCGGTGCAGCGGGTCGTACGCCCGCAGCCGCAGCACCGCAGCCCCGTCGGCGGCGTACTCCACCTCCACACAGGTGACCTCCCCGGTGAACAGGGCGTCCGCGTGGTCGGCGAGCCGGACGTCGAGTGTCGTGCCGGGGCGCACCGCCGGGTCGAACGCGGCGGTCCCGGCGCCTGTGGCGAGCACCAGTTCGGCCTGGGTGGGCTGGTCGAGGCGGGCCGCCACCCGCAGCGAGCGGACCCGCTCGCGTGCCGCGCCGACCAGTTCGGCGCCGTCGAGCAGGATTGTCAACGCCCGGGGCGCGATGCTCGTCACGGCGTACCTCCACTGTCGCCGGACCCGGGCGGACCCGAGCTTGTCGTGGCCCACGCCGGGCCGCCGACCGAGGAGCCCGCGTATGCCGGCCCCACCGCACCGGCCACCGCCTGCGCCAACCCGGTCACCGCGCCGCCGACTGTCGCGCCGACCCCGGTGCCGGCGGCCGGTGGAACGGCGAGGGTGGTGCCGGCCGGAACCGCGAGGGGGTCGGTGATCCGGTTGTGCTCGGCCAGCAGCCGCCAGCGCAGCGGCGAGCCGAGCGCGTCGTTGGCCAGCAGGTCGAAACGCACACCGGAGCGGCCCGGCTCGGCCGCGCCGTCACCGGCGGCGATCACCGCGCTGCCCGGCGCGGCGGTCGGGGTGCTGGCGGCGGCCAGCTCCTCGGCGAAGCCGGCCTCGGCCTGATCGGCCGTCTCGGCGGCGCGGACCAGCTTCAGCCGCAGCCAGGACCGCCGCGGCGACCCGGTGCCGGTGAACGCGTCGAAGCGTTCCGCCACCGCGATGATCACCCCGGGTACGTTCCAGGTCTTGCCCCAGACCAGCCGGACCAGTGGCGGTCGCAGCCAGCCGTGCTCGACTGCGGAGTTCTCCGCGAGCATCCACAGCGGACGGGTGAGCACCCGGACGTCGGTCGGCCGCACCTGCGCCTCCACGAAGTCGACGTCGAAGAGCAGGTCGAGCACCAGCTCGGTCCGGCCGCCACCGGTGAAGACGAGCGGGTCGTCGGCCAGGCCGGACCCGGTGAGCTGCCCACCACCGGCACCCCGTTGGCGTACGCCGGCCAGCCGGGTCACCTGCACGGTCTCCGGGTTGAGCAGGCAGTCCACCCGGACGCCTGACGAGTCGATGAGGAAGGCGACGCGCTCCATCAGCCGCCCGCCTGTTCCTGGTCCAGTCGGGTCGACTGGGCGGTGTCCAGTGCGGCCCCGGCGACCGACCACAGCACGCTGTCGTCGGGCAGCGCCGGCCACGGGTCGACGCCCCTCGACGGCACGACCGGCCGCGGTGCGTCGGTGCCCGCCGCCCGTCCGCCGTCGGTCACCGTCGTCCTGGTGCCGTGTGACGCGCCGGGGAGTCGTGCCGGCTCACCGGGGAGGGCCAGCCAGGGCCCACCGTCCACGACGCGCCCGGAGGCCGCCGTGTCCTCGGCCCGCACCGCGCTCCAGCCGGTCCAGGGATCCGCGCGCCTGCCCGGGTTCGACCGGGCCGCGCGTCCGTGCGATGCCGGACCCGTCGCCGCGTCCGCTCGCGACCACAGGTCCCCGCTCGGCGCACTGTCGCGCCGGTCGCGCCGGTCCCCTGCGAGTCGGGACGGACCGTCGGAGTCGCCCCGGAATCCGTCGCGGCCAGCGGAGCGGCGGTCAGCGGCCGGTCCTGCGGGGGACGGGTCCGTGGCCCGCCGCACGCCGTGGTCGACGTCGCCGGAGCGCTGTGGACCGAGCGGCGGGCGCGGGCTGGGTCCGGCCTCCGGCCGACGAGGTTGGCCGGTCGCCGGGCCGGGTGACCCGAAGACCATCGAGCGGATCGGTGGCGGGGAGCCACCGGGCCGGCCGAGCCTGCTCGCGTCGGCACTGGTGTCGGCGGCTGCGGTGTGGCCGGCTGTGCCGTGGGCAGGGGCGGCCGGCCGTACCCCGGGCACCGCCGCGCCCGGTCCCGCCGGCGAGGTCGTCCCGGCCGACCGGGTCGCCGCCGCCGGCCCGGCCGCCGGGGGCACCCGCTCTCGGGTGGACCCCCGGGCGCTGCCACCGGAAGGGTCACCGACCTCGCCGCCACGGGAAGGGTCACCGACCTCGCCGCCACCGGGCGGGTCACCGACCTGCGACGGACGGCCCGACCGGCTGCGGACAGGTGACCTGGTCGGCGCGTCGTACCCGCTCACAACCGCTCCCCGCCCGGCGGTCCCGCGAGCGCCGCCGGTGTCCGGAGCGCGCCCGGGTGCCCCGCCCGTGCCGCTCGGGTCGGCGGGAACGCCGAAGCTGCCACCGCTGCCGAACCTCCCGTCCACGGTGGGGTCCGTGCCAACGGCGTCGACCCGACCCGGCAGCCCGCCCCGGGCCCGGTCCTCGGCGTTGTCGGCCGGGGACGGGTCGAGGGCGAGGTCGTGCAGGAGACCGGGAGCGTGGGCGGCGACCAGGTCCAACCAGTGCTGCGGAGGTTCCCCGAACCGGCGTGGTGTGGCCACCGGCGTCGCCGACGGTGGCTGCTGCGGAAGGTGCCCGGCGGGCTCGACCCGCCCGGCGAGGCGCTGTACCGCGCCGGCCGCCGAACGCAACCGGCCGGCCAGCCAGCTACGCGGGTGCTGGCGCGGTGGCACCACCGGCCTCCAACTCCAGGCGTTCGTAGCGCAGGGTCAACGAGGCGATCGCGATCTCGTGGCTGAGGGTGTTGAGGTGCGCGCCGCGCCACTGGGTCGGCCACGCCTCGATCAGGTTCCAGCGCAGCACCTCGGCCGTCCCGACCGAGTCGAGCAGCACCACCGACACGTTGCGCCGGTTGAGGGTGCCCTGGGCGGTGGCGTTCACCCAGTCCCACAGCTCGCGCGAGGCGGTGAGGCCGAAGTGCAACGTCACCGGCTCGTACTCGGCCTGGCCGGGCACCATCCGCATCCGACCCAGGCCGTGCTCCCGGTACGGCTGACCGGGAATGTTCACCTCCAACCCGGTCATCTCGGTGAAGTGGCCGTTGGTGACGCCGTTGATGAGCAGTCGGAAGTTGTACGCCCGGTACGGGTCGGCCGGGGCCCCGGGCTGCGGGGTGGCGGTGGTGGGCATGTCAGCCTCCGATCGTCTCGGTCTCGGTGCCGCCGGCCCACTGGCTCAGCTTGAACACCACGAACTCGGCCGGCTTGACGACAGCGATGCCGATGTGGGCGATCACCATGCCCGCGTCGCGGACGTCCGGCGGGTTGGTCTCCTCGTCGCACTTGACGAAGAACGCCTCCTCGGGGCTGCGCCCCAGCAGCGCGCCGTCGCGCCACACGCGGGTGAGGAAAGCCCCGATGTCACGCCGGATCGAACGCCACAGGGTGAAGTCGTTGGGTTCGAACACCATCCACCGGGTGCCGTTGGCGATGGCCTGCTCGATGGAGATGCTGAGGCGTCGCACGTTGAGGTAGCGCCACTCGCTGGCCTCGGCGGCGAGCGTCCGCGCCCCCCACACCCGGATGCCCTCCCCGGCGAAGTAGCGAATCACGTTGACGCCCTTGGGGTTGAGTACGTCGTGTTCCGGTCGGGTGACCAGGTAGCCCAGGTCGACGGCGCCGCGTACGGGCTCGTTGGCCGGGGCCTTGTGCACCCCGCGCAGGGCGTCGGTGCGGGCCCAGATGCCGGCCAGGTGCCCGCTCGGCGGGGTGAGTTCCAACTCGCCGCTGATCGGGTCGCGTACTCGTAGCCAGGGGTAGTAGAACGCGCCGAACTCGGACTGCCGGGGCCGGTAGGCGGGCCCGTCGTGGCCGCCGGAGCCGCCCGGCTGGGCCGAGCCGCCGCCGGAACCGCCGGCCGCGCCGCCGCCCGTACCCTCGGCGGGTTTGGGGGGTTTGCCGGAGGACGGCGTGGCGACCCGGGTCAACGCGGAGATGTCGTCGATGTCCGGCGCCGGGTCGCAGATCGCGACCATGGTGCGGGTGCGCTCGGCCATGCTGAGCAGCGCCTCGTGGGACACCGGGTCGTGGAAGCCGGGTGCGGCGACGATGGAGATCTCGTCGACGGCCTCCAGCAGTTGCAGACCTCCGCGCCGCTGCCCGGTGCCGGTGATCGCGCCACCCTCGCCGACGTTGACCACCCAGCAGCGGGCGCCCCCGTTGTCCAGGAAGCCGAAGACCGCCCGGGCCAGCGGGGTGCTCTCCACCCGCTCCCCGCCGGCGAAGAGCCGCAGGAACTCCGTCCAGTTGTTGACCGGCACCGCCTTGCCCAGGTGGGCGGAGCGGTCCGGGGCGACGCCGACGAAGGCGGCGATGCTGGTGCTCGCCGGCCCGATCGGTCGGGCGCCGCTGGGGACCTCCTCGACGTAGATGCCGGGGGAGAAGTAGC
Organism: Micromonospora sp. NPDC048835; assembly: GCF_040649995.1. NCBI lineage: Bacteria > Bacillati > Actinomycetota > Actinomycetes > Micromonosporales > Micromonosporaceae > Micromonospora > Micromonospora sp. NPDC048835. The sequence continues at coordinate 215,619 of NZ_JBEZGM010000006.1, read as the reverse complement.
TGGGCATCGGTCCTCCTGTGCGGTGGGTGTCAGTGGGTCGGTGGCGCGCAGACGATGACGATGTCGTCCTCGGCCGCGTCCACGTCGGCGGTGAGGACGAGCCCCCGCCCGGTCAGGCGCAACCGGACCGGACTCGGGTGCTCGGGGTCGTGCGGGACGCCACCGATCAGGAACCGGCCATCGGTGTCGGTGCGGGTGGCGGACCCGGTGCCGGGCAGCTCGACCCGCATCGCGGCCAGTGGCTGGTCCTGGGGGCCGACCACCCGCCCGCTGAGGCTGCGGACCTCCAGCTGTCGGAGCCGCAGTGGCTGCAGCACCGGCGGCGCGGCCGGCGTCGGATGCTCCACCTGCGCCGCCACGTCGATCAGCAGCGCCGGTCGGGGCGCCGTGCCGAACACCGTCCACAGTGGTGCGTCACCGGCCTCCAGCACGACCGGGTACCTGCCGTCGCCGGTCGCGGCGGTGAGCACCCGGTCCAGTCGGGGCAGCCCGGCCGGCCCGCTGACGCAGAGCAGGTGCCGGACCGTGAACCGGTACGGTTCGCGGACCGCGCCGCTGGAGCGGGTCTGCCGGGCCGGGCGCAGTTCGAGCGGCCAGAGGGTGAGCCCGTCGGCGTCGTCGCACGCACGGGGCGGGCCGACCGTCACGGGTTCCCCCGCCGAGCTGGTCACCCAGGCGACCAGCTCGGCGGTGGCGGTTTCGATCGGACCGCGCCCGTGGGTGGTCATCGCGGCGGCGTCCCCTGGATCCGGTACGCGATGGCCTCGTTCCAGACGTGCGGGTAGACGCCGATCTCGAAGTACCTGGTGAAGCGGTTGATCGGCGCGTTGGTGTGGTCGTGGTAGAGCAGCCACACCGGGGCGATGGTGAACAGCACGTAGTTCGCCAGGACGAGGGGGATGTAGAGCGGCCCGAGCAGGCGACCCTGGAAGATGTGCACGTCCTCGTGCCGTTGGATGCCCGAGCTGGCGCCGGCGCAGACGGTGCCGATGGTGGTGGCGTAGCGGGGCGACACCCCCTCCACCACGCAGACCCGGCCGCTGCCCAGCGACGTGGGCCGGTCCAGCGAGTGCCCGAAGATCAGGTGCACGGTCAGGTAGATGGCGCCGACGACCGTGTTGAGCAGACTCCAGGTGTGGTCGACGACGAAGAGGAAGATGCCGCGGGCGTCCGCGGCGTACACCCCGGCGGAGGCCACCGACCAGCCGAAGACCGCGCCGACCACCAGGCCCACGACCGCGCCGATCAGCAGCCCGATCGGGCCGCCGGCGAGGAAACCGAGCAGGGCGCCGAAGCCGACCTGGATGGCTGCGCTGAGAATTCCGAAGACCATGACGACACCCCTCAGACCCAGGAGCGGAAGACGCGGGGTTCACGACCCTGTGCGACCTGGGTCGGCGACGGCTGGGTCGCCTGCCGGTTGCCGGGCGGGAACTGGTTGACGCCGAGCGCGGCGGAGAAGATGACGAGCGCGTTGAAGAACGCGATGATCCACTTCTCGCCGCCGGCGTCGTCGGCGAACGCCGCCGTCAGGTAGGACAGCAGCAGCGCGATGACGATGGCGATCCACTTGCGGAGCTTGTCGCCGCTCGGGCCGATCAGCCCGCCGATGACGTTGGTGGCCAGCAGGGTGGCGGCGCTCGCGCCGGCGATGGTCCCCAGGGCTGCCCAGGTGAAGAGATCGTTCATGACGATCCCCCTTCTGCGATGGTGCGACCGGGATGTGGTGGTGGTGAGGTCCGGTGCCCCTTCGGGGAGCACCGGGGCCGGTCGCCGTCGTTTCGGGGGCGGCCGGGGCCGGGCGTGGCCGGCTGAGCCGGCCACCGGATGGATCAGCCGGGCCCCGGGGCGCCGGCGGGCGGGCCCGGCGGCGGGGTCGGACCGGGCGCAGCCGGCGCCGCGGGGTGACGGCGGCGAACCAGGAGTACGCCCACAGCGGCGAGCAGCAGCAGGAGGAGGACACCGCCGACGACCAGCAGCCAGGGGAATCCGCCGTCGTCCTCCTCGCCGGCGGCAACCGGCGAGGTGGACGGTCGCGGTGGCGCCTCGGCCACGGCCCGCAGCTCGGCTGGCTTCTCCTGGTTGGGATCGACCTTCCAACTGACCGAGCGGCCGTTGACGGTGCCATTGCTGTCGATCACCCGGCCGGGAAATGTCACCGAGATCTCGAACGACATGAGCTTGAGGAACGCCTGTTGGTTTTGCGGATTCTGCTCCGCAACCTTTCCGCCATATTTTTTGGGATCGAGCGGCAGCGTGAAGCGGTAGAGATCACCGTCCCTGACCAGTTTCACGCTCTCGGTGTCGAACCCGGCCAGCGGCGCCTTGCGGTAACTGATCTGGGAGCCGTAGAAAGTGTCGTCCTGGTAAAGGGTCTCCTCGCCCGCCGGTAGGGCGGGGATGTTCTGCCGCAACTCCGCGAAGGCGACCGGGAGGTTCTTGTTACGGCCGCTCAGCACGGACTTCTGGGCCGTCAGCAGGAGCTGCCCGTCGACAGTGTCGTCGGCGTTGACGGTCAACCCCATGTTGAGTTGCATGCAGCCGCTCAGCGCGGCGAGGAGAAGGAGGCACACCGCGACGCGGAGTGCCCTACCGCGGTTTACTCTCCTGTTCATGGGGTCAGTGTGTGTGATCGCTTTCACCATCAGCAGTCAGCGATCGGTCACAACGAAGTCGCCGATTGTACCGGCGCACTGTCGCCTTTGATTAGTCCCGACAGCGACCCGAATAGCTATCCTGGAGCTTTGGGGCCACGACGGTTCCCGGTCGGCCGTAGGCTGGTCGGATGAAAATTGTCGCGTGCGTCCTGCTGGTGGATCCCGACGGGCAGCTGCTGTTGCAACTGCGCGACGCCCACGCGACGCACCACCCGAACGTGTGGGGGCTGCCCGGCGGCCACGGTGAGCCGGGGGAGACGCCGGAGCAGACCGCCGAGCGGGAGTTGTTGGAGGAGACCGGCCTGCGGGCCGACGGGCCACTGCACCCGGTCGCCGTGCAGTCGCTGCCCGAGCTGGAGCGGGTGAAGCACTACTTCCTCGGCAGCACCACGGCCCGGCAGGAGGACGTGGTGCTCGGCGAGGGCGCGGCGATGCTCTTCGTCCCCGGTGCCGAGGTGCTCGACGGTCGTCAGTGGACGCCGGGCACCGTCGAGGTGCTGACCGAGTTCCTCGCCTCGACGGAGTACGCCGCCCTGGCCACCGGCCGGATCACTGGCACGGCTCAGCCCGCCGGTGGTCGCCAGTCCGCGTAGCGGGCCATGCTGCGCAGCGCCACCCTGCCCGGGATGAGCCGCAACGCGACGGTCCGCATCCCGAAGGCAATCGGGTTGTGCAGCTGCTGTCCGAACCGCCCGGCGACGTAGGAGGCGCGGGCAACGGACTGGCTGCGTGGTCGACGCTGCTCGTCGTACGCGGCCAGGGCGGCCGGCACCTCCCCGGCGCCGCCGGCGCAGACCGCGCCGAGCACCACCGCGTCCTCGATCGCCTGCCCGGCGCCCTGCCCGAGGTTGGGTGTCATGGGATGGGCGGCGTCGCCGAGCAGCGCCACCCGGCCCCGCACGTACGAGGGCAAGGGCTCGGCCAGGTAGTGGATGTCGTTGCGCAGCACGACGTCGGGTGGGGTTGCCGCGAGCAGCGCCGGGATGGGGTCGTGCCAGTCGCCGAAGCGCTCCCGCACTGCCGCCAGCTCGTCGGGGGCGTGGCCGCCGGGCGGGGCGTTCAGCGCGCCGTACCAGTAGAGCTGGCCGTCACCGATCGGCACCATGCCGAACTCGGCTCCCGGCCCCCAGGTGATGGCGGCCGGGATCGGATCGGGAAACGCGATGGCAGCCCGCCACGTCGTCGATCCGGCGTACACCGGGTCCGGGTGTTGCGGCCAGAGCTGGGCGCGGACCCGGCTGCGCAGGCCGTCGGCGCCGACCACCAGGTCGGCGGTGAGGGTGTGCGCCCCGTCGGGCCCCCGATAGCGCACCTCGGCGTGGTCCGGGCCGGACTCGACGTGTTCCACGGCGGCGTTGGTGTGCAGGGACGACGCCGGCAGGGCCTCGCGCAGGGTGCGGTGCAGCGTGGCCCGGTGCACGCCGAGCGCCGTGGTGCCCAGCTGCCTGATCATCTCCGAGGCGTCGATCCGGGACAACCACCGCCCGTGGCGGTTGCGGATCCCGCCGGGCGCCTCACCGTGTCCACCCCGGCGCAGGGCCGGCCCGAGGCCGAGGGAGTCCACCGCGCGCACGGCGTTGGCCATCAGGCTCAGGCCCGCGCCGACCTCGCGCATCTCGGGGGCGCGCTCCAGCACCGTGACCCTCCAGCCGCGCCGGTGCAGGGCGAGCGCCGCGCTCAACCCGCCGATGCCCGCGCCCACCACCACCGCGTGTGAGTCGTCCATGTCGATCCTCCTTCTACACCTGTAGAAGGAGGATACTACCTGCGGACCCAGGGAAGGGGGACTGCCATGACGGCGCGGGCGAACCGGATCGCGACGCTGACCGACGCGGCCATCGAGTTGATCGCCGACGGTGGCATGCGAGCCCTGACCCACCGGGCCGTCGACGGCCGCGCCGGAGTGCCGCCCGGCACCACGTCCGCGTACCTGCGGACCCGGCAGGCGCTGATCGAGGCCGTGGTGGGACGGCTCGCCGAGCGGGACCGGGCCGACCTGGCCGCGTATGACCTGCCGACCGACCCGCCACCCCCGACCCCTGCCCCCCGGCTCGACAGTGGCGACCTCGACGCGCTCGCCGCCGGTGTCGCCGAGGTGCTCGACCGCTGGTTGAGCATTGGACGCAGCCGGAGCCTCGCCCGCTACGCGTGCCTGCTTGAGGCGGTGCACCGGCCCGAGCTGCGCGGCATCCTGCAACACGGCACCGGCCTGCGGGTGCAGGCCCGGGATCTGCTGACCCGGGCCGGGGCCACCGACCCCGACCGGCAGGGCGACCAGTTCGTGGCGTTCGTCGACGGGCTGCTCTTCGACCGGCTGGCCGGCGCGGGCGCGCTCAGCGCCCCGCAGTCCGGCACCGTGGCCAGCCGGGCCGACCTGAGCGCCGCCGTCCGTACGCTGCTGCACGCCCTCACCGGAAGCTGACCCAATCGTCGTGGTGGGGAGAGGTTGGACGATGGTGCGGTTCAACGGCCTGCGGACGGCCGGCGGGCGGCTGCGGCACGGCTGGCGGCCGGTGCTGGAGGCGACCGTCGCGGCGACCGTGGCCTGGCTGTTGGCCACCCGGTTGCTCGGGCACCCGCAGCCCTTCTTCGCGCCAGCCGCCGCGCTGATCGTCCTCGGTCAGGCCCGGGGGCAGCGCATCCGCCGGGCCGTCGAGGTCATCCTCGGGGTCGCCGCCGGGGTGCTCGTCGCCGACCTGGTGGTGCAGGCGCTCGGCCCGGGCAGCACCTGGACGGTGTTCACAGTCATCCTGCTCACCGTCCTCCTGGCGGTGGCCTTCGGCGCCACCGGCGTGACGCTGGTGCAGGCGGCGGTGTCCGCGCTCTACCTGGTGGTGGTCGCGCCACCGGACGGCTCGCTGGTGCCGTTCCGCTTCGTCGACGCGCTGGTCGGCGGCGCTGTCGCCCTCGCAGCCAGCCTGTTGGTCGACGCCCGGCACCCCCTCGCGCCGCTGGTCGCGGAGGTGCGGCGGACCTTCGACGAGTTGGCCGGGCTGCTCGGTGGCATCGCCGACGCGCTGGACCATCGCGACGAGCCGGCGGCGGTCGCCGCGCTGCGGCAGGCGCGGGGGATGGACGCCCGGGTGGACGGGCTGCGCGACGGTGTGCTGGCCGCCGGTGAGGCGCTGCGGCTCAACGTCCGCCGACGCCGGCACATCGGTCGGCTGCGCTCGGTGGACGAGTCGATCCGGCAGATCGACTACGCGGTCCGTAACGTCCGGGTGCTTGCTCGGGCGGGCGTGACCCTCAGCCGGCTGCACACCCCGGCCCCGCCCGAGCTGGGCGCCGCCCTGCGCTCACTGGCCGAGGCGGTCCGTCAGGCCGGTGCCGCCCTCGCCGCCGACCTGGACGGGCAGGAGGAGACCGCCGACCGCCACGCCGCCCGGGCCGACGAGTCGGCGTTGGCCGCGGTGCACGCCGCCGGGCAGCTCTTCGGCTCCACGCAGACCCTTCCCCTAGCGATGATCATCGGCCAGGTCCGGGCCACGGCCATCGACCTGCTCCGGGGCGTCAACCCGGAAGACGACGCCGCCGTCCTCGCCCGCGTCGACGACGCCCTCGGCCTCCCCCCGGTCTGAGCCCGCGCCGCGCCGCCCCGCCCCCCGCCCGGGTCGATCAAGGACTTGTGGTGCCTCGCATAGGCCATTTTTCGTCGTCAATCGCCCACCACAACTCCATGATCGACCGGGGCGTGGGGCGGGGCCGGGGCAGGGGCAGGGGCGGGGCGGGGGTGGGTTATGTGGTGAGCCAGGTGGTGGCGGAGTCGCGGATCGGGGCGGGGATGTCGTGGCCGCCGGGGAACTCCTGGTAGGTCACGTCGTAGCCGAGGTCGTGCAGGTGCGGGACGAGGCGGCGACTGCACACGTCGATGGGCAGCACCCGGTCGTCGACGCCGTGCGAGATGAAGATCCGTGGCCGGCCTTCGGTGACCGGTGGCGCGGCGAAACCGGGCGAGAAGGCCAGCACCGCGTCGACCAGATCCCCGTTCGCCAGGCCCAGCGACAGCGCGTACGAGGCGCCGTCGGAGAAGCCGCCGACAGCCACGTCGGACACCGGGTAGGTGTCGAAGACGGTGGCCAACAGCCCGTCGATGCGTCCCACGTCCGCCCCGAAGCCGCCGGCGATCAGGTCCCAACTGGCCGCCGACGAGTCCGGGGCGACCAGCAGCAGGTGCTGCGCGTCCGCGACGGGCAACAGCAGGTCCAGCCCCTGTCGCGCCGAGCCGCCGGCACCGTGCAGGAGCAGCACCAACCGGTACGCCGAACCGTCGGTCGCGGGCTCCGGGGCGTACCGCAGGGCCAGTCGGTCACCGTCGGGGCCGGTCATCGGCGCGAGCCCGGTGCCTCCCTGCGTCCCCGGCGGGTGCCGGCGGGCGGTCAACCGGCCGTCCCGAGGGCTCGGGGCCGGGTCCCAGTGCGACGGCGCGGAGTCGGACACGGGTCGGCGCTCCTCGCGGTGGACGAAAGGTCCGACGCGGTTACCCGACCCGTGCGGGGCTAACCGTCGGCGTGCGCGACCGAGCGTCGACTCAGGCGCTGGCCCGCGCGACGAGGGCGGACGGGAAGAGGGTCACCGGAGCCGCCCGGCGTCCGTCCAGCAGAGCGGTGGCCGCGGCGACGGCGATCCGGCCCACCGGATGACTCGCCGTGGTCAGCGCCGGGGCGGTCATCCCGGCCAACGGGATGTCGTCGAAGCCGGCCACCGCCACGTCGCCGGGCACCCGCGCACCGGCGTCCCGCAGACCCGCGATCACCCCGAGCGCGGTGTCGTCGCTGATCGCGTAGATGGCGTCGATGTCCGGCCAGCGGCGCAGCGCCTCACCGGCCGCCGTCCGGCCACGTGCCGCCCTGAAGTCCCCGGGAAGTATCCGCTCCGGGAAGCCGGCCTCGGCCATGAGCCGGCGGTACGTCTGCACGGGGCGTTCCGCGCAGGGCAGCCACCGGGGGCCGGTCACCATGGCGATCCGGCGACGACCCGAGGCGTACAGGTGGCGGAGCACCGCCTCGGACCCGGCGGCGTTGTCCACGTCGAACGACGGCACGGTCGCCGAGCCGACGCCGATCGAGACCACCCGACCCCGCAGCGACCGGGGTAACGCCGCCAGCAACTCCTCGGTGGTGTTGACCAGGATCACCCCGCACACGCTGCGATCCACGTCGAGTTGGTCGAGGCTGCGCGGGTCGCCGAACGGCAGCCAGTGCAGTGCCACCCCGACGCCGGCGGCCGTGCACACCCGGGCGGCCGCGCCGACCACCTGGTGCACGTACGGGTCGTCGAGCACCGCCGCGCTGGTGCCCTGGACGGCCACGACCAGGCGTACGCCACCACCGCGGACCAGCGCCCGGGCGGCCGGGTTGGGCACGTAACCGAGCTGGTCGACCGCAGCGGTGACCTGCTGCCGGGCGGCCGGCGAGGCGAACCCCGTGCCGGCGATCACCCGCGACGCCGTGGACCGGGACACCCCGGCGACCCGGGCCACGTCCTCGAGCGTGGCCGGTCGGTGTGCCGCTGTCGTCATCGTCGCCTCCTGCGGCGGCCCGTCCGGTCGGACCAACGCCTGCTCACATCATGCCCCGGCCGGACAACCAGCGGTAAGGGGCGGTTCCCGGTTGTGGTGGTAGCGCTCTCAGGTGTGCGATCGTGCCAGCAGATCACCCCGAGAAAGAGGACCAACCCTCGTGAGCGCCCCCACCAGTCGACCGGTAGCCCCGGACATCGCATCGCCGACCCTGCGGACGGTGCGGCTCGCCCGCAACGGCGTCGCTGTCACCTTCACCCTCAACGGGCTCGCCGTCGGCAGTTGGTTCTCCCGCGTCCCGGCGGTCCGCGAGGCGTTGGACCTCTCCGCCGGCCGACTCGGGCTGCTGCTGCTGGCGATGAGTATCGGCGCGCTGCTCGCCATGCCCACCTCCGGCCTGCTCGCCCAGCGATTCGGCGCGGCCCGCACCGTCACGATGGCCACCGTGCTGGTCGCGATCGGCCTGACAGTGGCGGGGCTGGGCGCCACGATGACCGGCTCGTTCGCCATCGTCGCCCTGGGGCTGATGGCCTTCGGCTACGGCTCCGGCGCCTGCGACGTGGCGATGAACGTCGAGGGCGCGGCGGTGGAACGGCGGCTGAGCCGTACGATCATGCCCCGTTTCCACGCGGGGTGGAGCCTCGGTTCGGTGGCGGGAGCGGCGCTCGGCGCCGGGGCGGCCCGGTTCGGCGTGCCGGTCGGCGCGCATCTCGTCGCGGTGGCGGTGGTCGTGTTCATCGGCACCGCGCTCGCCGCCCGGACGTTCCTGCCCGCGGGCAGCGATCACACCGGCGACCCGGCGGACGCCACCCCGGCCGCCCGTCGCCGGGCGCAACTCGCCGCCTGGCGGGAGCCGCGCACCCTGCTGGTCGGGCTGTTCGTGCTGGTGGCGGCGTTCACCGAGGGCGCCGCCAACGACTGGCTGGCCGTTGCGTTCATCGACGGACGGGACCTGAGCGAGGCCGCCGGCGCGGCGGTCTTCGCTGTCTTCGTGGTGGGCATGACCGTCGGGCGCACCGCCGGCACCATCGCGCTGGACCGGTGGGGTCGGGTGCCCGTGCTCAGCGGCACCATCGGGCTCGCCGTGGTCGGCGCCGGCCTGGCCGTACTGGCGGGCTCGGGGCCGGTGGCCATCGTCGGCGTCGCGCTGTGGGGTCTCGGCGCGTCGCTGGGCTTCCCGGTCGGGATGAGCGCGGCGGCTGACGAGGAGGCGCACGCGGCGGTGCGGGTGAGCGTGGTCGCGGTCATCGGTTACACCGCGTTCCTCGGTGGCCCGCCGTTGCTGGGGCTGATCGGCGACGAGGTCGGCACCCTGCGGGCCCTGCTGGTGGTGCCGTTGCTGCTGCTGCCGACCCTGCTGCTGGTGCCGGTGCTGCGCCCGCCGCACACTGCTTCGTCCGCAGGTAAAAACTAACCCACCGCACCGTCGAGCGGTATCGGGTGCGTGGCCGACTGCGCCGCGTACCCGTGCTGGCTACCGTCGTCCGATGCCAACTGACGAGATCACCGCCGCCGCGGCGGGCACCTGGACCCTGGGCGACCGCACCGTACGCCGGATGGGTTTCGGCTCCATGCGGATCACCGCGGACCCCGACCCGGACCGGGCCGTCGCCCTGCTGCGCCGCGCCGTGGAGCTGGGCGTCAACCACATCGACACGGCCGCGTTCTACGTCTCGCCCGGCGGCACCCTGCGCGTGGGCACCGGCCCGGCCCGCTACGCCACCGAGCTGATCCGCGCGGCGCTCGCCCCGTACCCGGACGACCTGGTGATCGCCACCAAGGTCGGCTTCGGGTACGACCCGGAGGCGGGCTTAACCGAGGCGCTCACCCCGGCACAGTTGCGGGCCCAGGTGGAGGAGAACCTTCGCCGGCTCGGCCGTGACCAGCTCGACGTTGTCAACCTGCGCCTCGGCCGAGGGCCCGGCGAGGTGCCGCTGACCGACCGGTTCGGCGCGCTCGCCGACCTGCGGTCCGCCGGGCTGATCCGGCACCTCGGGCTCTCCAACGTCCGACCCGAGCAGGTGGACGAGGTGGCGGGCATCGCCCCGGTGGTCTGCGTACAGAACAACTACGGGGTGGACGCCTACCGCGAGCAGGACGCGTTCGTCCGGCTCTGCGGGGAGCGGGGCATCGCCTACGTGCCGTTCTTCGCGCTGGCCGGCACCGGGCGGGAAGCGGGCGCGAGCGCCGCGCAGGGCGAGGCCGTCGAGGCCGTCGCCCGCGCGCACGGCGTCACCGGGCACCAGGTACGCCTGGCGTGGACCCTGCACCAGGGCCCACACGTGCTGGCCATCCCCGGCACCGCGGACCCACACCACCTGGAACAGAACATCGCCGCCGGAGCCCTACGCCTGACCCCCGAAGACCTGACCCGTCTTGACACGCCCTAGGCCCGCACGACGTGCACGACGATCTCCTGACCGTCGCCCACGGTGCCGGCGAAGCCCTCCGACAAAGCGTCCGCGACCGTCAGCTTGACCGCGAGGGTCTCGTGCGCGATGAGCTTGCGATGCGCGGAGATCGCCGCCGCGACATCAGCGGGCGCGGCGATCGACACCGTGATCCGGTCGGAGACCTCGAAACCAGCCTCGCGGCGGGCCTGCTGGACGATGCGCACGACGTCACGTGCGACGCCCTCGGCTGCCAACTCCGGGGTGATCGCGGTGTCCAGCGCGATGGTCACTCCGCGCTGGGACTCCACCACCCAGCCGGTGCGCGGCACCTCCGTGATCAGGATGTCGTCCAGACCCACCTCGACCTGCTCGCCGTCGACCGACAGCGGGAACGTCCCGTTCGCCCGGACACCGTCGACCAGTTCCCGCGCGGACACGCCGGCGACGGCCTTCGCGACCTGCTGGGTGCGGTTGCCGAACCGGCGACCCAGTGTCCGGAAGTTCGCCTTGACCTGCACGTCGATGACTCCGCTCTGGGAGTCGAGCGGCTGGAGGACCTTGACGTTCAACTCGTCGCCGATGTCGTCCAGCAACGCCTGCGGGAGCACGGTGCCGGCCGGTAGTCCCACGAGCGCCCGGCTCAACGGCTGACGGATCCGCAGGCTGCTCGTCTTACGGGCGGACCGGCCCGCCTCGGCCAGCGCCCGCGCCGTGGCGACCTGCGCTGACAACTCCGTGCTGATCACCGTGGTGTCGGGCGTGGGCCAGGTCGCCAGGTGCACCGACTCCGGTGCCGACGCGGCGCCGCGCCGGATGACCTGCTGCCACACCTCCTCCGTGATGAAGGGAACGAACGGCGCGAGAAGCCGCGTGAGGATGTCGAGGCACTCGTACAGGGTGGTGAGGGCGTCGGGGTCGCCCTCCCAGAAACGCTGCCGCGAGCGCCGGACGTACCAGTTCGACAGGTCGTCGATGAAGTCGGCGAGCAGCCGGCCGGCGCGCGCCGTGTCGTAGTTCTGCATCCGTTCGTCGACGGCGGCCGCGAGGGCGTGGACCTCGCCGACGATCCACCGGTCCAGCACCGGTCGTCGGGCGACAGGCTGCGCCAGCCGCGGCGCCCACGTCGCGTTCGCCGCGTAGAGGGAGAAGAACGCAGCGGTGTTCCAGTAGGTCATCAACACCTTGCGGACGATCTCGTCGAGCGGACCGGGACCGATCCGGCGCGGCGACCACGGTGAGCCGGAGCACGCCATGAACCAGCGCACCGCGTCCGCGCCGTGGGTGTCCATCAACGGGATCGGCAGCAGGATGTTGCCCAGGTGTTTGCTCATCTTGCGGCCGTCCTCGGCCAGGATGTGCCCGAGGCAGACGACGTTCTCGTACGGGGACCGGTCGAAGACCAGGGTGCCCACCGCCATCAACGTGTAGAACCACCCCCGCGTCTGGTCGATCGCCTCGCAGATGTACTGGGCCGGGTAACTGCGCTCGAAGATCTCCCTGCTACCCGGCACGTGGGGGTAGCCCAACGACGCGAACGGCATCGCCCCGGAGTCGTACCAGGCATCGATCACCTCGGGGACCCGGGTGGCGGTCCGGCCACAGTCCGGGCACGCGAAGGTGATCTCGTCGACGTACGGGCGGTGCGGATCAAGCTCGGACAGGTCGGCGCCGCCCAGCTCACCGAGCTCCGCACGGGAACCGACAGCTGTCACATGGCCGTCCGGGCACCGCCACAGCGGCAGCGGTGTGCCCCAGTAGCGGGAGCGGGACACCGCCCAGTCGATGTTGTTCTTCAGCCAGTCGCCGTACCGGCCGTGTTTGATGTGCTCCGGGAACCAGTTCGTGTTCTCGTTCTCCCGGGTCAGCTGGTCGCGTACCTCGGTGGTCCGGATGTACCAGGACGGCTGCGCGTAGTACATCAGCGGGGTGTGGCACCGCCAGCAGTGCGGGTAGGGGTGCTCGAACGGCTCGTGCCGGAACAACCGACCGGACTCCCTGAGCCGGTCGATGAGCAACGCGTCGGCGTCCTTGAAGAACACCCCGCCGACCAGGTCGATGTCGTCGGTGAACCGCCCGTTCGGGGCGACCGGGTTCACCAGCGGCAACCCGTAGGCGCGGCAGACGGCGAGGTCGTCCGCCCCGAAGGCTGGTGCCTGGTGCACCAGACCGGTGCCGTCCTCGGTCGTGACGTAGTCCGCGAGGACCACACGGTGCGCGTCCGGGATCTCCACCAGGTCGAACGGCCGCTCGTACCGCAACCCCTCCAGGGCCGATCCCGGCACTGTCGCCAGGATCTCCGCCTCCTCACCGAGGACCCGCCGGACCAACGGCTCGGCGACGACGAACGTGCCCCGCTCGGTGCGGGCGATGGCGTACGGCACAGTGGGGTGGACGGCGACGGCGGTGTTGGACACGAGGGTCCACGGCGTGGTGGTCCAGATCAGCAGCTCGACACCGCTGTGTCCGGCTACTTCCCCGCGCAACGGGAACCGTACGTACACGGACGGGTCGGTGACCGTCTCGTACCCCTGCGCCACCTCGTGGTCGGACAGGGTCGTGCCGTCCCGGGTGCAGTACGGCGCCACCCGGAAGTCCTCCACCAGACGCCCGCCGTCGTGGATCCGCTTCAGTGACCACCAGACACTGTCCACGTACTCCGGGGACATCGTCTGGTATGGGTGCTCCAGGTCGATCCAATAACCCATGCGTTGGCTGAGCTCGACGAACTCGTCCACGTGCCGCAGCACCGAGGTGCGGCAGAGGGCGTTGAACTCCGCGACGCCCATCTTCTCGATGTCGGGCTTGCCGCTCAGCCCCAGTTCCTTCTCCACCGCGAGCTCGACCGGCAGGCCGTGGCAGTCCCACCCGGCGCGGCGTGGCACCGAGAAGCCGCGCATCGTCCGGTACCGGGGAAAGAGGTCCTTGAACACCCTCGCCTCGATGTGATGGGTGCCCGGCGTGCCGTTGGCGGTCGGCGGCCCCTCGTAGAACACCCACGGCGGACCGTCGGCCGTCTGCTCCAAGCTCCGGTTGAACACGTCGTTGGCCTGCCACCACCCGATGACCGCACGGTCCATCCCACCAAGGTCGATCCTGGTGGGCAGTGGCACGAATGGCGACTTCGATGGACCGTCCGGCACCGACGTTCTCCCTACACTCCACGTCCGCTCACGCGGGCATCAGCTCACTGCCCACGCGGGGACGAAGCGTCAGGCGTATGGCCAGGACTCCGCGGTACCACCCCGCTTGCGCCCCGGTGGTGCGGGCGCCGCTCGATTTCGCGACGTGACGTGCCGCGACGTCCGGTTCTACTGGGGCGTTGACGTGCCCGTTCTTCCGGAGGCTCCCCGGTGATGGCCGGATCGGTGCCGATGCCGTCGAGCATAGCTGTCCGTGCGCAGCGCCAGTGGCCGGAGTGCTAGGCGTGCAGCCAGACGCGGAGGGAGCCGGTGGTGGTGAAGCCGGTGGAGAGCGCCAGCGTCAGGTCCGGGGTGGTTTCGTAGCCGACCAGCGGTGCTCCGGGCACGGTGGCGCACACCGCCTGCCAGATCGCCCGAGGATCGTCGCTCTGCGCGAACAGGTTGGAGACGCCGTAGGTGCCTCCCTCGCCGCTGAGCACCGCACCGCCGGTGATCACACCCCGGTCGTCGTGGCGGGCGTGCACCCGTACCCGTGGGTCGGTCAGGAGCGCGGGGCGGAACACGTCCCCACCGCCGTGGGCGGCGGCCCAGGCCGCCAACTGGTCGGGTGTGGTGACCGGGACCAGCGGTGTGTCGACAGGTGGTGCCAACGGTGGCCGGTGGATCCACTGCGCGTCGAAGAGCACCCGGAAGCCGTACCCGGACAGGTCGAGGTCGGCGAAGCTGTCCTTCACCGACGCGCCGGGCCCCACGTCGATCCGGGCGAGCAGGGCCTCGGCGTCGATGCCCGGCCGCAGGGTGACCGCGTCCGGGTACCAGGGTGGCGAACGGCGGGGGACCGACCAGGCGTCGGCGTCGGTACGGCCGGTCAGCCCGTGACTGCCGCAGACGATGTCGCACCACTCGGCGTTGTCGTGGGCCGCCGCCGCCCGTGGGTCCTTCAGCACGCCCGGCAGCCTAGGCGGCCGTGCGCTCACGGCGCGTAGACCAGGTCCATCGTGTCGGTGTGCCCGGACCAGCGCAGGTCCAGACGCCAGCAACCGGCCTGGGGCACGTCGATGATCGACGGACCTGGCCCGCCGGCGACCTCCCGGGTGACAGTGGTGTCGGTGCCGTTTAGCGTCGCGGTGATCACCAGAGTGGCCGGTGCCGTCGGGTCGGCCGAGGTCGTGGCGGCCTGGGCGACCCACAGGATCTTGTTGTTCGACCCGTCCTTGCGGTGCTGCCGCAGCGGGTGGGCGAACAGCACCGCCACGATGTCGCCCTTCGCGCCGAACACGTGCGGGACCCGCGCGTCGCCGCTGAAACCGGCGTCCGCCCAGTCGGGCAGAGGTGCCGTCTCGACCCGCGCCGCGCAGGCGCTCGCCGTGGTGGCGGCGGCGCTCGTCGGCGCCGCCGACCCGCCGTCGCTCGTCGCCGTGCAGCCCGCCAGCAGCACCACGGACATCGCCAGCGTCAATCGTCCCCGTGAACCCATCTCACCCCTCCAGTGCGCGTCGACTCGTCGCACAGTCAGGACACCGGTCGGGCCGATCAGGTTCCTAGCGCAGCGACCTGGCGATCTCGATCGCCTCGGCCTTGCTGAGGGAACCTTCGAGCCGGTAGCTCACGTCGGCGTCCTGCCAGATCAGTGTCGAGGCGGCCAGTCGGGCGGTCTCCTCGCGGACCTCGCCCGCCCGGTCCACGTACGACAACACGTGTGGTCGGTTGACCCAGACGCCGAAGTCACCGTCGACCTGCGTCCACTCCGCCCCCGGCGGGGTGACCTCCTTGTGGAAGGCCAGGTTGAGGCGACCGTCGAACGCGTCGATGCGCAGCGCGCCCCCGTCGTAGAGCAGCGTCGCCACCCGGCAGACACCCGAAGGGTCGGGGTCGGCGACCAGCACCCGCTCGGGCGGACCCAACGACGCTGGTAGGCGGATCGGGAACCGCACCGCCCGCTGCGCCTCGTCCAGGGCGGCGGTCCGCTGCGCGGGCAACGGCGACGGGGTGCCGGCGGGCGGCGTCGGGGCGGACGAGGTGGCGATGCTGACACCGGCGAACCGCAGCAGCCCGGCAACGGCGTCCGCGACGGCGGCCCGCGTCGGCGGCACCAACGCGACCAGGAGGGCGACCAGCGCCGCAGCGGCGAGCGGACGCCACCGGCGCACGGGCCTGTCGAGTCGTACGCGGACACGGGCGGTCACGTCGGGCGGCTCGGGTGTCTCCAGCCAGGCGGACAGGTCGCGCAACTCCCGTTCGAGGTCACCCATGCCGGACCTCCTCCCGGTCGAGCAGGCCGCGTAGTTTCGCAAGCGCCCGGGAGGTGCGCGACTTCACCGTGCCCCGGGGCCACCCCAGGGCCGCCACCGTCTCCTCCTCGCTGAGGTCGAGGAGGAACCGGCAGACGAGCACCTCTCGGTCCCGGACCGGCAGTTGGCGCAGGGCGTTGACAAGCGTCTCCCGGCGCTCCCCGGCGAGGACCGCGCCCACCGCCCCGTCCTCGGCGATCTCGGACGTCGGGTCGGCCGCCGCGGCCCGCAGGACGAGCCCGTCGCGCCGGCCCCGGGACCGGTGCAGGTTGCGGGTCTCGTTGGCGACGATCGCGAGCAGCCAGGATCGGAAGGACGACTCGCCCCGGTATCGGGACAGCTTGCGGTACGCCTTGACGAACGCCTCCTGCGTGACGTCCTCGGAGTCCGAACCCGCACCGAGCAGCACCGCCGTCCGGTACGCGGACGCGGTGTGCCGGGCGACCAGGAGGTCGTACGCCTCCAGGTCACCGGCCCGAGCGCGGGTGACGAGGGTGTCGTCGTCCAGGGGAGCCTCCGTTCGGATCACACTCATGACACCGCCCACGCGTCGCCGGTTCCACCCGGCGCGGGTCAGGTTGCTCCCACCCGGCGTGCAGCGTATTGCCAGGATGTGGTGGTGCACTGGGGGAGGTGTCGAGGAGAGGGGCTGGTCATGAGCTGGTTCAGTCGCCGGTCACGGGGTGCCGAGGCGACCCCGACGAAGCTGGACCGGGAGGCGACCCGCGAGGACCTCGCGGCGCTGGAGGCGTTCGTCGCCAGCCGGCGGGGCGTGGAGTTCTACCTGGAGCCGGAGACCACCGCGACGGACACCACCGTGGTGGCGATCGCCCACGACGGTGAGTGGATCCGCCGGCGTACCGGAACGCCCCGCGCCGCCGGGGCCATCGCACGCAAGCACGCGGTGCCGCTGTACGAGGCGGGCCGCACCGGCTACCCGGAGCGGATGCGGGTGTGGAACCGGGCCCACCCGGAACGTCACGCCCGCTGAGACTCGCCTGCTCAGGTGTCCTCGACGGCTGACCGGGCCTGTTCGGCGGACATCGGCTCGGCGTGGCTGGAGACGTACCAGTGGTAGTCGTCGTCGAGCAGTCGTCGGACCAGGCCCAGGTCGAGGCCGTCCTCGGGTCGGCGCAGATGGGCCGGCGGCGGGTAGAAACAGTCGCCCAACACCATGACTCCCGAGTCGGGCACCAGGACGACAGTCGAATCCGGTGCGTGCCCACCCCCGACGTGCCGTAGCGCCACGCCGACCGGCAACGTGTCGGATCCGGTGAAGGTCCGGGTCGGTGGTAGGACCACGAAGTCCTCCCAGGATTCTACCGCCCGTGCCCGCGCCCGGAAGCTCGGGCCGAGGCGGGGGTTGGCGCGTACCTGCTCGTCCAGGTAGTGGTGGCTCCATGGCCGGGCGGCCTCGGCGCGTAGCAGCGGCACGGCCGCCTCGTGCGCGACGATTTCGACGCCGGGCCAGGCGCAGGCTCCCCAGACGTGGTCCCAGTGGTGGTGGGTGTAGACGAGCCAGCGTGGCTGCGGTAGCCCGGCGGCGGTGAGCGCGACCTGGATCTCGCGGGCGTGCGCGGGGCTCTGCCCGGCGTCGATCATCACACTGCCGCGCTCGTCGACCACGACGGCGACGCCGGCCTGGACGGCCTCCGGGTCGGGATCGCCCGGACAGATCCAGACGCGGCCAGCCAGGTGGTGGAACTGCGGGGCGACCATGGTGATCGACCTCCGGAATTGATCGCTGACGTTGCTGCGGCGTGCGCCGAGCGTAGGTGACGGTGCCGCCTGGCACCGTCCCGCCGAACGATCGGCGCAGGCCAGAGCAGGTCCAACCGTCCTTTGCTCTGCTGCCCTGTGTGCGCCGGTGACCCTCCGTGCCTGGTGCACATAGGGCAGCAGAGCAAAGGACGGCGGGCATTGATCTGGGGCCTGCCTCCGGGCACGAGCAAACCCCACACCGATCGTCGAGTTTCGATGGATGGAGTCCGCCTGCCAGGCCGGACCGGCGTTGACCGGCAGCGTAGGGGTGTGGCAGCATTCGCGGCCTGACGGCAGTGAAGGAAGTCGGTGCGATTCCGACGCGGTCCCGCCACTGTCACCGGGGAGCGATCCCCCCTCGTGAGTCACGGCCGTGTGTCTGCGGTTGGAAGGCCGGGGGAGAGCGTCGATCCGGAAGCCAGGATACTTCGGCCGTCGGGACGTACCCCAGGGCGTGGACACCCGAGGAGGACCCGATGACGCATGGCGTCTCTGTCACCGACGATCACCGTCGTGAGCCGCGCGGCGGGCACCCCGCCGCGCCCCGACCCGGCCGCGCTGCCGCCCCCCGACCCGGCCGCACCGACGCGCCGGCATCCGCACGCTCCCGCGCCGTTCACCGCTGAGTTCCACACCGCGCCACCCGTCGCCGCCGGCCCCCGTCGGTGAGCCGCCCGGGTCGCGGTGCCCGCTGAACCCCGCGCCCATCCCACGTCGCCGGTTCGCTCCCGCGAACGCGTCGACGTCACTCCCCGGAGCCTGCCGTGCGCATCCTGTTGCTCTCCACCGCCGACACCGACCTGCTCGCCGCCCGTGCCAGCGGCGCCGACTACCGGTTGGCCAACCCCGCCCGGGTCACCACCGACGAGGTCCCCGCCCTGCTCGACGGGGTCGCCCTCGTCGTCGTACGCCTGCTCGGCGGTCGGCAGGCGTGGCCGGACGGCCTCGCCGCGGTGCTCGCCACCGGCGTACCGACGGTCGTGCTCGGCGGCGAGGCACTACCCGACGCGGAGCTGATGGCCATCTCCACGGTGCCGTCCGGGGTCGTCACCCAGGCGCTCGCGTACCTGGTCGAGGGTGGTCCGGACAACCTCGGGCAGCTGGCCCGGTTCCTCTCCGACACGGTGCTGCTCACCGGCGAGGGGTTCGCCCCGCCCGCGCCCACCCCGGCGTACGGCGTGCACGGTGACCACCCCGCCGACCCGGACCGGCCCACCGTGGGAATCGTCTTCTACCGGGCGCACGCGCTCGCCGGCAACACCGGTTTCGTCGACGTGCTCGCGGACGCGGTCCGCCAGGCCGGCGGCAACCCGCTGCCGATCTTCTGCGGCTCACTGCGCGGGCTGACCGCGGGCGCCGGCCCGCTCGGGCTCTTCGCCCGCTGCGACGCGCTGCTGGTCACCGTGCTCGCCGCCGGCGGCGCGGTCGCCGCCGACGCCTCCGGCGGCGGCGATGAGGACGCCTGGGACGTCGGCGCCCTGGCCGCCCTGGACGTGCCGGTCATCCAGGCGCTCTGCCTCACCAGCACCCGCGCGCAGTGGGCCGACAGCGACGCCGGACTCTCCCCGTTGGACGCCGCCATGCAGGTGGCCATCCCCGAGTTCGACGGCCGGATCGTCACCGTGCCGTTCTCGTTCAAGCAGATCGACGCCGACGGCCTCTCGGTCTACGCGGCCGACTCCGAGCGGGCCGCCCGGGTCGCCGGGATCGCGGTGCGCCACGCCCGGCTGCGGTACGTGCCGCACGCCGACAAGCGGGTCGCCCTGGTGCTCAGCTCGTACCCCACCAAGCACTCCCGGGTCGGCAACGCCGTCGGGTTGGACACCCCGGCGTCGGCGGTCCGGCTGTTCGCCGCGTTGGCCGAGGCCGGCTACGACCTGGGTGACGCGCCGCCGCCCGCCGACGGCGACGCGCTGATCCACGCGTTGATCGCCGCCGGTGGTCACGACGTGGAGTGGCTCACCCCGGAGCAGTTGGCCGCCGCCGAGGCCCGGATACCGGGGCCGACGTACCAGCGGTGGTTCGACCAGGTGCCGGCCGAGCTGCGCGAGCGGATGCGGGAGCACTGGGGTGAGCCGCCGGGCGAGCTGTACACCGAGGGCGGCGACATCGTGCTCGCCGGACTGCGCTTCGGCAACGTGGTGCTGCTGATCCAGCCGCCGCGCGGCTTCGGGGAGAACCCGATCGCCATCTACCACGACCCGGACCTGCCGCCGAGTCACCACTACCTGGCCGCGTACCGCTGGCTGACCGCGCCGGTCGCGGACGGCGGCTTCGGCGCGGACGCGGTGGTGCACCTGGGCAAACACGGCACCCTGGAGTGGCTGCCCGGCAAGGGCCTCGGCCTGGCCGCCGACTGCGCGCCCGACGCGGTCCTCGGCGACCTGCCGCTGGTGTACCCGTTCATCGTCAACGACCCCGGCGAGGGCACCCAGGCCAAGCGGCGGGCGCACGCCGTGGTCGTCGACCACCTGGTGCCGCCGATGGCCCGCGCCGAAACCTACGGCGACCTGGCCAAACTGGAGCAACTGCTCGACGAGTACGCGACCGTGCAGGCCCTCGACCCGGCCAAGGTGCCCACCGTACGGGCGCAGATCTGGGACCTGGTGCGCGCCGCCGAGCTGCACCACGACCTGCACGCCGAGGCGATGCCCGACGCGGACGACTTCGACGACTTCGTGCTGCACCTCGACGGGTACCTCTGCGAGGTCAAGGACGTGCAGATCCGCGACGGGCTGCACATCCTCGCCGACGCGCCCACCGGTGAGCCGCGGGTCAACCTGGTCCTCGCGGTGCTGCGCGCCCCGCAGATCTGGGGCGGCGCCCAGGCCCTGCCCGGGCTGCGCCAGGCCCTCGCCGCCGCGTACTCCCTCGACGAGCAGGAACTGCTCGCGGCCCCCGGACAACGACTGGCGCTGCCCTCGGCGCTTACCGACGTGGCGGACGGCCCGGCCGGCACCGCCGCCGACGCGATCGACCTCATCGAGTCCCTCGCGCGTCGGCTGGTCCTCGGCATGGAGACGCTCGGCTGGGACGCCGACAGCGTCGACGCGGTGGTCGAGGAGGTCACCGGGCAGCCGATCCCGGACGTCGCCGCGGTGCTGCGCTTCGCCGCCACCGAGCTGGTGCCCCGACTGGACCGGACCACCGACGAGCTGACCAATACCCTCGGGGCGCTGGACGGCAGGTTCGTGCCGCCCGGCCCGTCCGGCTCACCGACCCGGGGCCTGGTCAACGTGCTGCCCACCGGCCGCAACTTCTACTCCGTCGACCCGAAGGCCATCCCCAGCCGCAACGCCTGGGATGTCGGGGTGGCCCTCGCCGACTCGCTGCTGGCCCGGCACCTCGCCGACACCGGCGCGTACCCCCGCTCGGTGGGGTTGACCGTGTGGGGCACCAGCGCCATGCGCACCCAGGGCGACGACATCGCCGAGGTGCTCGCGCTGCTGGGCTGCCGGCCGGTCTGGGACGACAGGTCCCGGCGGGTCACCGGCGTCGAGGTGGTGCCGACCGCCGAGCTGGGTCGGCCGCGCGTCGACGTCACGGTGCGTATCTCCGGCTTCTTCCGTGACGCGTTCCCGCACGTCGTGGCGTTGCTCGACGACGCCGTCCGGCGGGTCGCCGCCCTGGACGAGCCGGACCAGGAGAACTACCTGCGGGCGCACGTGCGGGCCGACCTCGCCGAGCACGGCGACGAGCGGCGGGCCACCGCCCGGATCTTCGGTTCCAAGCCCGGGGCGTACGGCGCCGGTCTGCTGCCCCTGATCGACGCCCGTACCTGGCGCAGCGACGCCGACCTGGCCGAGGTGTACGCGGTGTGGGGCGGCTACGCCTACGGCCGGGGCCTGGACGGTCGGGAGGCACGCGCCGACATGGAGCGTTCGTTCGCCCGGATCGCGGTGGCGGTGAAGAACCAGGACACCCGCGAGCACGACATCGTCGACTCCGACGACTACTTCCAGTACCACGGCGGGATGGTGGCGATGGTCCGTCACCTCACCGGCACGTCACCGGCGGCGTACGTGGGTGACTCGGCGATGCCGCACGACGTGCGTACCCGCACCCTGGGTGAGGAGACCCGGCGGGTGTTCCGGGCCCGGGTGGTCAACCCGAAGTGGATCGCCGCGATGCGCCGGCACGGCTACAAGGGCGCGTTCGAGCTGGCGGCGACGGTGGACTACCTGTTCGGCTACGACGCCACCGCCGGTGTGGTCGACGACTGGATGTACGAGCACCTGGCTGCCGCGTACCTCTTCGACGACACCACCCGGGAGTTCCTGGAGCAGTCCAACCCGTGGGCGCTGCGCGGCATCACCGAGCGGCTGTTGGAGGCCGCCGACCGGGGCCTGTGGGCCAAGCCCGAGCCGGCCACCCTGGACCGGCTCCGCGACACGTACCTGGCCAGCGAGGGCGACCTGGAGGACCGGGCATGACCACCACCGCGACGACGACCTATCCGTTCAGTGCGGTCCTCGGCATGGATGACATGCGGTTGGCGTTGCTGCTCAACGCGGTCTCCCCGGCGATCGGCGGGGTCCTCGTCCGCGGCGAGAAGGGGACCGCCAAGTCCACCGCCGTCCGGGCCCTCGCCGCGCTGCTGCCCCCGGTGCGCCGGGTCGCCGGCTGCCGGTTCGGCTGCGACCCGGACGAGCCCGACCCGGCCTGCCCGGACGGTCCGCACCCGGCCGACGCCGATGCCGAGACCCGGCCGGCGCGCCTCGTCGAGCTGCCGGTCGGCGCCGCCGAGGACCGGGTGGTCGGTGCGCTGGACCTGGAGAAGGCGATCGGTGAGGGGGTACGCGCCTTCGAGCCGGGCCTGCTCGCCGCCGCGCACCGGGGCGTGCTCTACGTCGACGAGGTGAATCTGCTGCACGACCACCTCGTCGACCTGCTGCTCGACGCGGCGGCGATGGGTCGTAGCCACGTCGAGCGGGAGGGCGTCTCGGTCAGCCACGCGGCCCGGTTCCTGCTTGTCGGCACGATGAACCCGGAGGAGGGGGAGCTGCGCCCGCAGTTGCTCGACCGGTTCGGGCTCACTGTCGAGGTGAACGCCAGCCGGGACCCGGAGATCCGGGTCGAGGTGGTCCGTCGCCGGCTGGCCGCCGACGCCGACCCGGTCGGCTTCGCCGCCCGCTGGGCCGACGCCGACGCCCAGATCGCCGCCCAGGTGGCCGCCGCCCGGCACCGGCTCCCCGGGGTACGACTACCGGACGCCGCGTTGCGGCAGATCGCCGAGGTGTGCGCGGCGTTCGACGTGGACGGGATGCGCGCCGACATCGTCACCGCCCGCACCGCCCTCGCCCACGCCGCCTGGCACGGTCGGGACCGGGTCACGATCGACGATGTCCGGGTGGCTGCCCGGCTGGCCCTGCCGCACCGCCGCCGCCGTGACCCGTTCGACACCCCGGGGCTTGACGAGAAGCGCCTCGACGAGGCGTTGCAGCGCGCCCAGGACGCCCACCCCGACGACCCGGATGACAGTGGCCCCGACGGTGGTGGCCCCAACGACAGTGGTCCCGACGGCGGTGGCCCGCAGGGAGGCGGCCCGGCCGGCCCGGACGGCGCGGCTGGCGGCAGCGGTTTCCCCGGCGGTGACGACGCCGCCCAGGGTGCGCCCGAGCCGACCGGAGCGCCGTCGGCGCGGGACGGCGCCGGCCCGGACGGTCGCACCGACGGCCCGGACGCCCGTCGGGGTGGTGCCCCGGAGTCGACGGCCGGTACCGACCCGGCCCGGGGCGGGGAGTCCCAGCCGGTGGCCGTACCCCGGGGTGGGTTGAAGGCGCGGGTGCTCACCGCGCCCGGCCTGGGTGACGGGGTGCCGGGCCGGCGGTCGCGGGCCCGCACCGGGCGGGGCCGCACCACCGGTGCCCGGGTGCCGGCGGGTCGGGTCGGTGCGCTGCACCTGCCGGCCACGATCCGTGCCGCCGCGCCGCACCAGGCGGCCCGGGGCCGGCTCACCGGTCCACTGCTCCTGCGCCGCGACGACCTGCGCGAGGCGGTTCGCGAGGGGCGCGAGGGCAACCTGGTGCTCTTCGTGGTGGACGCGAGCGGTTCGATGGGTGCCCGGCAGCGGATGGTCACGGTGAAGGACGCGGTGCTCGCCCTGCTCACCGATGCCTACCAGCGGCGGGACAAGGTCGCGGTGGTCGCGTTCCGGGGCGCCGGCGCCCGGACCCTGCTGCCGGCGACGTCGTCGGTGTTGGCCGCCTCCACCCGGCTGGCCGAGTTGCCGACCGGTGGGCGCACGCCGCTGGCCGAGGGGCTGCTCGCCGCCGCGGACCTGTTGCGGGTGGAGCGCCTGCGTGACCCGAAGCGCCGCCCCCTGGTCCTCGTCGTCACCGACGGAAGGGCGACGGCGGGCACCCGCCCGCTCGACCGGGCGGCGGCAGCGGCGGCGGTCCTGGCGGCCACCGGCGCCGCGTGCGTCGTCGTCGACTGCGAAACCGGCCCGGTCCGCCTCAACCTGGCCGCCCGCCTGGCCACCCAACTCAACGCCCCGAAAACCCCCCTGGAATCCCTCACCCACCCCCACCCTCACTCTCACCCCCGCGATCTTGCAGTTCCTGTCGCGGCATAAGGAACGAAGCACGCATATGACCAACAGAAACTGCAAGATCGCGGAAGCGGCGGGCGCGGAAGCGGCGGGCGCGGGACGGGGGACGGGCTGATGCCGCAGGGACGACCGAGTTCGGTGCCCGCTGACGGGTTGACGACCCGGCAGCGGCGGCACCGGCCGCTGTTGATGGTCCACACCGGACAGATGAAGGGGAAGTCGACGGCGGCCTTCGGGCTGGCGTTGCGGGCCTGGACGGCCGGTCTGCCGGTCGGGGTGTTCCAGTTCGTCAAGAGCGCCAAGTGGCGGGTGGGCGAGGAGAACGCCTTCCGGGCGCTCGGCGAGGTGCACGAGCGCACCGGGCAGGGCGCGCCGGTGGCCTGGCACAAAATGGGCGAGGGCTGGTCCTGGATCCAGCGCGGCGGCGACGCCGACCATGCCGCCGACGCCCTGGAGGGCTGGCGGCAGATCCAGCGTGACCTGGCCGCCGAGCGCTACGGGATGTACGTGCTGGACGAGTTCACCTACCCGATGAAGTGGGGCTGGGTGGACGTCGACGAGGTGGTCGCCACGCTGGCCGACCGCCCCGGCTTCCAACACGTCGTGATCACCGGTCGGGACGCCGACCCGCGCCTGGTCGCCGCCGCCGACCTGGTGGCCGAGCTGACCAAGGTCAAGCACCCGATGGACGCCGGCCAGAAGGGCCAGAAGGGCATCGAGTGGTGAGCGCGCACCTGGCGCTGCCCCGGGTGGTGGTCGCCGCACCGGCGAGTGGCCACGGCAAGACGACGGTGGCCACCGGGCTGCTCGCCGCGCTGCGCCGACGGGGCCTGACGGTCAGCCCGCACAAGGTCGGCCCGGACTACATCGACCCCGGCTACCACGCCCTCGCCGCCGGGCGACCCGGGCGCAACCTCGACCCGTTCCTGGTCGGTGCCGACCGGATCGCCCCCCTGCTGCGGCACGGGGCGAGCGTCCCCACGCCCGCCGACATCGCGGTGGTCGAGGGCGTCATGGGCCTGCACGACGGCGCGGTGGGCCGCCGCGACTTCGCCTCCACCGCGCACGTCGCCCGGCTGATCGAGGCGCCGGTGCTGCTGGTGCTGGACACCACCGCGCAGGGCCGCTCGGCCGCCGCGCTCACCCTCGGCATGGCCGCGTTCGACCCGGCGGTAGGCATCGGCGGGGTGATCCTCAACCGGGTCGGCTCGCCCCGGCACGAGACGCTGCTGCGCGACGCCCTCGCCGAGGTGGGCGTACCGGTGCTCGGGGCGGTCACCCGCGCCGCCGAGGTCGCCGCGCCGGCCCGACACCTCGGGCTGGTCCCGGTCGCCGAGCGGGCACCCGAATCCGTCGCCATCGTCACCGCGCTGGCCGAACTGGTCGAGGCCACCGTGGACCTCGACGCGGTGCTCGACCTGGCCCGGACCGCCCCGCCGCTGACCGCCCCGGCGTGGGACCCGGTCGCCGCCGTCGGCGGTCCGGCCGGCGTCGAGCGACCACGGGTCGCGCTCGCCGGTGGTCCGGCCTTCACCTTCTCGTACGCGGAGACCGCCGAACTGCTCACCGCTGCCGGCGCGGACGTCGTCACCGTCGACCCGCTGCGCGACCCGGCACTGCCCGCCGGCACCCGCGCGGTGGTGATCGGCGGCGGCTTCCCCGAGGCGTACGCCCAGGCGCTCGCCGACAACACCACGCTCCGCGCCGAGCTGGCCGACTTCGACGGGCCGATGGTGGCCGAGTGCGCGGGGCTGCTCTACCTCGGGCGGGCCCTGGACGGCGTGCCGATGTGCGGTCGACTGGACCTGACCGCCCGGATGACCGACCGGCTCACCCTCGGCTACCGGGAGGCCCTGGCCGTCACCGACTCCCCGGTGGCCCGTGCCGGCGAGCCGGTACGCGGCCACGAGTTCCACCGCACCACCACCGACCCGGGGCACGGCGACGCGCCGGCGTGGCGCTGGAACGACACCGCGCACGGCTTCGTCGCCGGCCGGGTGCACGCGTCCTACCTGCACACCCACTGGGCCGGTCACCCGGGCGCGGCCCGCCGGCTGGTCGAGGCGTGCCGGTGAGCGCCGACGCCACGCTCACCGGGGTCGGCGTCGGCCCGGGCGACCCGGAACTGCTCACCGTCAAGGCGGTGCGTGTCCTGCGCGAGGCCGACGTGGTCTTCGTACCCGTGATGGCGGACCGGGACGATCCCACGGCGACCGCCGGTCGGACGCCGCCGGGTGCGGACGCCGGGCGGGCCGAGGCGACGGTACGCGAGCACGTCGCGGTGGACCGGCTGCGCCGGCTGCCGTTCGCGCTCGACGACCGGGGTGGGGTGACCGCGCGCCGGGCGGCGGCCTGGGACGACGCCGCCCGGGTGGTGGTCGAGGCGATCGAGGCGGGCGCGCGGTCGCTCGCGTTCGCGACGATCGGCGACCCCAACGTCTACTCCACCTTCGGCTACCTGGCGCAGAGCGTTCGCGCGCTACGCCCGGCGGTACGGGTGACCACAGTGCCCGGCATCACCGCCATGCAGGAGCTGGCGGCCCGCAGCGGCACCCCGCTCTGTGAGGGACGCGAGCCGTTGACCCTGCTGCCGGCCACCGCTGGCCTGGCGCTCTTCGCCGACGCGCTCGCCGGGCCGGGCACCGTGGTCGTCTACAAGGGCTGGCGGCGGCACCCGGAGCTGCTCGCCGAGCTGCGCCGGCAGGGCCGGCTCACCGACGCGGTCCTCGGACGCGGCCTCGGGCTGCCCGGCGAACGCGTCGGGCCGGTCGACGACACCACTGACGACCTGCCGTACCTGTCGACGCTGCTGGTCCCGGCCCGCCGCGCGCACCGAGGAGGAAAACTGTGACAAGCGACGGCACGGTGTGGTTCGTCGGCGCCGGCCCGGGGGCGGCGGACCTGCTGACCCTGCGGGCCGCCCGGGTCATCGCCGAGGCGGACATCGTGATCTGGGCGGCCAGCCTGGTGCACGCCGACGTGCTCGACCACGCCCGTCCCGACGCGGAGATCATCGACTCGTCGCAGTTGCCCATCGAGGGTGTGCTGCCGCTCTACCAGCGCGCCGCCGAGCAGGGCCTGACCGTGGCCCGGATCCACTCCGGGGACCCGGCGCTGTGGGGCGCCGTGCAGGAGCAGCTGGACCTGTGCCGGGCGCTCGGCCTGGCCGTCGAGATCGTGCCCGGGGTGTCGTCGTTCACCGCCGTCGCGGCGATCATCGGGCGGGAGCTGACCGTGCCCGAGGTGGCCCAGTCGGTGATCCTCACCCGCCTCGAAGGCGGCAAGACCCCGATGCCGCCCGGCGAGCGGGTCCGCGACTTCGCCCGGCACGGCACCACCATGGCGCTGTTCCTCTCCGCCGCCCGCTCCGGGCAGGTGCAGGCCGAGCTGCTGGCCGGCGGCTACACCGAGGACACCCCGGCCGTGGTGGCCTACCAGGCGACCTGGCCCGACGAGCTGGTGGTGCGCTGCACCGTCGGCACGCTGGAGGCGACGGTCAAGCAGCACAAGCTGTGGAAGCACACCCTCTTCCTGGTCGGCCCGGCCCTGGCCGCCGAGGGCACCCGCTCGCACCTCTACCACCCCGGGCACTTCCACACCTTCCGCCGGGCCGAGCCGGCCGCCCGCGCCGAGCTGCGCCGCCAGGCCAGCACCCGCACCGGGGGGACCGCCACACCGGGGCACACACCATGACGTACGCCGAGCCGCCGCTGCGCGAGCCGGACCTGCCGCGTACCGCGAAGGTCCGGCCCACCGCGTTGCGGACCGGCTGGACCACCGGCGCGTGCGCGACGGCGGCGGCCAAGGCCGCGGTCACCGCCCTGGTCACCGGGGTCTCCCAGCAGGAGGTGGAGATCGGCCTGCCCGCCGGGCAGCGGGTGCGGTTCCCGGTCGAACGCTGCGAGGTGGCCGGCAGCCCACCGGCCCGCGCCGAGGCGGTGGTGGTCAAGGACGCCGGGGACGACCCGGACGTCACCCACGGCGCGGAGCTGACCGCCACCGTGAACTGGACCGACGCCCCGGGCCTGCGGCTCGCCGGCGGTGCGGGCGTCGGCACGGTCACCAAACCCGGGCTCGGGCTCGCGGTCGGCGGCCCGGCCATCAACGACACCCCCCGCCGGATGATCGGCGAGGCGGTGGCCGAGGTGGTCGACCTCAGCGAGGTCGGTGTCCGGGTGGTGATCAGTGTGCCCCGGGGCGAGATCATGGCCCGCAAGACCACCAACCGTCGGCTCGGCATCCTCGGCGGCATCTCGATCCTCGGCACCACCGGGATCGTCCGGCCCTTCTCCACCGCGTCGTGGCGGGCAAGCGTCGTGCAGGCGGTGCACGTGATGGCCGCCCAGGGCGAGCGGACCGTGGTGCTCTGCACCGGCGGGCGTACCGAGCGGGCCGCCCGCGCGCTCCTGCCCGACCTGCCCGAGGTCTGCTTCGTCGAGGTCGGCGACTTCACCGGGGCGGCCGTTACCGCCGCCGTGGGTGACGGGATGACAGGTGTCGTCTTCGTCGGCATGGCCGGCAAGCTCGCCAAACTCGCCGCCGGCATCCTGATGACGCACTACACCCGCTCCAAGGTGGACCTCTCCCTGCTCGGGGAGGTGACCGCCGGGGCCGGCGGAGACCCGTCGCTCGTCGCCGCCGTGACCGAGGCGAACACCGGCCGGCACGCGTACGAGCTGTGGGAGGCCGCCGGCCTGCTCGCCCCGGCCGGCGACCTGCTCTGCGAGCGGGTCCAGTCGGTGCTGCGGCGCTTCGCCGGGCCCACGGTCACCGTGGACGTGGCGATGGTCGACTTCGCCGGCGCACACGTGGTCGCCTCGTCCGGCCGGTGGTCCCGGTGACCCGGGCCGAGCCGGTGCCCCCGGCGACCCGGGCCGAGCCGGTGACCCCGGTCGGCGTGACCGTGGTGGGCCTGGACGCGGCCGGCGCGCCGCCGCACCCCGCGCTCGCCCCGGTGCTCGCCGCCGCCGGGCTGGTGGTCGGGGCCGCCCGGCACCTGGCCGCGGTGCCCGTACCGGCCGGCGCGGACACCATCACCCTCGGGCCGCTCGCCCCCGCCCTGCGCCGCCTCGCCGAGGCTGTCGACGCCGGAGTGCCGACCGTGGTGCTGGCCAGCGGCGACCCCGGCCTGTTCGGCATCGTCCGGCGGCTGCGCGCGGCCGGCCTGCCGGTGCGGGTGGTGCCGGCGGTGTCGAGTGTGGCCGCCGCGTTCGCCCGCGCCGGGCTGCCCTGGGACGGCGCGGCGGTGGTCAGCGCGCACGGGCGCGACCCCCGAGCCGCGGTGAACGCCTGTCGGGCGCTGCCGCTCGTCGCCGTGCTCACCGCGCCCGGTGCCGGCGCGGCCGAGCTGGGTGCCGCCCTGGTCGGCTGGTCCCGCCGCCTGCTGGTCGCCGAGCACCTGGGCACCGCCGCCGAACGGGTCCGCGCGGTGACGCCCGAGCAGGCCGCCGCCGGGACCTGGGCCGACCCGCACGTCCTGCTCAGCCTCGCCTACGCGCCCGCCGACGCCGCGCCCGCCTCGCCTGATCGGGGCACGGCCGGTGGGATGCGCGTCGACAACCAGCCCGCCGCCGCGCCGGCCGGCGGGTGGGCTCTGCCGGAGACCCGGTACGCCCACCGCGACTCCATGATCACGAAGTCGGAGGTGCGCGCCCTCGTCGTCGCCCGGCTGCGCCCCCGCCTGGGTCGTCTGGTCTGGGACGTCGGGGCGGGCAGCGGGTCGGTGGGCATCGAGTGCGCGCTGCTCGGCGCGGCCGTGCTCGCCGTCGAACAGGACCCCGGGGCCGCCGCGACCATCCGGGCCAACGCCACCGCGCACGCGGTCACCGTCCGGCTCGTCGTCGGGCGGGCACCACACGCGCTGACCGACCTCCCCGACCCCGACGCGGTCTTCGTCGGCGGTGGCGGTGTCGACGTCCTCGCCGCCGTGGTGGCCCGCCAACCCGGACGGGTGGTGCTCACCCTGGCCGCCCTGGACCGGGTCGCACCTGCCGTGGCCCTCCTGCGTGCCGCCGGATACACGGTCGAGGGCAGCCAACTCTCCGCCGCCCGCCTCGCCGACCTGCCCGGTGGGTCGATCCGCCTCGCGGCCACCAACCCGGTGGTCGTCCTCACCGGGGAGCGCCCGTGACACACCAGAACCCGCCCGCCCGGATCGGCCTGGTGGCGGCCACCGCCGCCGGCCGCCGGCACGCCGACACCCTGGCCGCCGCGTGGCCGCACGCCCGGCTGGTCGAGGGGGAGACCGTCGCCGACGCGCTGCGGGTCGCCTGGGCCGGGTGTGACGCGGTGATCGCGTTCCTGGCCACCGGGGCGGTGGTGCGGATCGTCGCGCCGCTGCTCGACGACAAACGCACCGACCCGGCCGTGGTGGTCGTCGACGAGGCAGCCCGGCACGCCGTGGCACTCCTGGGTGGACACGCCGGCGGGGCCAACGCCCTCGCCGAGCAGGTCGCCGCCCTGCTGGACGCCCGGCCGGTGATCACCACCGCCACCGACGCGGTCGACCTGCCGGGCCTGGACACCCTCGGCTGGCCCGTCCAGGGCGCGGTCGCCGCGGTGTCCCGGGCCATTCTGGACGGCGAGCCGGTCCAGCTCGTCGCCGACGCCGGCTGGCCGCTGCCCGCCCTGCCCCCGAACGTCCGCGCCGCCGACGAGGCCACCACCGACGACGGGTACCAACTGCTCGTCACCGACCGGGTCGTGCCACTCGACGAGCGGACCGCCGTGCTGCGGCCGCCGTCGCTCGTCGCCGGGGTGGGCGGGAGTCGGGGCGTACCCGCCGCCGAGGTGTCGGAGCTGCTGCACCGGGTGCTGGCCGAGGCCGGCCTCGACCCGGCGAGCCTGCGCTGCCTGGCCAGCGCCGACATCAAGGCCGACGAGGAGGGCATCCGCAGCACCGCCGACGCGCTCCGCGTACCCCTGGTGACCTGGCCGGCGACGCGGCTCGCGGCGGTCGACGTGCCGCACCCCAGCGAGGTGGTCCGCGCCGCGGTCGGCACGCCGAGCGTGGCGGAGGCCGCGGCGCTGCTCGGCCCGGACGGCCGGACCGGCGACGCGACGCTGCTGGTCGGCAAGACCGCGACGGCGATGGCCACCGTGGCGGTGGCCCGGCACGCGCCACGCGGTCGGCTCGCCGTCGTCGGCCTCGGGCCGGGCGCCGCCGACCTGCGCACCCCACGTGCGGTGGCCGAGCTGCGTCGCGCCGCCGTGGTGGTCGGCCTCGACCAGTACCTGGACCAGGTCCGCGACGTGCTCCGCCCGGGGACCCGGGTGCTCTCCAGCGGGCTGGGCGCGGAGGAGGCGCGGGCGCGCGCCGCCGTCGCCGAGGCCACCGCCGGCCGGGCGGTCGCCCTGATCGGCTCCGGCGACGCCGGGGTGTACGCGATGGCCAGCCCCGCCCTGGAGTACGCCGACGAGCGGATCGACGTGGTGGGCGTGCCAGGCGTCACCGCCGCCCTCGCGGCCGGGGCGCTGCTCGGCGCTCCGCTCGGCCACGACCACGCCTACGTGAGCCTGTCCGACCTGCACACCCCGTGGGAGGTCATCGAGCGGCGGGTGACCGCCGCCGCCGAGGGTGACTTCGTGGCGCTGTTCTACAACCCGCGCAGCCGGGCCCGCGACTGGCAGCTCGGCAAGGCGCTCGGCATCCTCGCCGGGCACCGCCCACCGGACACCCCGGTGGGCGTGGTGCGCAACGCCAGCCGCCCCGGCGAGCGGGTCCACCTCGCCACCCTGGCCACGCTCGACCCGGCCATCGTCGACATGTACAGCGTCGTGGTGGTCGGCAACAGCGACACCCGGCTGGTCGGCGGCCGGATGGTCACACCCCGGGGGTACCGGTGGCGTTCGTGACGATCGACGCCTGCCAGGGCTGCGGCGCCTGCCTGCTCACCTGCCCCACCCACGCGATCCGACCGGTCGCCGGTGGCCTCACGGTCCGCGCCGACCGCTGCACCGGCTGCCTGGAGTGCCTGGAGATCTGCCCGGTCGACGCGATCCGCGTCGTCGAGCCCGCCCCCTGTGAAGGAGCCCGATGAGCCGGGTGGTGCACCCCATCGAGGTCGAGTCGTACCGCATCCTGCGCGAGCGCGTCGACCTGTCGCACCTGCCGCCGCTGAGCCGAGCGGTGACCGAGCGGGTCGTGCACGCCAGCGCCGACCTCGCGTACGTCGACGAGCTGGTCTGCGACGAGACCGCCCTGGAGTCGGGGCTGGCCGCGCTGCGCGCCGGGGCGCCGGTGGTCACCGATGTGGCGATGGTCGCCGCCGGTATCACCCGGGCCGGCCTGGAACTGGTCTGCCCGGTCGCCGAACCCGCCGCGGCCGAACTGGGCCGCTCGGCCGGCATCACCCGTTCGGCGGCGG
The DNA here is from genome assembly GCF_040649995.1 of Micromonospora sp. NPDC048835. Classification (NCBI taxonomy): domain Bacteria; kingdom Bacillati; phylum Actinomycetota; class Actinomycetes; order Micromonosporales; family Micromonosporaceae; genus Micromonospora; species Micromonospora sp. NPDC048835. The sequence continues at coordinate 182,940 of NZ_JBEZGM010000006.1, read as the reverse complement.
CCGTGCGGATCGCCCTGACCCGGGTCGGTCCCGGTGCGGTCTGGGTGGTCGGCTGCGCGCCCACCGCGCTCGTCGAACTGCTCACGGTGGACGCCGCACCGGCGCTCGTCGTCGGCCTGCCGGTCGGCTTCGTGGGTGCCGCCGAGTCGAAGGCGGCGCTGCGGGCCAGCGGCCTGCCCGCCGTGTCAAACGTGGGGGAGAAGGGTGGCTCGGCCGTCGCCGCCGCCGCCCTCAACGCCCTGCTCTACGTCGAGGAGAAGTCATGACCGGGTTGGTCATCGTCGGGCACGGCACGCGCAGCGCGGCCGGGGTCGACCAGTTCGCCGCTCTCGTCGAGCGGGTCCGCCGTCGCGGTGACACCGGCGACGTCGAGGGCGGCTTCATCGAGCTGTCCCGTCCACCGCTCACCGACGCCGTCGGCGCGCTCGTCGGGCGTGGGCACCGGGCGCTCGTGGCGCTGCCGCTGGTGCTCACCGGCGCCGGCCACGGCAAGGGCGACATCCCCGCGGCGATGGCTCGGGAGCAGCAGCGCCACCCCGGGCTGATCTACCGCTACGGCCGCCCGCTCGGCCCGCACCCGCTGCTGCACACCGCCCTCGAGGAGCGCATCGACGCCGCCCTGGCCGGTGCCGACCGGGCCGGCACGGAGTCGGCGGGTGCCGACCACGGCGGCACGGAGTCGGCGGGTGCCGACCGGGCCGGCACGTGGGTGGCGTTGATCGGGCGGGGGTCCACCGACCCGGACGCCAACGCCGAGGTCGCCAAGGTCGCCCGACTGCTCTGGGAGGGGCGCGGCTACGCCGGCGTGGAGCCCGGGTTCATCTCCCTGGCGCAACCGTCGGTGCCGGCCGTGCTGGAGCGGCTGCGCCGCCTCGGCGCCCGGCGGATCGTCGTCGCGCCGTACTTCCTGTTCGCCGGCGTGCTGCCGGACCGGATCGTCGCCCAGTCGGCGGAGTTCGCCGCCGCCCACCCCGACCTGGACGTCCGCGTCGCCGAGGTGATCGGGGACTGCGACGCCCTCGCCGACCTCGTGCGCGAGCGGTACGCCGAGGCGCTCGGCGGCGACATCCGGATGAACTGCGACACCTGCGCGTACCGGGTGCTGATGCCCGGCTTCGCCGACAAGGTGGGTCGCCCGCAACGCCCGCACGACCACCCCGACGACCCGGTCGGCCACCACCACGGGCACGACCACCATCACGACCACGGGCACGCACACCACGACCACGGCTCGGTCGCGGTCGTCGGTGGAGGGCCGGGGCCCGACGACCTGATCACGGTACGCGCGAAGGCGCTCCTCGACGCGGCGGACGTGGTGGTCGTCGACCGGCTCGCCCCGCAGGGGCTGCTCGCCGGGCTGCGCCCGGAGGTGCTGGTGGTCGACGCCGCGAAGGTGCCCCGTGGCCCGTCGATGGCCCAGGAGGCGATCAACGCGGCTCTGGTGTCGCACGCGAAGGCCGGTCGCCGGGTGGTCCGGCTCAAGGGCGGCGACCCGTACGTCTTCGGGCGCGGCCACGAGGAGGTGCAGGCGTGTGTGGCGGCGGGGGTGCCGGTGACGGTGGTGCCCGGGGTGAGCAGTGCGCTCGCCGCACCGGCACTCGCCGGCGTGCCGGTCACCCACCGGGGGGTGGCGCACGACGTCACCGTCGTGTCCGGGCACCTGCCGCCCGGGCACCCGGACTCGCTCGTGGACTGGGCGGCGCTGGCGCGGGCCCGGGGCACCGTCGTGCTGCTGATGGCCGTCGACACCATCGCCAAGATCGCGACCGTGTTGATCGAGCACGGCCGGGCCCCGGAGAGTCAGGTGCTCGCCGTGCAGGACGCCGGGCTGCCCGACCAGCGAGCGGTGCCCGCCCGGCTGGACGAGATCGGTGCCGTGGCAGCCCGGGAGGGCGTCGGCCCGCCCGCCGTCTTCGTCCTCGGCCCGGTGGTCGCCCTCACCACCACCGGGCCGACGGGGTGACGGCTACTCGCTGCGGGCGGTCTCCGGCCCGGTGATGCGTTCCAGCAGCGGCAGGGTGGAGGCGATGACGCCGAGGCAGGCGGCCAACCCGACCACGACGATGACGTAGAAGCCCGGCTGCGGCGCGACGAGGGTGTAGTCCATCTGCGCCCGCAGGAACAGGTGGGCGGCGAGCAGGCCCATGCCGATGGCGACGGCGGCGACGGCGAGCATCGGTACGGCGCTCTCCAACGCCACCACCCGGCGCAGGACCCGCACCGGCGCGCCGCTGAGGCGCAGCAGGCTGAACGGGCGGCGGCGTTCGGTGAGACCGCCGATCACGCTGACCGCGAGGCTGCACCCGCCGAGCGCGAGGCTGGCGATGACGATGACGTTCGCCAGTTGCTCCCAGCCGCGCAGCGTGTCGGCGAAGTCCGCCTCGAAGTCACCGGGCACGTTCGGGCCCACCCAGAATGTCGGGAAGGCGACCTCCAGCAGGGTGCGGACGCGCTCGACGGCGGCGGCGGAGCCGTCGGTGCCGACGACCATCGCCAAGACGGGTAGCCGCTCAAGTTCGGCGAGGGTGAACGACGCGGCCGGCCAGACCGTCGCCGGCGACGCCGACTCCCGCCAGCGGCTGAGGCCGAGCGGCACCTCGATGACGCTCGCGCCGTCGGCGCACCGGCCGTACGCGCTGGGCAGGTCGGTGCACGCGATCACCCCGACCTCGCCGCCGTCCATGGGGTCAGGGTTCTCGCGGATGGCGGTCGCGGACCGCACCCCGTTGATCGCCCGCAGCTCGGCGAAGAGCGGGTCGGGCACCGACGGCACCTTCTCGTCGAAGACGGTGGTCACCGTGCCCGCGTCGGTCGAGCCGACCGGTGCCGGGCCGCGGTTGGCGACGATCGTGGTGATCACGCCGACGGCGACGCTCGTCACGAAGAGCGCCAGCATGATGCCGCTGATCGCCCGGAAGCCGGCTTTCGGGTTGTCGGCCAGGCGGCGCGCGGCGATGAGCGTGGCCGGGCGGTTGGCGTACCGGGCCATCACCCGGGCGCCGACCATCGTCAACCAGGGGCCGGCGAAGACCAGGCCGACCATGATGAGCAGCAGTCCGGGTAGGAACACCGCCGCCTGGCCGTCGGACGTTTCCGGTTTGAAGCCGATGGCGAAGAACAGCACGGCGACGCCGAGCAGGGCCGGGATCAACCGCCACGCGCGCGGTGCCCGTGGGGTGACCCGGCGGGTGACGCCAAGCGGTGAGATCCGTACCCGGCGCAGCGAGACCTGGGCCGCCAGCGCCGCGCCGGCCGGGACGCCGAGCGCCACCAGCAGGGCGTCCAGCACGCCCAGGGACATGTCGTCGGGGAAGAAGGGCATGCCGGTGAACGGGATGCCCGCGAGCGGGTCGCGCAGGGCGTAGAACAGGGCGAAGCCGACGGCGGTGCCGGCCACGGCGGCGGCGGCCGCCTCCACCGCGGCGACAGTCGAGATCTGCCGAGGTGTCGCGCCGACCAGACGCATCGCGGCGAAGCGCTGCTCGCGACGGGCGGCGCTGAGCCGGGTGGCGGTGCCGATGAAGATCAGCACCGGGAAGAGCAGCCCGCCGGCGACCACGCCCAGGATGAGGTTCACCGCGGTCTCCGGGAGGGCGGGGGTGTCGCCGACGCTGGTGACCTGCTTCGCGGCGGGCAGTTTGGCGACCTGGTCGGGGGCGCCGCCCGCGATGACGAGCAGGGTGTCCGGCGAGGTCAGCGCGGCCGGGCCGACGGTGCCGAGGCTCCGCCCCGGGTAGCGGGCACCCAGTTGGTCGGCCGGGTGGTCGGCCAGCAGGTCCCGCAACGCGGGCGAGGCGTAGTACTCACCCGGCCCCGGAACGGCCGGGACACCGACCGGGGTGGGCGCGCTCGGACCGGTCGCGGCGACGTCGATCCGGATGATCTGCCTGCCCTGGAAGTAGTCCTGCCGGGTCGACCACCAAAGCGGGTCGGCGTCGCCGGTCGAGGCGTTGGGATACATCGACGCGTACCGGGTGAGCTGCGCGTTCGTGGCGTTGACCCCGGCCAGGGTGGTCAGCAGCAGCCCGCTGCCGACCGCGACGGCGGCGGCGATGACGAGCAGGCGGGTGAGCGCCTCCCGGCCGCCGGCCACGGCGAGACGGAGCCCGAAGCGGATCATGAGGCGACCCGGTCCGGCGCGTTGACCCGCCCGTCGCGGACCATGACCTCGCGGTCGGCGTACGCGGCGATCCTGGGCTCGTGGGTGACCAGGATGACAGTGGTGCCCTGCTCCCGGGCGGCGCCGACGAGCAGGTCCATCACCTGCTCGCCGGTGAGCGAGTCGAGTGCGCCGGTCGGCTCGTCGGCGAAGAGCACCTGCGGCTCGGCGACCAGGCCGCGGGCCAGGGCCACGCGTTGCGCCTGCCCGCCGGAGAGCTCACCCGAGCGGCGCTGCTGCAGGCCGTCCAGGCCGAGCCGCGCGAACCAGCCGTGCGCCCTCGACAGCGCCTGCTTGCGGGGTACGCCGCTGAGCAGCAGCGGCAGCGCGACGTTCTCCACCGCGGTGAGTTCGGGGACGAGCTGACCGAACTGGAACACGAAACCGAACCGGTCCCGGCGCAGGCTGCTGCGCTCGGTCTCGGCCATGGCGTGCACCCGGGCCCCGTCGAAGAGGATCTCGCCGGAGTCGGGCACCAGGATGCCGGCCAGGCAGTGCAACAGGGTGGACTTGCCCGAGCCGCTGGGGCCCATGACGGCGAGGACCTCGCCCGCCTCCACGGCGACGCTGGCACCGCGCAGGGCGGGGGTCTGGCCGAAGGAGAACTCGACGTCACGCGCTTCGATCACGACACTCACGGCCGTACCTCTTTCCGCAGGGCGTCCAGTCGGGCGCCGGTCATCTCGATCCACCGGAGGTCCGCCTCCAGGTGGTAGAGGCCGTGGTCGGCGAGGAGCGCGTCGACCAGGCTGCCGGCGCGCTTGATCTCGGTCAGCTCCCGCATGCGGTGCAGGTGCGCGCTGCGCTGGGTGTCGAGGTACTCGGCGGCCGGACGGTCCAGCATCAGCGCGAGCACGACCTTGGCGAAGAGCACCGTCTGCAGGTGCGGCTCCGGGTCGACCGGCTGGGTCAGCCACTGCTCGACCTCGGTCGCCCCGACGTCGGTGATGACGTAGCGCTTGCGGTCCGGGCCGGAGCCGGGGGCGACGTCGCTGATCACCACCTTGCCGTCGCGGGCCAGTCGGCTGAGGGTGGAGTAGACCTGGCCGAACGGCAGTGGCTTGCCGCGGCCGAAGAAGGCGTCGTAGTCGCGCTTCAGGTCGTAACCGTGGCTGGGCTCTCGTTCGAGGAGGCCGAGAAGGGTCAGTGGCACGCTCATACCCGGCACACTACACCGAGGGTATACCTCGCGTATATACCCTCGGTGTGTTGACGGGTGTCGCCTGGTCCAGGCGTTGTCGTCGATGAAGTCGGTGCGGTGCTGCCGGCGCGGGCCAGCCGCGCAGGGCGCGGGCCAGGGTCAGCGGCGCAGGGCGCGGGCCAGCGTCAGCCGTTCAGGGCGCGGGCCAGGGCGTAACCGGCGGTTGCCGCGGCGAGCCCGGCGGCCACGCTGCCCAGCACGTTGGCCAGCGCGAGCAGCCGGTGGCCACCCTTGGCCAGCCGCAGCGTCTCGTAACTGAAGGTGGAGTAGGTGGTCAACGCGCCGCAGAACCCGGTGCCGAGCAACGCGCTGACCGCCGGGCCGGCCGGCCAGCCGACCAGGGCGCCGAGCAGCAGCGACCCGGCCACGTTGACGAGCAGCGTGCCCCAGGGGAAGGCCGAGCCGTGCCGGGACTGCACGGCCCGGTCGGTGAGGTAGCGCAGCGGTGCGCCGAGCGCCGCGCCCAGGGCGATGAGCAGGGCGGTCATCGGGTCACCCGGCGCAGCAGCCCGGCGGCGGCGGCGTCACCCACCCCGACCGCGACGAGCGCCCCGAGCAGCGTCGCGGCGAGGTACGCGACCGCGGTGCCAGGTGCGCCCACGACGAGCGCCTGTTGGATGTCGACGGCGTAGGTGGAGAAGGTGGTGAACCCGCCGAGCACCCCGACCCCGAGGAACGGGCGAGCCAGTGGGTGCCCGCCGTGCAGGTGCCCGAGCACCGCCATCAGCACGCCGATCAGCAGGCACCCGGACGTGTTGATGGTGAACGTGGCCCACGGAAAGCCGGCCGGTGGGTGCGGAACGGCGTGTTGCAGGCCGGCCCGGGCCAGCGCGCCGAGCACCCCGCCGGCCGCGATCGTCGCGAGGGTCGTCCCGGGACGGGTGGTCAGCTCGCGCCGGTCGGCGGGGACGCTCAGGTCGACGTCGGGGTCGGTACGCGGCTCGAACGGCTCTGGCACGGCTCCTCAGCGTAGTGCCGGCGACGGGAGTGTCCGCGCGGGCCGGACGGTGACGGCCTCCGGGGGCGCGCTGCCGGCGTCAACGGTTGATGCCGACAGTGGCGTCAGGCGCTGCCGCCGGCGTCAGCGCACTGCCGCGACGGCGGCGTCGGGGCCGCCTCGCCAGACCGTGCCGACCTCGCTGAAGCCGGCCGCGGTGAGTGCGGCCAGGTGCCAGGAGACCGGCGGGGTCCACTCGGGGCTGTGCCCGGTCGGGTAGATCGCCTGCCGCTGCGCCACCAGTGGGGCGAGCGTCGGGTCGGTGCCGGCCCGCTGCCACCAGTCCGACCAGGACAGCACCGAGCCGGCGGCGTACCGGGCGTTGCGCCGGTCCCGGGCCCGGTCCGCCAGCCGCTTGGTCAGCTCCGGCAGGGCGTCGTCGGGCATGCGGTCGGCGTTGACGAGGACGCCGCCGGGTCGCAGCACCTCGCGCAGCTCGGCGTAGAGCTGCCCGAGCCGGTCGGCCGGCAGCCAGTGCAGGGCGGTGGCGGTGAGCACGGCGTCGTACTCCTGGTGGGGGAGCGTGGCGCGCCACTCGGGGGTGCCGAGGTCGGCCGTGACGATGGTGGCCCGGTCGGGCAGCGAGGCGGCGGCGATGGCGAGCAGTGCCGGGTCCAGGTCGACAACTGTCATCTCGGCGGCGGGGAAGCGGGCGAGGGTCCGCAGCGAGATGGTGCCCGTGCCGCCGGCCAGGTCGAGCACGCGCGGTGGCCGCCCGTCGAGGACCGCGTCGACGGTGTCCAGCATGGCGGTGAACCGGTGTTCCCGGTCCGGCATGAACGCTTCCTGCTGGCGGTCCCAGCTCTCCTGCCAGGCCCAGGGATCCGCAATGTAAGGACTCATGACATGCAGGCTAGTTACGGCACACGCGCGTTGTCCAGAGCTTGTTGCACATCTTTTGCAATTGCGGGAAGATGGCAGGGCGATGATCGAAGCGACGCCGGGCCGGGCCTCCGCCCGTCCCGGCGTCGTCGTCGGAGCCGGTCAGGCCGCGGTCCCCGTCAAGGTCGCGTCGGCCCGCGCCGGCTCGTCGCGACGGGCCAGCCGCAGTGCACCGAGGAGTACGCCGAGGCCGGCGAGGGTGAGCGCGGCGCCGGCCCAGATCGGCGAGGTGTAGCCGAGCCCGGCGGCGATGGTCACCCCACCGATCCAGGCACCCAGCGCGTTGCCGAGGTTGAACGCCGCGATGTTCGCCCCGGACGCCAGGGTCGGCGCCTGGTGGGCGTACCGCATGATCCGCATCTGCAGTGGCGGCACGGTGGCGAACCCGAAGCCGCCCATCAGCACCAGCGCGACGATTGTCAGCACCGGGTTCGTGGCGGTCAGCGCGAACCCGACCAGCACCACGGTGAGCACCGCCAGGACGATGACAAGGGTGCGCGACAGTGACCGGTCGGCTGCCCGGCCGCCGAGCAGGTTGCCCGCGAAGAGCCCCACCCCGAAGAGGACGAGCAGCCACGGCACGGTGCCGCTGGCGAAGCCGCTGACCTCGGTGAGCGTGAAGGCGATGTAGGTGAACGCGCCGAACATCCCGCCGAAACCCAGGACGGTGATCACCAGGGAGAGCCAGACCTGCCTGTGGGTGAAGGCCCGCAACTCGCCGCGCAGCCCGCCGGCCGGGCGGTCGGCGTTGGCGGTGTCCCCCGCCGGGACGAGCAGGGCCAGCCCGACCAGTGCCACCACCCCGATGGCGGTGATCGCCCAGAACGTCGACCGCCAGCCGAAGTGCTGTCCGAGGAAGGTGCCGAAGGGTACGCCGAGCACGTTCGCGATGGTCAGGCCGGCGAACATCGTGGCGATGGCGCCCGCCCGGCGGGCCGGTGCGACCAGGCCGGCGGCGACCACGGCGCCGATGCCGAAGAACGCGCCGTGGCAGAGCGCGGCGACGATCCGGCCGGCCATCATCACGGCGTAGTCACCAGCGACGGCGGAGAGCAGGTTGCCGATGATGAAGAGCACCATGAGGCCGAGCAGCACCGGCTTGCGCGGTAGTCGGGTGACCGCCGCGGTGAGGAGCACCCCGCCGACGGCCACGCTGAGCGCGTAACCGGAGATCAACCAGCCGGCCACCGGCTCGGTGACCGCGAAGTCGGCGGCCACCTCAGGTAGCAGACCCATGATCACGAACTCGGTGAGCCCGATGCCGAAGGCGCCGATGGCCAGCGCGATCAGGCCGGGTGGCAGGGACGGGTGGCGTACGGACATGGTCTTCCCATCGGGGAGGGGGCAGATATGCGGCGCGTGCAACTACACGCGCCGGCAACGAAAATACTTGCACGCGCTTTATATCCGCGCAAGCGTGATAGTCTGGGGTCCGTTCAGATCACACCGAGGAGGCCGGCATGGGCATCGCCGACGACGCGGTCGAGATCCGCGCGCAGGGCTGGCGCACCCTCGCCGCGCTGCACGGCCTGATCGAGACCGCCCTGGAGCGCGCCCTGCAAGGGGGCCACGAGCTGTCCGTCGTCGAGTACACGGTGCTCGACGCGCTCTCCCGGCAGGACGGCTGGCACATGCGGATGAGTCAGCTCGCCCGCGCCGCCGCGCTCTCCGGCAGCGCCACCACCCGCCTGGTCACCCGTTTGGAGCAGCGCGGGCTGCTCACCCGGATCCTCTGCGCCGACGACCGGCGTGGCATCTACACCGAGCTGACCCCGTCCGGTTCCGAGCTGCTCGCCCAGGCCCGGCCCACCCACGACCGGGTGCTCACCGACGCACTCGCCCAGGCGGAGGCCACCCCCGAGCTGGCACCGCTCGTGGACGCCCTGCACCGGCTGCCGGCCACCCGCTGACCGCCCGTCCGGCCGGACGAACGCGGGCGTACGGTACCCGCAGCCCCACCGGGACCGCCGCGCCAAGGAGGCAGCCGATGCAGGACCGCACCCCTCGTCCGGAGGAGCTGGAGCCGATCGAGCGCGCCGGCATCGACGAGCTGCGCGCCCTGCAACGCGACCGACTGCGCTGGTCGTTGCGGCACGCGTACGACAACGTGCCGCACTACCGCCGGGCGTTCGACGCGGCCGGGGTGCACCCCGACGACTGCCGGGACCTCGCCGACCTGCCGCGCTTCCCGTTCACCGCGAAGGCGGAGCTGCGGGAGAACTACCCGTTCGGCATGTTCGCCGTACCCCGGGAGCGGGTCGCCCGCCTGCACGCCTCCTCCGGCACCACCGGTCGGCCGACCGTGGTCGGCTACACCCGCGACGACCTGCGCACCTGGGCGCGCCTGATGGCCCGGTCGATCCGCGCCTCCGGCGGCCGCCCCGGCGACCGGGTGCACGTCGCGTACGGCTACGGACTCTTCACCGGCGGCCTGGGCGCGCACTACGGCGCCGAGGAGCTGGGCTGCACCGTCATCCCGGTCTCCGGCGGCATGACCGAGCGTCAGGTCGTGCTGATCCGTGACCTCGAACCCGAGGTCATCATGGTCACGCCCAGCTACCTGCTGGCCATCGTCGACGAGATGCGCCGCCAGGGCATCGACCCGCGCGCCACGTCACTGCGGGTGGGCATCTTCGGCGCCGAGCCGTGGACCGAGGACATGCGCCAGGAGATCGAGCAGCAGCTCGACATCCACGCCGTCGACATCTACGGGCTCTCCGAGGTGATGGGGCCCGGCGTGGCGACCGAGTGCGTCGAGACCAAGGACGGCCTGCACCTCTGGGAGGACCACTTCTACCCGGAGATCATCGACCCGGCCAGCGGGGCGGTGCTGCCCGACGGCGAGCGGGGTGAGCTGGTGTTGACCTCCCTGAGCAAGGAGGCGATGCCGGTCGTGCGCTACCGCACCCGCGACCTGACCCGGCTGTTGCCGGGCACCGCCCGGCCGATGCGCCGGATCGAGAAGATCACCGGCCGGACCGACGACATGATGATCCTGCGGGGGGTGAACATCTTCCCCACCCAGATCGAGGAGCTGATCCTGCGCACCCCGCAGCTGTCGCCACACTTCCAGTGCGTCCTCGACCGGCACGGCCGGCTGGACACCCTCACGGTGCGGGTGGAACGGCGAGCCGGCGTCGAGACGGCCGCCGCCGAGCGGGCCGGCGACACGCTGGCGCAACTGGTGAAGAACACCATCGGTGTGAGCGTGGCGGTCGACGTCCTCGCCCCCGACACGGTGGAGCGGTCGATGGGCAAGATGCGCCGCATCGTCGACAAACGCCATGCCGGCTGACCGGCTGGCCGACCGCGATCGGTGGCAGCTCGGCAGGGTCGACCGCGGCGTGTCGAGTCGCTCAGCTGCCAACGATCACGAGCAGTCCCGGTCCGACGTCGTCGACACAGGTCCGCCACGGAAGGCGGCACTGGTCTGACTTCCCCTCCGCGTGGCCACGCCGGGCTGCCGGTCGGCTGCGGCAGGATGACCGGATGCCACACGTCGTGCTGTTCCACTCCGTGTACGGGTTGCGGCCCGCCGTCCGCGCCGCCGCCGACCGGTTGCGCGCCGCCGGGCACCAGGTCAGCACCCCCGACCTGTACGGCGTCGCGGCCACCGACACCGTCGAGGAGGGCTTCGCGCTGCTCGACAAGGTCGGCCACGACGTCGTGCTGGACCGGGCCCGGGCCGCGCTGCGGGACCTGCCTGCGGAGACGGTGCTCGCCGGCTTCTCGATGGGCGCCGGTGTGGCCGGGGCGCTGCTTGCCGAACGCCCCGAGGCCGCCGCCCTGCTCCTGCTGCACGGCACCGGCGGCGCCCCGGACGCGGTCCGACCCGGCCTGCCGGTGCAGCTGCACCTCGCCGACCCCGACCCGTACGACGCACCGGACGAGGTCGACGAGTGGCAGCAGGCCCTGACCGACGCCGGCGCCGACCTGACGGTCTTCCGCTATCCCGGTGTGGGCCACCTGTTCACCGACCCGGACGTCGCCGAGCACTCCCCGGACGCCAGCGCGGCGGCCTGGCCGCGCGTGCTGGCCTTCCTGGCCGCCCGCTGAGCACCCGGCCGGCGACGACAGGGTGGGGTTGTGACGTCACCGTAACGTGAGGACAGGCTCTCGTCGAAGGGTGTGCCGACGTGAACGAAACGGTCCTCAGCGTCATCGGTCTGATCCTGGTCGCGGTCTCGCTCTGCTTCTCCGCGCTGCAGACGCGGGAGGTCGCCAGACAGAGCCGCATCAACAACTGCATCGGCTCGGCGAACGCGATCCTCGAGATTAACAACGTCGGTCAGGCGTGGCACGGGCGGATACTTGACGATCCGGCACTGCGCCCGTACTTCTTCGAGGGCAGACCCTGCGCGACCGACGACCCGGCACGCCGCAGGGTGGTGACCCTGGCCGAAGGTCTCGCGGATCTCCTCGAGTGCAACCTCCAGATGGCCCCACTGCTGCCCGCCTTCACGTACGCCCACACCTGGCATCTCTGGCCGGCCCAGATGTTGCGGCAGAGCCCGGTGCTCGCCGAGGTGGTGGAGGGTAACCCCGGCTGGTGGCCAGGACTCGACAAGCTGCGCCAGCAGATCCGTGCCGACGCGCCGATGACCCATCCGCTGCTGCCCGCGCCTCGACCTCGCTGGCGGCCGTCCCGCTCCGATGTCAGGGACGGCGCACCTCGGCAGGGCGACGCCGACGCCGGACTGGCGACCCCGGCGGGTGGCGCGGCTGTCGCCCATCCGCAACGGTGACCCCCAGCCGTTGCCTCCGGGAACGCGACTACGCCGCCCCCTCGACGGCGTAGTCGAACTCGGAACGTCCAGCGCCCCACTGGACAACCGGGCACGACCCCGCCTGGTCGGGTGAGTCGCCGACGTCCTGCGAGGTCGGCGACCGGGCTCAGCGTGCGCTGGCGCCGATGCGCGGGGGCGTGGCGGTGCCGTGCACCCGCTTGGCGTGGCGGGCGAAGAGCCGGGGCGCGATGATCGGCATGAGCAGTCGGGCCGGCAGCGGGGCGTGCGCCAGCACCGCCCTGACCACCTCCGGGTCGCCCTCGTACATGGCCAGACCGAAGGCCAGCGGGAGCTGCTTCTTCGGGGACTTGCTCATACCGTGCTCGCCGAGCTGCATCCACTCCCGGGCGGTGACGTGCCGTTGCGCCAGGGGCAGGATCTCGTTCTCCTCCAGGGCCATGTGGTCGATGAGCGCGGTGCGCAGCTGCTCCAGGGCGTCGGTGAGCTGTTCACCGTCGCGTCCGGTGCTGCGCCACCGGGGGAGGAGGGCGATCACCGCCGCGTGGGCGTCCTCGATGGCGTGGTGCTGCGCCTCCATGGTGGGGACGATCGCCGCGGCCTCCGCGCCGCCGCGCTCCAACAGCCGGGGCCACAGCAGCAGATCCTCGCCCTCGTGGTGCACGTGCAGGATGTGGCAGAGCATCTCGGCGTGGGCGCCGACGACCTCCGCGCGCGCCGTGTCGCCCGGCGCGACGTCGCGGACGAGCTGCGGCAGCAGGCTGAACTCGCGGCGGAGCGCCGAGTGCGCCATGTACATGTCGCGCACGTCGGCCATGGCTTCGCGATGGTTCTGGTTCACGGTGACCTTTCCGAGGGATCAACTGGCACAGATATGTTGATCATGCTCGGTGCCACTTGGAGACGGCTTGGAATCCACCAACCGCAGCGGTCAGTCGGCCAGCGCCGCCGTCGCCGCGGCCAGCCAGTGCGGCGACCCCCACCGGCGGGCCACCCGGGCGGCGAGGGTGAAGTGCCTGCTCGCCTCCTCGTCGCGGCCCAGCAGCCGGAACAGCTCCCCGAGCGTCAACGCGACCGGCCGCACCACGGCCGCGGTGGTGGAGAAACCGGCCAGTTGGTCGCGTACCGGAAGCAGCGCGTCGATCACCGGCTGGGCCAGATCCCGCCGACCCAGCGCCACGATCACCATTGCGCGTACGGTGAGCAGCGCCGACGCGAAGTAGTCCGGGCGGTAGGTGTGCCGCCCGATCGGCATGGCCCGCGCCTCGTCCAGCCGTCCGCTCCCGATCAGCGCCAGGGCCAGCAGGTCGTCCACGATCGGGCCCAACGACCCCCGTATCCGCCGAGTGGCCTCCAGGTGCTCACCGAACCGCCCCTGGCTGATCAACAGGGTGCCGGTGGAGAAGTAGTGGAACGCCTCGGCGTGCAGCGAACCCTGCCGCCGCATCTGCACGGCGACCTCGTCGTAGTGCCGCCGCGCGGCGGCGAAGTCACCGGCGACGTGGGCGAGGGCGCCCAGCGAGCACAGGTTGATCGTCTGCGCCTCGTGAAGCTGGTACGTCTCGGCCAGCCACCCCTGCCGGGCGACGCGCAGGCGCAGCTCGTCCGGTTCGTTCAGCGCGGCAGCGCAGTGGCCCAGCGCCTGCTCGGCCACCGAACGGTAGGTCACCAGCCCGTGCTCGTCGGCGAGGTCGAGCAGCTCCCGGGCGAACTCCCGGCGGGCCGGCGCCTCCCGTTCGTAGCTCATCGTGCGCAACCGTGCGGCCAGCCCGAGGGCGCGCAGCTCGGGGTCGCCGAGCCGCCGCGAGAGGGCCAGCGCCTCCTGTCCGGCCGCCACGCCTCGCGGGTCGGACTCGCCGTCCAACTCGGTGGCGAGCGCCTCCGACAGCCGGCAGCGGGCGACCGGGTCCAGGTGGTCGGCGCGCAGCAGTCGGGTGAGCAACTCGACGACCTCGTGGTCCACCACCCCGTACTCGTGGGTCAGCCACGGGGTGGGGACGGTCCACGCGGTGAACGCCGCGACCAGCAGCTCGTCCCGGCCGGACGCCGCGGCGACGTCGATCGCCCGGGCCCGGGTCTGCCGGGCGGCGGCCACCGCGCCAGCCCGCGCCTGGGCGCGTAGCAACCGTCCGAGCAGGTCGACCCGCAGCGCGTCGCGGTCCCCGGCGACCGTGGCGGCGGCCTCGACGGCGTTGCCGAGCAGCTCGACAGCGGCGTCGTACGCGTACCGCCGCTCGGCCAGTTCGGCGGCGCGGATGGCGTAGTCGACGGCGAGCGGCGCGGTGTCGGCCGAGGCCGCACGGGCGTAGTGGTGGGCGAGCGCCGGGTAGTCGTCGGGTGTCAACCGGCGGGTGGCCTCGGCGATCCGGGCGTGCAGGCGGGTCCGGCGCAGCCGCGGCACGTCGGTGTAGATGGTGTCGCGGACCAGGCCGTGCACGAAGCGCACCCGACCCGCCGCCGGCTCGGTGAGCAGGCCGGCGCGCAGCCCGACCTCCAGCGCTTCGAGGGCGCGGGCCTCGTCGGTGCCGGCCGCGTCGACGAGTGTCCGCACCTGCGCCTCCCGCCCGAGCGTGGCGGCGAGGCGCAGCACCGAAACCGTCGACGACGGCAGGCGGGCGAGTCGTCGGCGCAGCACGTCGCGGACCCCCTCGGGCACGTCGGAGGTGGCGACGAGCGTGCCCTCGGCGGCGAGCAGCCGCGCCGACTCCCGGACGTAGAACGGGTTGCCGCCGGTCCGCTCGGCCAGCGCGGCGACCGTGTCCGGGTCGACGGTGGTCCCTGCGAGCACGCCGAGCAGCCGTTCGACCTCCACCGCGCTCAGACCGCCCAACGGGATCCGCTGCGGTGACCGCCGGGCCAGGACCGCCATCGTGTCGGCGAGCCGTTCGGTGTTGTCGGCGGGCCGCAGCGCCGCGACGAACAGGACGGCGCCGGTGGTCATCTCGGTGACGCTCTGCAACAGGAGCAACGTCTCGGCGTCGGCGGCGTGCAGGTCGTCGAGGACGACGGCGACAGGTCTGCGGGCCGCGGCGGCGTCCAACCAGACGCCCACGGCGCGGTGCAGCCGGAATCGGCCGGCGGTGACGTCGCCATCGGCCGCACCGTCCTCCCCGCCCAGCAGCGGGGCGAGCGGAGACGCCAGGTCACCCGGGGGTGCCTGCTCGGCGAGTCGCCGCAGCGCCTCGACCCAGGCCCAGGCCGGCGGGGCGCCCTCCACCTCGGGGCAGCGACCGACGGTGACCAGCCAACCGTGGGCGCTGAGCTCCTCGCGGAAGCGCGTGAGCAGACGTGTCTTGCCGGCCCCGGCCTCGCCGCTGAGCAGGGCGACACGCGGCCCGCTCGCCACCGTGTCGGCCGCTGCCTCCCGGAGCGCCGTCAGCTCGGTCTCCCGACCGACGAAGACCTCCTCGGACGCCTGTCGCCCGCCACGTACGGCTGTCGCCGCCACGGGTGGCAGCAGGTCGAGCCGTTGGCCCAGGATTGCCGACTCCACCTCGGCCAGCGCCGGACCCGGGTCCAGTCCGAGGTGCTCCACCAGGGTCGCGCGTGCCCGGCGCAGCGCGGCGAGCGCGTCACCCTGCCGGCCGGTACGCCACAACGCCAGCGCCAGCAGCCGCCAGCTCTCCTCCCGCAGCGGTGCCTGCCGGGTCAGCAACTCCGCCTCCGGCACCGCCTCGGCCGCGTCGCCGCAGCGCACCACCGCGTTGAGCAGCAACTCCCGGGCGCCGAGCCGCAGCTCCTCCAGCCGCAGCACCTCCGGCTGGGCCCACGGCTCACCGGCGAATTCGGCGTACGCCCGGCCGCGCCACAGGCCGAGCCCGTCGGTCAGCAGTCGACGTGCCCGGCCCGGGTCGGCGGGGCTCACCGTGCGGGCCTCGGCGAGCCGCGCCTCGAACCGGCAGGCGTCGACGGCCTCGGCGGGTGGCCGCAGCGCGTAGCCCGGTGCCGCGGTGACCAGGACCCGGGCCGGCGCGCGGCGTTCGCGGGCCGGCTCCAGCAGGCGACGCAGGTGCGAGACGTACGCCTGGAGGGAGGCGATCGCCCGCGGCGGCGGATCACCCCGCCACAGGTCCTCGATCATCTGACCGACGGAGACGACCTCGCCACGGGCCGCGAGCAGGAGCGCGAGCACGGCGCGTTGACGGGGGCCGCCGAGGTCGACCGGCCCGCCTGTGTCGACCTCGACCTCAAGCGGTCCGAGCACCCGTAGCAGCATGACGGCACCAATCCTAGTCCCGCTGGTATCCGGGTCGTCCGCTCCTCCGGGACACTGCCGGCCAGCTCACCGTAGGCGCGGCGGCTCCCCACCGCGCGGTGCGCCGCGGAACGCGCCTCGTGGCGACGGCGGCGGAAAACCGGCTCGACCGAGCCGGCCGGGGTGTAGAGAATGCGCGGCATGGAGTTTCTGTGCTACCACCGGGACCGGCCCGGCTCGGCGGCGCTGCGCGACGAGATGCTGCACGAGCACTGGTCCTACATGGACAGGTTCGCGACCGAGCTGATCGCCCGCGGCCCGACCGTCGTCGGTGACACGGCCACCGGCAGCGTGCACATCCTCGATGTGCCCGATCCGGCCGCCGCGCGGGCCTTCGCCTTCGAGGAGCCGACCTACCAGGCCGGTGTGTACCGGGACGTGTTGGTGCGCCGGTGGCGCAACGCGCTGGGCCGCACCATGTGGGACTTTCCGGGTGGCCGCACGGGTGGCAACCGTTGGCTGGTGCTCGGCCTCGGCTCGGGACCGGCCGTCGACCTGGCCGTGCCGTCGGACCCGGACGAGCTGATCGCGTACGGGCCCCTGCTGTCCGACGACGGCGCCACCTGGCTCGGCACCGCCGCGCTGCTGCGGGCGCCCGACCCGGGCGCGGCGCGCGCGATCCTGACGGCCGACCGGTACGCCGACGTCGAGGTGCACAACTGGCAGTTCGGCGGGCGGCCGTCCTGAGCCGCCCGCCGACGCTGCCGGGTTCGGGGCTGCCGCCCCCGCCGAGGGTCGGTCAGGCGGAGGCGGGCAGGCCGTCCGGTCGGCGTGTCAACGGCGGGCCGGGCGTCGACCGTGACGTGCCGGGCGCGGCGTCGACGTCGACGAGTCTCCAGTTCCCCGCCGCACCCGTACGCGTGGCGCGTGCCGACGCTGCGAGCCGACCGGTGTCCCGGGGCGAACCACCGCCGACCGTCCGGTCGGTGCCGGGGTTCGCCACGGCGGGACGGGCGGCCATCGTCGGGGTGGGGTTGCCCCGCCGTGGCGGGTTCGGGTCGGTGGCACCGTCCGGCCCCACCGGGGTCAGCGCCGCGAAGACGGCGTCGAGGTGACCGGAGCGAGCGCCGACGGTGTCGAGGCGCACGATCTCGGCGTCCGCCGTCGAGGCGTTGACCAAGCCGGCCGGATCGTCGGCCAGGTCGGCGGTGTCGAGGTGCGCGAGGCCGGCGGCCCGGCGCTTGAAGACGACCCGCAGGGCGCGGGGCAACCGCTCGGCGGCGACCTGGCGCAGCGCGGGCGCGGCGAAGGCGTACCCGTCCACGCGGTGCGGGAGCAACAGCCCGGCGGCGACAAGACCGCGGAGCACGGGTGCGGCCCGGCCGGGCGTCCAGCCGAGCGCCCGGTCCACGGCCTCGCCGCAGATCGGGTCATCGAGGGTACCGGCGGCCATCAGCACCGCCCGTCGCTCACCGTCGAGGTGGTCGAGCTCCGGCCCGACGGCCCGGCGGACCACCTCGGGCAACGGGAGCGCCGCCGGGTCGGCACCGTCCACCACCGACGTGACGTACGCGGCCGCGTGTCCGGGGCGCCCTCCCACGAGCGGCAGCAGGCGGTCGACCAGGGCCACCGGCTGCCCGGCCCTGGCCAGCAGGTGGCGCAGCAGCCGCCCGGACTGCACCGTGGCCAACGGTCCGATCGTCACCGGCCGGGCCGGGTCGGGCCGGGTGTCGGCGCACTGCGGCTGGTGCACGGTGAGCAGGGCCAACGGCAGGCCGCGCTCGGTCGCCGCGCCGAACAGCGCGTGCAGGAACCGGCGTACCGCCGGCGCGGCCCGGTCCAGGTCGTCGACGGCCACGATCAGAGGCCGGTGGGCTGCCAGGCTCAGCAGGACCTCCCGGCCGACCGCCGCGCCGGCGAGGGCGGCGGCCGAACCGTCCGGGCTGGTGAGCATCCGGTGCAGCGCCGAGACGGCGGTGGCCACCCGGGTCGGCGCAAGCAGCGGCGTCAGAGCCGCGACGAGTCGGTCGTGGACGGCCGCCGGGCCGTCGCCGTGCCGGATCCCGGCGACGTCGCGGAGCAGGTACGCGACCGGCGCCAACGCCTGGTCGGGGCACGGCTGGCACGGTGCCACGCACCAGCGGACCGGCGATCCGTCCACCGTGGCCAGGCCACGGGTCAGCTCGTGCAGCAGCCGGCTGCGGCCACTGCCGGTGGGGCCGACCAGGGAGACCCAGCGTGGTGCCCGGTCGCGGATGGCGGAACCCAGCTGGTCGCGGACGGTGGCCAGCTCGCGGCGTCGACCGACGAGCGGGCCGTCGTGGCGCTCGGCACCGGGGCGTACCGGACCGACGGCGTGCCAGAGCGGCGCCGGCGGCACCTGACCGGTCACCGGCGCCAGTTGACGCTTGGCGATCAGGCCGGCGGTGGCGCGGGCGGTCGCCGCGCAGAGCGCCACCGCGCCGGGTGCGGCGTACTCCTGCAGGCGGGCCGCCGTGGTGATCACCGCACCGCTGGCCGCGCCGTGCCCGCCGGTGACGGCGTCGCCCAGGTCGACCACGACCTCGCCGGTGGCGACCCCGACCCGTACGCGCAGCCGGATGTCGTCGACCATCGGCCGCCGGTCCAGTGCGGCCTGGATCTCAAGCCCGGCGCGCACCGCCCGGTACGCGTCGAAGCCGTCGGAGCGCCGGGCGCCGAAGAGCGCCATCACGGCGTCGCCGATGTACTTCTCCACCACCCCCTGCCAGCGGTGCAGCACACCGGCGACGGTGTCGAAGTAGGCCCGCTGCATCGCGCGGACGTCCTCCGGGTCGAGGCGGTTCACCAGGGCGGTGGAGCCGACGATGTCGGCGAAGAGGACGGTGACGATGCGCCTCTCCTCGGGTACCGGCCA
The DNA here is from genome assembly GCF_040649995.1 of Micromonospora sp. NPDC048835. Taxonomy (NCBI): domain Bacteria; kingdom Bacillati; phylum Actinomycetota; class Actinomycetes; order Micromonosporales; family Micromonosporaceae; genus Micromonospora; species Micromonospora sp. NPDC048835. The sequence goes on along the minus strand of NZ_JBEZGM010000006.1, from coordinate 163,865 downwards.
GAGCGGGGTGACGGTCCGTTGCGCGTCGGCGATGATGCTGGTGGTCATGGGTATCGCACCGGCCTTTCTCCCCGCTGTTGCCTGATCACCCCGGAGATTGGCACTCCTGAGCCGACGGGGGATCTGCAGAACGACGTATGTCGGCCACCCGCAACCTTTAGTCGCAAAGTCGACGCGAGGAGTACCACAAGCGGCAGACGACCGTAGAACGGTGTGGGGCCCTGTGATTAGGCTGCGTGGCATGGCCAGCGATGTGGACACCGCACCGCTCGTGGGCCGGGCCGAGCTGGTGCAGACGGTTCGGTCCGCGTTGCTCGGTGACGCCGCGCACGGGCAGACCGCGGCGGTCTTCCTGACCGGCGAGAGCGGTGTGGGTAAGACCCGGCTGTTGGGCGAGATCGGCGACCGCCTGCGGGAGCGGGGCGCCGTGGTGCTCACCGGCAGCTGTCTGGACATCGGCGACGCCTCCCCACTGCACCCGCTGTTGCAGGCGCTGCGCAGGTTCGACAGCGAGGTGTCCACCTCGCACGCGCGCACCTCCTCGGCGGTACGCGGGCTGTTGCAGATGGTCGCCGACGAGACCGCCGGCCCGGACGGCGCGGGCGCGCTGCTGGAGCGGGTCTCGCGCGGCCTGCACCTGATCGCCGAGGGCCGCCCGTTGGTGCTCATCCTCGACGACCTGCAATGGGTCGACCGCAGCACCCGGCAGCTCCTGCTCTACCTGCTCGCCGGCCTGGGCGACCTCCAACTGTCGGTGCTGGCCGCGGTGCGGGCCGAGTCGTTGCAGGGCGCGCATCCGCTGCGCCGGGTGCTCACCGAGCTGCGTCGGCTGCGCACCGTGCGGGTGCTCGACCTGGCCCCGCTGGGCCGGACGGACACCGAGACGCTCGCCGCCGCGGTGGTCGGCCGACCGCTCAGCGCGGACGCGGCCGAGCAGGTGTGGCAGCGCAGTGGCGGCAACCCGTTCGTCATCGAGGAGCTGGCCCGGGATCTGCGCGACGGCCGCGACGGCCTGTCCGAGACCCTGCGGGAGATCTTCCTCGACCGGGTCGACGCGCTGCCCCAGCACGCGCACGCCGTGGTGCACGCGGTGGCCGCCGGTGTCGAGCCGGTGCAGCACTGGCTGCTCGCCGAGGTGCTGCGGATGCCGGAGGACGAGCTGATCGCCGCCGCCCGGGCCGCGGTGGCGCACCGGCTGCTGGTCGGCGCCGACGAGGGCTACCGGTTGCGGCACCGCCTCGTCGCCGAGGTGCTGGCGCACGAGCTGCTGCCGGCCGAGCGCCCCGGGCTGCACCGCCGCTACGCCGAGGCGCTGACCACGGTCCCGGGCGAGCTGCACCAGGCCCGGCTGGCGCACCACTGGCGGCTGGCCGGCGAGCCGGCGCGCGCCCTGCCGGCGGCGGTGGCGGCCGCTCAGGAGGCCGAGCGGCTGCACGGTTACGCCGAGGCGCACCGGCACTGGTCGGCGGCGTTGCAGTTGGCCGCCGAGCCGGGCCCGCTGACGGTGGACCGGATGGAGTTGCTCGAGAACGCCGCCGAGGCGGCCCACCACTGCGGGGAACACGCGCGCGCGTTGGCCCTGCTGGAGGAGTTGGCTGCGCTTCGCGGCGGTGAGCCGAGCTGTGCGCTGCGCATCCGCCGCGCCCGCTACCTGGCCGCCGCCGGTCGCTCCGCGCTGGCCGAGGAGGAGTACCAGCGGGCGCTCACGGCGGGGGACTGCTCCCCCCGAGACCAGGCGAGCGCCGCCGCCCGGCTGGCCGAGCTGTTGCTGCACCTGGGTCGGTACGCCGACGCCGGCGCGCGTGCCCGGGAGGCGCTGGCATTGGCCGAGAACGTGGCGGGCTCGGCCACCGAGGTCGTCCTGGCCAGTTCGGCGCTGGGCTTCAGCGACGCCTGTCTGGAAGACCCGGACGCGGGTCTCGCGGTCATGCGCGACGCCCTCGACACCGCCGAGCGTGCCGGCCAGCCCGAGGACGTGGCGTGCGCGTACCTGCACCTGGCGGAGCTGCTGACCGGGCCACTCAACGTCCTCGAGGAGGGCGTGGTGGTGGCCCGGCGGGGTGCCGAACGGGTGGCCGAGCTGGGGCTGGGCCGCACCTGGGGCACCCGGCTGCTGGCCATCGCCATCAACGGGCTGTTCCGGGTGGGCCAGTGGGCCGAGGCGGAGAAGGTGGTGGCCGTTGCCCTGCGGCACCGACCGTCCGGCGCGGATGCCGTGGAGTTGCTGCTGGCCCGGTGTCGGCTCTCGGTGGGCTACGGCGACGTCGAGGCCGCCGGTCGGGATCTCGACGCGGTGGCGACCCTGCTCGCCGGTGGCGGGGCGCGTCACGTGATTCCGCTGCTCACGCTGCGCTCCGGGTTGGCCATGTGGGAGGGCCGGCACGACGTGGCGCGGCAGGCGGTGCAGCGGGGCCTCACCGAGAGTCCTTCCGACGACGTGATGATCCTCTCCGCACTGGTCTGGCACGGCCTGCGCGCCGAGGCGGAGGCCCACGTCAGCCGCGACATCGAGGTCGACCCGACAGCGGTTCGCCGACTGCGGGACGTGGCCGACCGGGTGGCCCGCAAGAGCGCCGGGGCCGCCCGGCCGGTGCGTTCGGTGGTGGAGGGATTCCTGGCGTTGTGCGTGGCCGAGGTGAGCCGCCTCGACGGCAGTGACCCGGAGTTGTGGGCGGCGTCGGCTGCCGAGTGGGACCGACGCAACCACCCCTACCCGGCGGCCTACTCGCGGCTGCGCCAGGCCGAGGCGCTGCTGGCGCGCCGCACCCGGGTGGCCACCGCCGGCAAGCTGCTGCGGGAGGCGTACCGGGTCGCGCAGGGGTTGGGCGCGGTGCCGTTGACCTCGGAGATCCGCGAGCTGGCGGGGCGGGCCCGGGTGTCGCTCGACGAGCGCGACAGCACCGCCGGTCAGCGGAGCGCGCCGGCCGAGGTGTCCGACGACGAGTTGGCGGCGCTCACCGCACGGGAACGGGAAGTGCTCGCCCTGGTCGCCGAGGGGTTGACCAACAAGGAGATCGGGCAGCGGCTGTTCATCAGCGAGCGGACCATCGGTGTGCACGTGTCGCACATCTTCGACAAGCTGCAGGTCCGTACCCGCGTGCAGGCAAGCGCGATCCAGTTGCGCAACCAACGGAGCTGACTGACCACTCCGACGTATCCCGGCGCGTGTGTGCGCCGGGATACGTCGTTCTACTGATCCCCCGGGCCGGTGTCGGCTGAGAGGCTGGGCCGCGTCGACGACGGCACGGGGGAGGCCGCCGACCACGATGGAGGAGAAATGATCGAACAGGTCTGGGGGCCCGTGCACCGGGACATCGTCGACCTGCTCGCCGATCATCCCGCGGACGTGCCGGCCGTGGTCGATCACCTGACCAAGTTGCAGGACATGCTGGTCCGGCTGCCTCCGTTGGAGGCCAGTTGCCCCCTCGCCGACTTCAACAGGCTCTACCTGACCATCACCAGCAGCGTGCTGGACGGGCTGTACGACGACCGCTTCGTCGACCCGGTCTTCCTTTCCCGGCTCGACGTCGAGTTCGCCGCCCGGTACTTCGACGCGATGCGACTCTGGACCGACTCGAGCCCCGGCACCCCGAAGGCGTGGTCCTGCCTCTTCGAGCGGATGCGGGGGCCGGATGCCCGCCCGCTGCCCTCGGCTGCGGCCGGGGTGAACGCGCACATCAACTTCGACCTGCCGTTCGCCCTGGTGACCACGTTCGACCACCTGGAGTCGGAGCCGGTCGACGGCAGCGACCAGCACCACGACTACCTGGAGATCAACCACATCTTCGCCGACAAGATCCCCGGGCTGCGCCGGGGCTACCTGGAGCGGTGGCAACTGCTCATCGACATGCTCAACGGCGACATCGACGACTGGTACCAGGGGGAACTGGTCGAGTACACGCGCGATGTCGCCTGGCGTAACGCGCAGAAGATCTGGCGGTGCCGGCACGATCCGGACGCCCGCGAGTGTGAGCGCACACGGTTGGACGACAACGCCGCAGCGCTCGGCCGGTTGCTGCTCTCGCCCCTCGGGGCGTTCCTGCAGTAGCTGGGACGGGGGGTCCCCGCGCTCCGCCCCGTGGGGGGCGGCGGAGCGCGGGGACGCGTTCCACATGTTCCACCCCCGCTGGGTCGCCCGAGGTCGGGCCGGCCACGCGGGGGGACAGCCGGTCGGCCCCGGGGGGTGTCGACCGTCTGCCACCGTCGGCCGGCCCGGGGGGTGCCGGCCGGCGGTGGGGGACAGCGCGCGGGGGCACGCCGACGGCGGACGGATTCGGGGGTGTCGGCGGGCTCGGATCGGGTACGCCCGCGCCATGACCGTCCTGGCCCGGCGCCGGCCCGCCGCCCGTCCCCGACCCGCGCGGCCCGGCCCTCTGCGGCCGGGTGGCCCGGTGTCGCGACCCACCGCGCGGCCCGGCACCCGATGACCGGCGTCGCGGCCCGGTTTCCGTTCCGCTTCGATCCGGTGTTCCGCCCGGCGCTGGCGTTGCTTGGGGTCCGGCCGGCGACGACCTGGGTCGCCGTCACCGAGCGGGACCTGACGATCCGGTACGGGCCGTGGCGGCTACGGACCGCCCGGGACAACGTCACCGCCGTCGAGCTGAGCGGGCCGTACCGCTGGTGGCGGGCGATCGGCCCACACCTGTCGTTGGCCGACGGCGGTGCGACCTTCGGCAGCAGCGCGGCCGGCGGGATCTGCCTGCGCTTCGGCGTACCGGTGCCGGCGCTGCTGCCCGGAGGGCGGCCCCGGCACCCGGCGGCCACGGTGACCGTCGCCGACCCGCCCGCGCTGGCCCGGCTGCTCGCCGTCCCGGACCTGTCCTGAACAGGTCGAACAGCTGCACGGTTCCGCCGACCGGGGCCCGGTGCACCGCCTACCGTCGGATCAGGACCTGTGAGGGTGGGACTGGCGATGGGTGACGAGCACCGGGCGAAGGCACGACGCTGGACCGGACGCCGGCACGCGCCGACCGGGCCGGACCCGGCGCTGCGGGCGGCCCGCGATCCGGCCCGCCCGCACCGCGGCGGCCGGCAGGGGGTGGTGGTGCCCGAACGGGTGCCCACCCCCGCCCAGTCGGCGCCGCCGGCAAGTCCGCTGCGCCGGTGGCTCTTCCAGCACCAGGTGCAGCCGCCCGGTCCCGAGGCGGGCGAGGGGCAGAACCGTCGGCACGCCTGGTGGCAGGTGATGTGCCTGACCGGGGTGGACTACTTCTCCACGCTGTCGTACCTGCCGGGCATCGCGGCGGTGGCGGCCGGTGCGCTCTCTCCGCTGGCGACGCTCCTGATCGTCGTGCTCACCCTGTTCGGCATGCTGCCGATGTACCGGCGGGTGGCCCACGAGAGCCCGCACGGGCAGGGCTCGGTGGCGATGCTCGAGCGGTTGTTGCCGTTCTGGCGGGGGAAGATCTTCGTCCTCGTCCTGCTCGGCTTCGTGGCCACCTCCTGGATCATCACGATCACCCTGTCCTCGGCCGACGCCACCGTGCACCTGTTGGAGAACCCGTACCTGCCGGACACCCTGCACGGCTCCCTGGTGCCGGTCGTGGTGACGGTGGTGCTGTTGCTCATCCTCGGTGGGGTGTTCCTGCTCGGTTTCCGTGAGGCGGTGGTGGTGGCCATCCCGCTGGTCGCGGTCTTCCTGGCGCTCAACGCGGTGATCGTCGTGGTCGCGGTGACCCGGATCGTCGAGGACCCGGGCATCGTGTCGGACTGGACGGCCGCGGTGAGCGCGACCGGCGGCGGGCCGGGCCACGTGCTGCTCACCGCCGTGTTGGCGTTTCCGCTGCTGGTGCTGGGGCTGTCCGGCTTCGAGACCGGGGTCAGCATGATGCCCCTGGTCGCGGCCGACGGTCCGGACAAGCCGGCCCGGCTCGCCGCCCGGATCCGTAACACCAGGCGGCTGCTCACCACCGCCGCGCTGATCATGTCCGTGTACCTGATCTCGACGACCTTCGTGACCTCGGTGCTCATCCCGAAGGAGGAGTTCCGGCCCGGCGGCGCCGCTAACGGGCGGGCGCTGGCGTTCCTGGCGCACACCCACCTGGGTGAGGTGTTCGGCACCGTCTACGACGTGAGCAGTGTGCTCATCCTCTGGTTCGCCGGCGCCTCGGCGATGGCCGGGCTGATCAACATCGTGCCGCGCTACCTGCCGTCGTACGGCATGGCACCGGAATGGGCGCGGGCGGTACGCCCCGTGGTGATCGTCTACACCGTCGTCAGCGTCGCCATCACCATCGCCTTCCGCGCCGACGTCAACGCCCAGGCCGGTGCGTACGCCACCGGGATCCTGGCGATGATGGTCTCCGGCGCGGTGGCGGTGACGATCTCCGCCGCCCGGCACCGCCGGCGTGGCGCCGCGATCGGCTTCACCGTGCTGACCCTGGTGCTGCTGTACGCGCTCCTGGAGAACGTCATCGAACAGCCGGACGGGATCACCATCTCCGCCCTGTTCATCCTCGGCATCATCGCGGTCTCGTTGGTCTCCCGGGTCACCCGGACCACCGAGCTGCGGGCCGAGCGGATCGAGTTCGACGAGGCGGCCCGTCGGTTCATCACCGAGTCGCTGGCGCACGACGGCCAGCTTCACCTGATCGCGAACAAACGGCAGAAGGGCTCGGTGAAGGAGTACACGGTCAAGGAGCGCGCGCAGCGCGGGATGAACCCGGTGCCCGGGGCCGCGGACGTGCTGTTCCTGGAGATCGATGTGGTCGATCCGTCGGAGTTCAGTCAGGTGCTGCGCGTGCACGGGATCGAGGTGGGCGGCTTCCGGGTGTTGCGGGCCAACAGCCCGGCCGCGCCGAACGCGATCGCCGCGATCCTGCTGGCCCTGCGGGACGCGACCGGGGTACGGCCACACGCGCACTTCGAGTGGTCGGAGGGGAGCCCGATCGCGCACCTGGCGCGTTACCTCATCCTGGGGCGGGGGGACACCCCGCCGGTGGTGCGGGAGATCATCCGCCGGACCGAGCGGGACCCGCTGCGTCGGCCCGGCATCCACGTCGGCGGGTGACGGTCGTCCCGTTCTGCGACTCAAAAAGATGAACAGGGGCACTCTTTCACGTTCACACCTTCCTGTCCGTATTGCGGACCTATGGTGACGTTTGGTGGCCGGCGAGCACGTCGCGCCCCCCGCGCCCGGATCGGCGCGGTCACGTCAAACAGCCAGGAAGGTAGGCACCGTTGATGTCCACGTACCGAGAGGGAGACCGCGCGGCGCGACCCAGACGGCGGTCCCGGTGGTTCTTAGCCAGCGGCTTGCTGGCGGGGAGCCTGGTCGTGGGAGCGGCCGGTGTGGCCGGCGTCGCCGCCGCCGCCGACCGCGCCCTCGCCCTCCCCGGGCTGGGCCGGCTGACCGCGGCGACCGGCGGTGACGACGAGCGCCGCGACCGCGACCGGCCCGCGACCCCCGACGAGCGCGACGGCGAGCGGGCCCGCCCCACCACCCCGGGCACCGGCAAGAAGGGCGTGGTGTCGGTGCCGTGCGACGCCGCGAAGCTGGTGGCCGCGTTGGTCACGGCCAATGCCGAGGGCGGCGGGGAACTCCGCCTCGCACCCAAGTGCCGCTACACCCTCACCGAGGCGTTCCACGAGACCGACCAGTACGACGGCGGCATCCGGGATGCCCGGGAGGCCGCCGACGCGGCGGAGACCCCCGGGGACGCCGAGGCGCCGCCGCACAACCCGGCCGACGACACCGCCGGCCTGCCGGTGATCTACCAGGCCATCACGATCAACGGTGCGGGCGCCACCATCGCCCGGGACGCCCAGGCGGCGGCCTTCCGCTTCTTCACGGTCCGCGACGGCGGCGAGCTGACCCTGCGGGACGTGGAACTGCACAACGGTCGCTCCGCCATCGAGGGCGGCAGCGTGCACGTGGTGCACGGCGCCACCGCCGTGGTGGAACGGGTCACCGTCTCGCAGAGCACGTCGCTGTCACCCGAGGGCGGCGGTGGCGGCATCTTCAACGACGGCAACATGGTGGTCACCGACTCCACGTTCGTCGGCAACAGCGCCTCCGGCGCCGCGGGCAAGGGCGGGGGCCTGCTCAACGGTGGCGTACTGACGCTGAAGCGCTCCGAGTTCCACCGCAACAGCGCCAACGCGTACGGCGGTGGACTCGGCAACTACCGTGGTGCCGCCGACGTGGAGAGCGTCTCCTTCACCCACAACAGCGCCACCCAGGGTGGCGGTCTGGCCAGCTTCTCGGCCCGGACGAAGGTCTCCGACACCGAGCTGCTGAACAACACCGCGCAGGTCGGCGGCGGCGCCGCCAACTCCGACGCGGTGCTGGTGATGCGCACCATGACCATCCGCGGCAACACGTCCACACTCAACGGCGGCGGCATCTCGACGGTGAAGGGTCTGACGCCGCTCGACGACAGCGTGGTCGAGGGGAACACCACCCACGGCCTCGGGGCGGGCATCTACGCCGAGAAGGCGAACCTGCTGGTCCGCGGCAGTGACGTGACCGGTAACGAGGCGGTCGGCGCCGCGTCCAAGGGTGGCGGCATCTACGCCACCGCGGGCTCGGTGGCGATCTACACCAGCAAGGTCACCCACAACGCGTCGACGCTGAAGCCCGGCGGTCTCTTCGCCTCCCACGCCCAGGTCAAGATCGACGATGAGAGCGTGGTGGTGGAGAACGAGCCGACCAACTGCGAGGGCAGCCAGGTGCCGATCGCGCACTGCTTCCGCTGAGCGTCGACAGGCGTACCTCGCCATCCTGAGCGCGCCATCCTGAGCGCACCGCCCGCCCGGACGATCCTCCGGGCGGGCGGTGCGCTGTCGACGTCCTTGAGCCGCGCCTGGTCGACGGGCTGGCGTCAACCCACCGCGCGCAGGCGAGCGCAGAGGTCGCCGGCGAAGAAGTCGAGGAAGCCGTCCGGGTCGGGGCCGGCGTTCTGCAGGACGATGTGGTCGAAGCCGGCCTCGACGTACGACCGGACCTTGGCGACGTGCGGTTCCGGGTCCGGGCCGACGGCGAAGAGGTGCCGGATGTGCTTCTCCTCGACGTGTGCGCTGGCCGCGTCGAAGTTGACCGGGTTCGGCAGTTCGCTCATCACCTTCCAGCCGGTGACCAGCCAGCGGCTCGTCTGCAACGCCGCCTGCACCGCCTGCTGCTCGTCGGTGGCCCAGGCCAGGGGCACCTCGGCGTAGCGCGGGCCCGAGCCCTGTGCGCGTCGGTAGTGGTCGACGATCGACGCGTCCGGTTCGGTGGCGAACAGGCCGTCACCCAACTCGGCGGCGAGCCGCGCCGAGACCTCGCCGCTGGCCGCCACCGCGATCACCGGCGGGGTGTCCGGCAGGTCGAAGACCCGGGCGTCCTCCAGTTGCAGGTGCCGACCCTCGTACGACTGGTAGCCGCCCTGCCAGAGCAGCCGGATGATCTGCAGCGCCTCGCGAAGTCGCTCGTGTCGGCCCCGCACACTGGGGAAGCCCTGCCCGACCACGTGCTCGTTGAGCCGCTCCCCGGCACCCACCCCGAGGGTGAACCGGCCGTCGGAGATCAGCGCCATGGTCGCGGCTGCCTGCGCGATGATCGCCGGGTGGTAGCGGACCGTCGGGCAGGTGACACCGGTGGCCAGGCCCAGGGTGCTCGTCCTGGCCGCGATGGCGCCGAGCACGCTCCAGGTGAAGGACGAGTGCCCCTGTGCGTCCAGCCAGGGGTGGAAGTGGTCGCTCATCTCGACGAAGTCGAAGCCGGCCCGCTCGGCCAGGACGGCCTGTCGGATGATCTCCTGCGGGCCGTACCCCTCCGAGGCCAGCTTGTAGCCGATCTGCATGAGCACGCTCCCGACGTCGTTCGCTGACCGAGGCAGCGGCGGTTCCCGACCTCCGCGCGGACAAACGCCGCCGAGGCGGCAAACCAGCCTCCTAGGATGCCATACGGGGTGTGCGGCGCCGACTCAGAGTCAGGTCACCGCTGCGGCGACTGCTTCCGGGGATCACCGAGAAGGTGCCTGCCTCGCACCTGAGGGAGATAGAGGCGGACGGCGTCGTGCACCGGGTCTCCTACGACGAGGTGCCGCCCCGGGTGGAGTACTCGTTGACCGAGGACGGCAGGCGCCTCAACGAGGCCCTCGAGCCGCTGGCCGACTGGGGCCGCGGCCGGTCGTCCGGTTGGCGCTCCTGAACGGTCCGCACCGAACCACGTCGGGCCCTGGGCCCCCCGTGGGGGGGGCCGGGCCGGCCGGGCGGCCTGGTGGGGGGGGGGGGGGGGGGGGGGCGGCGCGCGGCCGGCGGTCCGCCCGGCCCGCCCCCCCCCCCCCCCGCGCCGGCGCCCCGCGCCCCGCCGGCGGCCCCCCCCGCCCCCACGTCCGTCCGTGGTCCTACTTGGAGGGCTCGGGCAGCTTGCAGTCGATCTTCGGGTTGGCGCCGATGTAGTTCAGCGGCCCGGCCACGATGGTGACCAGGATGGTGCCGGCCTCGGCGCAGTTGGTGTCGTCGCCGCTGTAGTAACCGCGCTGGCCGGCGGCGATCGCGCCGATCACCAACCAGATCACGACGATGACTCCGAGAATCGAGCTGCCGCGCATCGCTGCCTCCTGAGGTATGTGGTGGATCTGAGGTGCAGCCGTTGTACCCAATCGGGTCACTCGGCTAACGGTTGCGTGCTACGACCTCCCGCCGGATCCTCCGTCCGGCCGATGGGGCCCGCCGTTGTGTACCGCTCGGGCATCCGCCGCCCGCACCGGGTCGCACCTGTCGGCTATCGGATCGACGACCGACCTCGCCGTCATCCGGGTCGGTGGACGTAGAACTGCCTCACGGCCCCGTCGAGGAGGACTCATGGACGCCCCGTCATCGCCCCTGTACATCGACCGCCCCGAGGACGTCGCGGTCGCGGCCCGCGCGCTGGCGGGCGGCGCGGTCGTCGCGGCGGCGTTCGCCAACTTCTACGTCATCGTGGCGCGCCCCGACGCGGCCGTCGTGGGCCGGGTCAACCTGGCCAAGGGGCGACCGGTCCACCAGGTCGGCAGCATCACCACCGCGATCGGCCGGATCCCGGGGATGTTCGACTGGACCCGGATCTCGCCGCGGTTGCCTGTCGGTCGGGTGCGGGCGCTGATGGACGCGCTCTACGGGGCCGGGCCGTTCGGCTTCCGCGGGCCTGCGGCGGATCGGCTCCCCGAGCACCTCACCCAGGTCGACAAGGGGTTGCGGACCACCCAGGTGATCGCTCCGGGTCTGACCTGCCCGTCCAACGACTTCTTCGAGCGGGCGCTCGCCGAGAGCGGTACGGATCACCTGTACATCACCTCGGCGAACCGGTCCCGGCACCTCACCGGTGCGGCGGAGGAACCGGCGCACTGGAAGGCGGGTGCGCTGGCCGCCGACTTCGCCCACCTCGACGATCTGGTGGTGCTGGTCCACCGGGACGAGGCGGCGGCCCGGGCCGCATACCCGGGCTACCTCGCCACGTCGGTGACCCTGCTCTCGTTCCACGCCCCGGAGGGTGACCTCGAGGAACCGCCGGTGCTCACCGTGGACCGGCACGGCTCGCTGCACCTGGACGACGTCCGCCGGGCCGCCGCGCCGCTGGGCCTGCAGGTGCGTCTGGCGGGCACCGCCCGGCACCGCCTGCGGGTGCGGGGGTACGCCGGGGCGCTGGTGTAGCCGGCTCACCCCGCGGGTGTCGGGCTCAGTGCGGCGGTGACGGGATCTCCGGCGGCTTGCCGTGGCTACGCCGAAAGTCCGCGTAGGCCACGCCGGCCAGCACCAGCAGCCCGCCGACGGAGGCCAACAGCGGCGGTAGGTACAGCAGGGCCGGGGCGATGGTCAGGAGCGCCAGCACGCCGCCGGGGCGGGACCACGACACCCGGCTGAACACCTCGTACTCGAAGGAGGCCCGGCCGGCCAGGAAGAGCGCCGGGCCGCCGAGGATCACCGCCAGCCACGACGGTGGGGTGCGTCCGGTCGGTTCGTGCAGCACCAGGTCGAAGCCGGAGGCCGTGGTGACCACACCGGCGATCATCAGCAGGTGGGTGTACGGCGCGCTGAACAGGAACTTGCCGGGTGACTGGGCCGCCTTGATGGCGGTCGGCAGCAGCTCGCCGGACTTGTGCACGTAGATCCGCCAGAGCAGCAGGGTGGTCAGGAACGCCACCGCGAACGCCCCGATGTTCTGGGCCTCGCTGTGCTCCATGCTGAACATGGTGCCGATCGTCAGGATGGCGTCACCGAGCGCGATGATGAAGAACTGTTGGTAGCGCTCGGAGAGGTGCTCCGCGGTGACGTTGCGCTGTTTCTCCGGCACGACCCCGAGCCCGGGCACCGGGTACGCGAGCCGGAAGCCGAGGTAGTCGATGGCGAGGGCGACGGCCCAGCAGACGATGCGGGCGTTCCCGCTGACGAATGCACCGATCAGCCAGGGGACCGCCGAGACCGCGAACCAGAGGAAGATGCGGGCCGCCCGACGCTGGGTCTGCGGTTCGCGGCGTACCGCGGGCATCAGGAACAGCCCGCGTCCCAGGTGGATCGCGACGTACGTGCCGGCGAAGACCAGCCCCCGGTCGTTGAACGCCTCCGGGATGGCCGTGGTCATCAGCAGCGCGCCGAACATCACGGCGCTGATCAGCAGCTTGATCTCGGTGCGTTCCGGGTTGTACAGGTCGGTGACGAGCGTGGTGATCGTCCAGGTCCACCAGACGGCGGCAAGCATGATCAGTGCTTCGGCGGCCCGGCGCCAGTCGAGCTGGTCGACCAGGCCCCGGGTGATGAGGGCCAGGGCGACCACGTACACCAGGTCGAAGAAGAGTTCGAGGAGGGTGACCCGGCGCGAGCCCTCCGGGTCGCGTACCGGCGGACCGCTGGCCTGCGGCGATCCGGGCTCCGGCGCGGCGAGGTGCACGGGATACTCCTGCGGAACCGCTCGACTCGACGGACCTGGCCGGTCCACCTCCCCGGACGGTAACGAGCGGTCGACCGCGGGACCCCGTGTTCGTCCCGGCTTCCCCCGACCGGGTCGGTCGGCTCGCGTTTGGGGGTGGTTACGTCGGCGGTTGCCCGTCTGCGCGGGGGGCGGCGAGGGCGTCGACGAGGCGACGGGCGGACCCGGCCAGGTTCCACCGTTGGGCGAGGTCGAGCAGGCGGTCGGGGTCGGCGGGGGCGTTCGGCAGCGCGGTGGGCAGCTCGGGCAGGGGCACGTCGAGGGCGACCCGGACCACCGTCGGCGCGACGCCCAGGTAGTCGCGCGCCGCGGCCAGCTTGGTGCGCAGGCCCGGTGCGAAGGACGAGTCGGAGTCGTCGAGCGCGGCCAGGATGCCGGCGATGCTGCCGTACCGCTCGATCAGCCGGGCGGCGGTCTTCTCCCCGACGCCCGCCACCCCGGGCAACCCGTCGCTCGGGTCGCCACGGAGCGCGGCGAAGTCGGCGTAGCGGTCGGCCGGCACGCCGTAGCGGGCCCGCACCGCGGCGTCGTCGCAGTCGTCGAGCTTGGCGACGCCGCGCCCGACGTAGAGCAGCCGGACCTGTCGGGCGTCGTCGATGAGCTGGAACAGGTCGCGGTCGCCGGAGACCACCTCGACCGGGCCCGGCTGGGTCACCGAGAGGGTGCCGAGCACGTCGTCGGCCTCGTAGCCGGTCGCGCCGACGGCGGTGATGCCCACCGCCGCGAGGACCTCCAGGATCATCGGGACCTGGGGGGAGAGGGTGTCCGGAACGATCTCGCCGCCCTGCGGTGCGACCCGGTGCGCCTTGTACGACGGCAGCAGGTCGACCCGCCACGCCGGGCGCCAGTCGTGGTCGAGTGCGCAGACCATCCGGTCGGCGCCCCGCACCCGGATCAGGGTGGCGAGCATGTCGAGGAAGCCGCGCACCGCGTTGACCGGGGTGCCGTCCTCGGCCCTGGCGGCGGACTCCGGGATGCCGAAGTAGGCCCGGAAGTAGAGGCTGGCTGCGTCGATCAGCAGGATCGGGGGTCGGTGTGCCACGCCGGACAGCCTGGCACAACCGTCCGACGATCTGGCGTACGCCCGGCCGTCGGTGGTGTCAGCGGCGCTCGTCGTGCTGGTAGACGGTCTCCCGCCGGGCCAGGTGCTGCACGACGTAGCTGGTCACCAGCAGCAGGATGGCGACCACCACCTCGACCCAGGCGGCGACGCCGTCGGCGACGGTGACGCCGATGATGAGCAGGACCAGGCCGACGAGTGCGAGGACTCCGGCCCACAGTTGACGGCGGCGGCGGGTCGCCGCCCGGTTCGCCTGGTTCGTTGCCACGTCGGTCCTCCCGGTCGGGTGCGCCCGCGCGGACGACCCGATTCCAGGCTAGGGCCGCGGGGACGCGCCGGGCCGGGAAACGACGGCGCGGTAAGTGGCAGGGCCACCGCGCCGACCGCCGACCCGACCATGCTCGTCGTGCCGGCGGCCGACCAGCGCCAGAACACCCCCGCCCGTACGTCGACGCGCGTGTCGCCGTCCCCCGTTTCGTCGGGCAAGTGCGTTCCAACCTGGAACGGACTATAGTCGAGGCGGGACCGACGGAGGTAGCCGGTGCGGCGAGAAGATCTTGCTGATGCGGACTGCGGCATCGCGCAGGCGCTTGGCGTGCTGGGGGACTGGTGGACGTTCCTCATCGTGCGGGACGTCGCCGGCGGGACGACCCGCTTCGACGCGCTCCAGCGTGAGCTGGGCGTCAGCCGTCGGGCGCTGACCGAGCGCCTCGGCGCGCTCGTCGAGCACGGTGTGCTGGAGCGCCGACCGTATTCGCGACACCCTCCCCGGTACGACTACCTGCTCACCGCCAGGGGCGAGGGGCTGTTGCCGGTGCTGGTCGCGTTGCAGGAATGGGGGACGAGACATCTCGTGGGTGACGGTGAGGTGACCGCGACGGCCGACGCCGGCTCGGCCGAGGCGCGCCGGGTGCACGACCTGGTCGGCCGGCGGTTGCCCGAGGTCGTCCTGCCCGCCGCCGACGGGCAGCCGGTGGCGGTGGCCGCGACGGGTGCCTGGACGGTCCTCTACCTGTTCCCCGGGGCGTACGCGCCCCAGGCGCACGACCACCCGCCCGGGTGGGCGGAGATCCCCGGTGCCCGGGGCTGCACCCTGGAGTCGACCACCTACGCCAAGCGTCATCCCGACTTCGCGGCCGCCGGTGCCCGGGTGTACGGCGTCAGCACCCAGCGGCCCGACCAACTCGCCGACTTCACCGCGTACGCCGAACTGCCGTTTCCGCTGCTGTCCGACGTGGACGGTCGGTTGGGGGCGGGCTTGTCGCTGCCGGTGTTCCGGGCGGGCGGGGTGACCCGGTTCAAGCGGCTGACGCTGCTGCTCGACCCGACGGCGGTGGTGCGGGCCGTGCAGTTCCCGGTCACCGACCCGGCCGGTTCGGTGCAGGAGATGCTCACCCTGGTGCGCGAGCACGCCGGAACCCCCGGCTGACGCGTTCGCGTCGACCGGGGGCTCCGGTGAGCCGGCTGCTCCCGAGACCCGGTGGGGTCGGGGAGCCTGCGGGCCCCTGTGTCAGGCGGGCAGCGTCCAGCGCTGGTTGGCGCCGGCGAAGCAGTCCCAGATCTGCAGCCGGGCGCCGTCGGCGGAGGTGTTGTCGGTGACGTCGAGGCACTTGTTCGACTGCGGGTTGCGCAGCGTCCCGTTGGACTGCGCCTGCCAGACCTGGGCGCCGCTGCCGTTGCAGTCCCAGAGCTGGACCTTCGCGCCGTTGGCGGTCGAGCCGCTGGTGATGTCGGCGCACTTGCCGAGGGCGCGCAGCGTGCTGTCGCTGGCCACCGTCCAGGTCTGGGCGTTGGTGCCGTTGCAGGTCCAGATCTGGATGGCGGCACCGTTGGCGGTGCTGGCCGAGGCCACGTCGACGCACTTGCCGCCGATGCCGGTGATCCGGCCGGTACGACCGGTCGGCGGCGGGGTGGTGCCGCCCATGATGGTGTCGTACATGGCGCTGAGCAGTGAGGTGGAGCCGGTGGTGTCCTGGGTCAGCTCCCAGTTCATCACGCCGCCGGCGTTGGCCAGCGCCCACTGCGTCTTGCGCTTGACCGTCGGGATGCCGTTCCAGCACTGCTGCGCGCCGCCGATGGTGGCGCAGTCCCGGTTGGCGTTCGCCGGGTCCATGCCCACCAGCGCCGAGTACGTGTAGTAGCCGGGGCGGCTGTAGAAGGGGATGCCGAGGACGGCCTTGCTGGCCGGCAGGCCGCGGGCCTTCCACCCGTTGATGCTGTTGATCGACCAGTCGTAGCCGGCGTGCGGGTTACCGCCGTCGTACGCCATGATGTTGAGCCAGTCGACCTGGTTGAACACGGCGGGCTGGACGCCGTCGAGGTAGTAGCCCTCGGAGACCACGGCGGCGGTGAGGAGCTTGCCGCGGCTGCGCAGCGCGCTACCGAGCTGCGTCATCAGCGTCGTGTAGTTGTTGGCCGATGCGCCCGGGTCGGGATACTCCCAGTCCATGTCGACGCCGTCGAGGTTGTACTGGTTGACGAAGTTGACCAGGTTGTTGACGAAGTTCGTCCGGCTGGTGGCGTTGGCGGCGAGCGCCTCGAAGGCCGAGTCGTTGCCGTCGTTCCAGCCGCCGACCGCGATCGACACCTTGACGTTGTTGGCGTGCCCCTGCGACACCAGCGAGGAGAGCCGCGCTCCGTCGACGCCCTGGAGGCTGCCGTTGCTGTTGGGCAGGATGAAGGCGTAGTTGATGTGGGTCAGCTTGTTGTACTGGATGGCGTTGATGTTGCCGGCCCAGGAGGGCATGTAGCCGACGCTCTTGAAGTTGTTCGGCAGCACCACGGCCTGTGCGGCGGTGGTGGTGACGGTGAGGGTGGCGGCGGCGGTGGCCAGCGCGAGGAGGCCGGCGGCGAGGGCGCGGCGCAGTGGTGAGGACATCGGGGGCCTTCCCGTGGGCGGGGGACGACGCCCGCCCACGCAGGGTTGTCGCGGGCGGGGAGGTGCGGGACGCAGGAACGGGTGGGGCCTCGAGGCAGCCAAATCTTAAAGAGTGTTAACTGTCAGAGTCAATCAACATCAGTGGATTTCTGCCGAGTCGATGCCAATGGGGGGTTTGACCAAACGACCGTTAAGCTGGCGGGGTGGGAATCGACGAGCTGTATCCGCCGGACCGACTGGTCGCCGCGCAGCGCGCCACGGCCGCCGCCGGCCTGGACGCCCTGCTGCTGACACCCGGCTCCGACCTGCGCTACCTGACCGGGTACGACGCCCACGCGGGCGAGCGGCTGACCTGCCTGGTGCTGCCCGCCGAGGGTGAGCCCACACTGATCGTGCCCAGGCTGGAACGGCCCGCGGCGGAGGCGGCCCCGAACACCGGGGTACGCATCGTCGACCACCCCGACGGCTCCGACCCGTACCCCCTCGTCGTCGCCGCCCTCGACGGCCCGGTCGCGACTGTCGGCCTGGCCGACCGGATGTGGGCCGAGCAGGTCCTCGCCCTACGCGCGGCGCTGCCCGACGCCGCGCAACGGCTCGCCTCCGAGGTGCTGCGCGAGCTACGCATCCGCAAGTCCCCGGCAGAGGCCGCGGCGCTCGCCGAGGCCGGCGCGGCAATCGACGGGGTGCACCTGCGGATGGGTGAGTGGCTGCGCCCCGGTCGCACCGAGGCCGAGGTCGCCACCGACATCGCCGCGGCGATCCGCGCCGCCGGGCACGTCACCGTCGACTTCGTCATCGTGGCCGCCGGACCGAACGGCGCCAGCCCCCACCACGGCACCTCCGACCGACCGATCGGCGTCGGCGAGCCGGTGGTCGTCGACATCGGCGGCACGATGCCCTCGGGCTACCGCTCGGACTGCACCCGCACCTACCTGGCCGGTGGAGCGGCACCGGCCGACTTCCTGGACTACTACGCGGTGCTGCGCGACGCCCAGCGCGCCGCCGTCGAGGCGGTGCGACCCGGCCTGACCGGCGCGGCGGCCGACGCCGCGGCCCGGGCGCCGATCGCCGCCGCCGGCTTCGGCCCGCAGTTCCTGCACCGCACCGGCCACGGCATCGGTCTCGACGGGCACGAGGAGCCGTACCTGGTGTCCGGCAACGACCGGCCCCTGGAGGCCGGCATGGCGTTCTCCATCGAACCGGGCATCTACCTGGCGGGCCGGCACGGCGCCCGCATCGAGGACATCGTCGTCTGCACCACAGACGGCGTGCAACGGCTCAACACCACCCCCACGGAGCTCATCGCGCTATGACTGTCGACCGGATCCTCCCCACCGACGAGGCCCACGACCTGCTGGGTCTCGCCACCGAGCTCGCCGACGGCGAGCTGGCCCCGAAGGCCGCGGCCTTCGAGGAACGCGCCGAGTTCCCCCGCGAGGTGCTGCGTACGCTCGGCCGGGCCGGCCTGCTCGGCCTGCCCTACCCCGAGGAGTACGGCGGCGCGGCCCAGCCGTACGAGGTGTACCTGCAGGTGCTGGAGATCCTGGCCAGCCGCTGGCTCGCGGTCGCCGAGGCGGTCAGCGTGCACACCCTGTCCTGCTACCCGGTGGCGGCGTTCGGCAGCGACGAGCAGCGCAAGCTGCTGCCGGACATGCTCGGCGGGGAGTTGCTCGGCGCGTACTGCCTCTCCGAGCCGCAGGGTGGCTCGGACGCGGCGGCGCTGACCACCCGGGCGGAACGCGACGGCGACGCGTACCTGGTCTCCGGCACCAAGGCGTGGATCACCCACGCCCGGACGGCCGACTTCTACAACGTCTTCTGCCGCACCGGTGGGCCCGGTCCGAAGGGGATCTCCTGCCTGGTCGCCGACGCGGGCACCGCCGGCATCACCCCGCAGGCGGCCGAGCGGACGATGGGGCTGCGCGCCTCCCCGGTGGCGCAGATCGCCTTCGACGAGGCGCGGGTGCCGGCCGACCGGCTCATCGGCGGCGAGGGGATGGGCTTCACCATCGCCATGTCCGCGCTGGACTCCGGCCGGCTGGGCATCGCCGCGTGCGCGGTCGGGCTGGCCCAGGCCGCCCTGGACTACGCGGTCTCCTACGCCCGGGAGCGGCAGCAGTTCGGCCGCTCCATCATCGACTTCCAGGGCCTCGGGTTCATGCTCGCCGACGCGGCCACCCAGATCTCCGCCGCCCGCGCGCTGACCCTGGCGGCGGCCCGGCTGCGCGACGCCGGCCGTCCGTACTCGATCGAGGCGGCCAAGGCGAAGCTCTTCGCCACCGACATGGCGATGCGGGTGACCACCGACGCGGTGCAGGTGCTCGGTGGGGCGGGTTACGTGGCCGACCACCCGGTGGAGCGGTACATGCGCGAGGCGAAGGTGCTCCAGATCGTCGAGGGCACCAACCAGATCCAGCGGATGGTGATCTCGCGGGCCCTCGCGAAGGACTGACGACGGTACGTGGCGGGCCGCGGTGGGTGCCCGCGCGCCCGCCGTGGCCCGCCACCTGGACACGTCGTCGCCGTACGACGGATTTCCCGGTAGGTTGCACGCCGTGGAGGAGATCGACCGCGCTATCGTCGCCGCGCTGACCGCCGACGGCCGTCTGTCGTACACCGACCTGGCCGAGCGGGTGGGGCTGTCGGTGTCCGCCGTGCACCAGCGGGTCCGCCGGCTGGAGCAGCGCGGAGTGATCAAGGGGTACGCCGCCCGGGTGTCGTTCGAGGCGCTGGAGCTGCCGCTCACCGCGTTCGTGGCGATCCGGCCGTTCGACCCGTCGCAGCCGGACGACGCCCCGGAGCGGCTGGCCCACCTGCCGGAGATCGACTCCTGCTACTCGGTGGCGGGGGAGGACTTCTACCTGCTGCTGGTGCGGGTGGCCAGCCCCACCGACCTGGAGCGGGTGCTCCAGGAGATTCGCACCTCGGCGAACGTCACGACGCGGACGACAGTGGTGTTGTCCACGCCGTACGAGAACCGGCCCCCGAAGATCAGCGGTGCGGCACCGAGTCGGTCGCGGTCCCGGGCGCCGGAGGAGCCGGCTGGTTCCACCGCAGAATGACCTGCCGGCCGTGTTCGTGACCGAGCGCGCTGACCGTGGCGGTCTCCAGGCGTAGCCGCCCACCCGCGGACGGGGGCAGGCCGATCCAGCGGGCGCCGAGCACGCGCAGGCTGTGCGCGTGCCCGACCAGCGCGACCGTACCCCGGTCGAGCAGTGGGGTGACGCGGGCCAGCACCCGGTCGAGTCGGTCGCCCACCTGCGCGGGGGACTCGCCGCCGGGGCAGCCGTCGGTCCAGATGTTCCAGTGCGGGTCGTCGTCGTGGATGTCGACGGTGGTGCGGCCCTCGTACTCGCCGTAGTTCCACTCGCTGAGGTCCTCGTCGACGCCGTCGACGGTGAGCCCGGCCAGTTGCGCGGTGCGCAGCGCCCGGGAGCGGGGGCTGGCCAGCACGGTCACGAAGCGCCGGCCGGCGAGGAACGCGGCCAGGGTGCGGGCCTGCCGCTCCCCGTCGGGGGTCAGCTCCAGATCGGTGTACGAGGTGTGCCGCAGGCTGGCGCTCCAGGTGGTCTCGCCGTGCCGGATCAGCAGGAGCTCTCCCATGCGGTCAGTTAACCACCGGCATCTGTCAGCCTTCCTACAACCTACCTTCCTAGGACGCTTTAGAGGGTGTGCCGACCGGCACCGCCAGTTTCGGCACCCGCAGACCGGGCACACGAGCCAGGACAACCGCCAGACCGAGGAGGCGCGATGAGCTTCACCGAGAAGGCAAAGAACAAGGTCGAGCAGATGGCCGGCGCCGCGAGGGAGCGCGTCGGCGACATGACCGACAACGAGCGGATGCGTGGCGAGGGCGCCAGCCAGCAGAGCGACGCGCGCGCCAAGCAGGCCGGTCAGAACGTCAAGGACGCCGGTCGCAACGTGAAGGACTCCTTCACCAAGTGACCTGCGCGGTCCACGGGTCCCCGGGCGCACCGTCGTCCGGGGACCCGTCGTGTGCGGCTACTGTCGGCCGGTGACCGTACTGCGCTCCCTGGTGTTGTTCGCCCTTGCCGCGCTGGCCGAGATCGGCGGCGCCTGGCTGGTCTGGCAGGGCTGGCGGGAGCAGCGCGGGCTGTGGTGGATCGCGGCGGGGGTGGTCGCGCTGGGCTGCTACGGCTTCGTCGCGACGTTTCAGCCGGACGCGAACTTCGGCCGGATCCTGGCCGCGTACGGCGGGGTGTTCGTGGCCGGGTCGCTGGGTTGGGCGATGGTGGTGGACGGCTTCCGCCCGGACCGCTGGGACCTGACCGGTGCGGCGCTCTGCCTACTCGGCGTAGCAGTCATCATGTACGCCCCACGCGGCGCCCCCGCGTAACCGCACCCCACCCCACCTAGCCCCGCCTAGCCCCGACCCGCCCCGACCCGCTTCGCTCCGTCGATCATGGAGTTGTGGTGGTGGACAAAGCGCCTGGGAGAACCCAAACCAGGCACCACAACTCCATGATCGACGCCCAAGCCCTCCAGCCCGCGACTCGGCGCGCCGATCTTGCACTTTCTGTTGCGGCATTTAGGACAACCCGGTCAATCCGACGACCGTAAGCGCAAGATCGGCGCGCGGGGCCGAGCGCGGGGGCGGGGACAGGGCGGGGCAGTGAGGGTGGCTCGCGTTTGGAATGATCGGCGGCGTGATTCGCGCTCGGCTTCGTCCGTTGTGGTGTGGTGTGCTCGCGGCGGTGGCCGTTGTCGGCGGTGCCGCGTGCACGGCATCTCGGGTGCCACCGCCGGACCGGCCCGTCTTCGTCGGGTCGTCGGCCTCGTCGACCCCGACCGGTGCCTCGTCGGCCGGGGCCTCTCCGACGGCGCCGTCGACGGATGTTTCTCCGGTGGTGCCGTCGGGTGGCGTCTCGTCGCCGCCGAGCGTCGCCGCGGTGCCGGGCGGAACGCCGACCGGGGCCAGGGCGCCGGTGGTGGACCACGGCCCGCGCACCGGCAACAGGGTCGCGTTGACCTTCGACGCGGACATGACCGACGGGATGCTTGCCAGCCTGCGGTCCGGGAAGGTGAAGTCGTACGCGAACCTGCGCATCCTCGACCTGCTGGAGCGGGAGCAGGTGCCGGCGACGTTCTTCCTGACCGGCAAGTGGGTGCAGCGGTATCCGGACGTGACCCGGCGGATCGCCGGCAATCCGCGTTTCGAGTTGGCCAACCACACGTTTGGGCACGCGGCGTTCACCGCCAACTGTTACGACCTGCCCCGGCAGCCGGTCGGTGAGCTGGCCGGCGATGTGGCGAAGACGTTCGAGGTGATCGAGCCGTACGGGGGTCGGCAGACCCGGTACTTCCGGTTCCCGGGGTTGTGCCATGACGCGGCGGCGCTCGACGCGTTGGCGCCGTTGGGTGTGACGGTGGTCGATGGTGACGTGGTCAGCGGGGATCCGTTCGCGACGGCGTGGAAGCCGTTGGTGCGGGCGGTGTTGGACCATGTTCGCCCCGGGTCGGTGGTGATCATGCATGTGACCGAGGCGAACGCGGCGATGACCGATGAGGCGTTGCCGCACATCCTGGCGGGGTTGCGTGAGCGCGGGCTGGTCCCAGCGCCGCTGTCCGAGGTGCTGACCGCCGGCTGAGGGCCGCGGTCTGAAGGCTGCGGTCTGAGGCTCGGCCGTCCTGGCCTGTCACGCTCGGAGTCGCACCGGACATGGAGTGGGTGTGAGCTCCGGGACAGAGCATGACGAGGACCGCTTCCGGCGGGCGTACGCCGAGGATTTCGAGTCGCTGTTGGCGTACGCGTTGCGGCGCGTCGCGCATCCCGAGGATGCGGCGGATGTCGTCGCGGAGACCTTCCTGGTGGCGTGGCGTCGGCGGCGGGACATCCCGGTCGCTGGGGAGGCCCGGCTGTGGCTGTACGGGGTGGCTCGGCGGGTGTTGGCCAACCAACTCCGGGGTGGTGTTCGCCGGCAGCGCCTGGGCGAGCGGTTACGTCAGCAGATCGTGGTTGCGGTTGCCGACCCGGGCAGTGAGGTGCCCGAGCGGCTTGCTGTTCGGAAAGCCCTGGCGGGTCTGGCTGAGGTGGACCGGGAGGTGTTGATGCTGACCGTCTGGGAGGGGCTGCTGCCCCATGAGGTGGCCGCGGTCCTGGGGGTGCGTCCTGCGGTGGTCCGGACCCGGTTGTCGCGGGCGCGGGCGCGGTTGCGGGGGCTGGTCGGTGACGACCCCGGGCCGCCCGGACATGTACTCGACGTGCTGACTACATCTACCCGTAAGGAGGGCTGATGACGACAGGGGAGCGGGTCGACCAGCTGGTCCGGGATGCCGATCCGGGTGGGCTCGGGGTGATGGGGGACTTCGGCGGGGTGAAGCAGGCCCTCCTGGTCGAGATCATGTCGGAGTCGTCGTCCGGGCGTCTGGTCGGTGTGTCGCGTCGGTTTCGGATGAGTCGTTACGCCGGCCTCGTGGCGGCGGCTGCCGTGCTCGTGACCGTGGTGCCGGCGTCCATGGTGCTGCGGGGGCAGTCAGGGGGCGATGGGGTGTCTCCGATCGTCACTGCGGACGCGCGAGCGGTCTATTCGCCGACGGCGATGGCGGCGGCGGAGAGGAATCCGCGGCTGCTGATCGATCGGGCGGGGTGGACGGTGACGGGCCTGTACGGCGTCGCCGAGGAGCATGGCGCGGTCAGGTTTCGCCGGGGTGAGCGGGAGCTGGAGATGAACTGGTATTCGGCGTACGTGTACTCGGATCGGTATTCCGATAAGCGCGTTGACGGTCCTGCGAGGTCGGTACGGGTGGACGGTTGGCCGGCTGATGTGTTCCAGGGCCTCAGCGGTGATTTCACCGTGCTGGTGCGTCCTCGCGACAACGTGGTCGTCGAGATGAAGACGTCCGGGAAGTGGTCGCGTAAGGACCTGGACCGGGTTCTGGCGGACGTCGTTCGGGTGGACGCGCGGACGTGGTTGGCGGTGCTTCCGGCGGAGATGGTGATGCCGGTGCGGGAGCGGGCGGCGACGGTGCTCGCCGATGTGCCGCTGCCGCCGGGGTTCGACGTTGCCGCGTTGGAGGAGATCGGGGTGAGTGACTCGTACCAGTTCGGCGTGGGGGTGACGTCCCGGGTGGGCTGTGGGTGGATCGCGGAGTGGCAGCGGGCGCGGGCGAGTGGGGACGAGGCCGGGGTGCGGCGGGCCACCGAGGCGTTGCGCGGCAGCCGCGGGTGGCGGGTGCTGCGGGACCTGGACAAGGCCGGTGACTGGTCGGAGGTGTTCTGGGAGTACGCCGACGAGGTCGCGGCGGGGACGGTGCGGGCCGGGTACGTGCAGGCGCTGGGCTGCCGCTGACGGGGGACGACGACACCCCCGGGGAGGTCCCGGGGGTGTCGTCGTCGGTGGGGTCAGTCGTCGCGGTGCTCGTTCCACCACTGCTGGCCGTCGGCGGGCAGGGTGTCGATCGGGTCGTAGTAGGCGTAGCGCTTGTTGAGCGCCTCCAGGTCGGCCGATTCGATGGAGGTGCGGTAGTTCTTCGTCCAGTAGGAGATGCCGCGTTCACGGTCGTAGTCGGTGAGCATGTGCACCCAGCGCTTGCCGACGAAGGGCACGTCGCAGACGATGCGGGGGGTGGCGTAGCCGGGTAGGTAGCCCATGATGTCGTGCTGGAGTTGTTGGGCGTGCCAGACCGGGACGCGCCAGTGTTCAGCGTTGGGGATCATGTCGCACATGTAGAAGTAGTACGGCAGGATCCCGGCTTCGCCCTGGAGGGCGAAGCAGAGGTCGAGCAGTTCCGGGGTGGTGGCGTTGACGCCGCGCATGAGGACGCCCTGGTTGCGGACGTCGCGGACGCCGACGTCGAGGGCGGTCTGGGCGGCCTTGGCGACCAGTGGGGTGAGTGACTGGGCGTGGTTGACGTGGGTGTGGATGGCGAGGTTGACGCCGCGGCGGGCGGCGGTGCGGGCCACCCGCTCCAGGCCTTCGACGACGTCGGGCTGCAGCCAGTGTTGGGGCAGGCCCATGAGGGCCTTGGTGGCGAGCCGGATGTCGCGGACCGTCTCCAGTTCCAGCAGGCGCATGAGGTACGACTCGAGGTTGCGCCAGGGGACGTTTGCCACGTCGCCGCCGGAGACGACGACGTCGCGGACGCCGGGGTGTGCCTTGAGGTAGGCGATGTGGGCGTCGTAGCGGTCGACGGGCTTGAGGGTGAGTTTGAGTTTGTCGACGGCGGGGGTGGAGTTGCCGACGAGGTCCATCCGGGTGCAGTGCCCGCAGTACTGGGGGCAGGTGGAGAGCAGTTCGGCGAGGACCTTGGTGGGGTAGCGGTGGGTGAGGCCTTCGGCGACCCACATGTCGTGTTCGTGGAGGCTGTCGCGGCTGGCGTAGGGGTGTGAGGGCCAGTCGGTGCGTCGGTCGGAGGCGACGGGGATCATGTAGCGGCGGATGGGGTCGGCGAGCAGCGCCTCGGTGGTGAGGGGCGCGAACGGCACCATCGTGTTGATCATCTGTGGTGGCACCAGCATGGACATGGTGGCCATGGCCTTCTGGTCGGCCTCGAGGTCGGCGTAGAAGCTTTCGTCGACGAGGTCACCGAGGACGGCGCGGAGCTGCTTGATGTTCTTGACGCAGTTGACGCGTTGCCACTGGGCGGATTCCCACTGGTCCCGGGTGACGTGGCGCCAGCCGGGGAAGCGGGTCCAGTCGGGTTCGACCAGGGGGCGGCGGTGGTATTCGTAGGGCTGCCCGGCGGTCGGTGTGGCGACCGGGGCGTGACGGGGTTGCGGGATGGTCTGGGTCACGGCCCCTCCTCGGTGGTGCTGTTGATCGGCGGGCCCGAAGGCTACTGGAAAATATCCGGTACAGAAACTAGTCTGCCGTAAGTTTTCCCGCTACGCGAGCCTTGGCCGAGGCTTCGGGCGGCTGGGCAGGGGAGGTTGGCGTGTCGTCACCGGTGGGACTGCACCGCGTCGTACAACCGGCGGGGGTGCTGCCGCAGGCGGCCTGGCGGCTGGACGCGTCGGCGGCCATCGCGCCGAACGAGGTGCGGATCCGGGTGCAGCGGCTCAACCTGGACGCGGCGAGCTTCCGGCAGTTGTCGGAGAAGCACGGCGGTGACGGTGACGCGGTCCGCGCCGAGGTGTTGGAGATCATCTCGACCCGGGGGAAGATGCAGAACCCGGTGACCGGGTCGGGTGGGATGCTGATCGGCACCGTCGAGGAGGCCGGCCGGCGGTCCCCGCTGGGGCTCGCGGTCGGGCAGCGGGTCGCCACCCTGGTGTCGTTGACGCTGACGCCGTTGGTGATCACCGACGGGTTGGCGCGCTGGGATGGGCGCAGCGAGCAGGTGCCCTGTGACGGGTGGGCGATCCTGTTCGCGCGGTCCATCGCCGCCGTGCTGCCCGCCGATGAGGACCCGCAGTTGTCCCTCGCCGTGCTAGACGTGTGCGGGGCGCCGGCGTTGACCGCCCGGGTGGTGTCGCGTTACGTCGAGGATCGTCGGCGCAGCGGTGATCCGACGCCGGTGCGGGTCGCGGTGATCGGCGGGGCCGGTAAGAGCGGGTCGCTGTCCCTCGCGGCGGCACGGCGGGCGGGCGCCGCGCGTACCGTCGGGGTGGTGCCGGTGGCGGCGGAGCGCGACGCGCTGACGGCCGCCGGGTTGGCGTCGGTGGTGGCGGTGGCCGACGCGCGGGACCCGGTGGGGTTGTCCACGGCGGTGACCACCGCGCTGGGTGTGCCGGCGGACGTGACCGTGGTCTGCGTGGACGTGCCGGGGTGTGAGCACGGGGCGGTGCTGGCCACCGCGGACGGCGGCACGGTGATCTTCTTCTCGATGGCGACGAGCTTCTCGGCGGCCGCGTTGGGCGCGGAGGGGTTGGCGGCGGACGTGACGATGCTGGTGGGCAACGGGTACGTGCCGGGGCACGCGGAGATGGCGTTGGGGCTGCTGCGGGCCGAGCCGGGGGTGCGTCAGCTGTTCGCGGCGCGGGTCGCGGCAGACTGAGGTCATGACGAACCCCTCGACGTTGTACCGCGGCGGTGTGCTGCACTGCCCCGCCGACCCGAGCGCCACCGCGCTGCTGGTGTCCGGCGGGCGGATTGCCTGGTTGGGGACCGACGGTGACGCGCCGCCGGCCGATCGGGTGGTGGATCTGGGTGGGGCGTTGGTGACGCCCGCGTTCGTGGACGCGCACGTGCACGCCACCGACACCGGGTTGGCGTTGTCCGGGTTGGATCTGTCCGGGGTGCGCTCGGCCGGGCAGTTGCTCGACGCGGTGGCGGGGTTCGCGGCGGGCCTGCCGGCGGATGCGGTGGTGCTGGGGCACGGGTGGGACGAGTCGACGTGGCCGGATGCGGCCCTGCCGGACGCGTCGGCGCTGGACCGGGCGGCCGGTGGCCGGCGGGTGTATCTGTCGCAGGCGTCGATCCACTCGGCGTTGGTGTCGTCGGCCCTGTTGGCGGTGTGCCCGCAGGCGGCGGCCGTGCCGGGTTTCGACTCCTCGGGCTGGTTGCGGCGCGACGCGCACCATGTGGTGCGGGCGGCGGCGCAGGGTTCGGTGAGTCGGGCGCAGCGGGTCGCCGCGCAGCGGGTGGCCCTGTCGCACGCGGCGTCGCTGGGGATCGCGGCGGTGCACGAGTGCGGTGGTCCGGACATCTCCGACGAGGAGGACTTCACCGGCCTGTTGGGCATCTCCGGTGCGGGGTTGCCGGAGGTGTACGGGTACTGGGGTGAGTTGGGTGGTGCGGCGCGGGCCCGGGAGTTGGGGGCCGTGGGCGCCGGTGGTGATCTGTTCGCGGACGGGGCGTTGGGGTCGCGGACGGCGCACGTGTCGCTGCCGTACGGCGACGGCGACGGTTGTGGGCACGGGTACCTGACGGCAGAGCAGGTGCGTGATCACCTGGTGGACTGTGCGGCGCACGGGATGCAGGGCGGCTTCCACGCGATCGGTGACGCCGCGATCGGCACCGTGCTGGACGGGTTCGCGGCGGCGGCGCAGACGGTGGGATTGGAGCGGGTGCGCGCGGCCCGGCACCGCATCGAGCACGCGGAGATCATGAGCAAGGCGTTGATCGCGCGGTTCGTGGAGTACGGGGTGGTGGCGAGCATGCAGCCGGCGTTCGACCGGTTGTGGGGCGGCGCGGGCCGGATGTACGAGGCGCGGTTGGGGTTGGACCGGTCGTTGGAGTCGAACCCGATGGGTGCGATGCACTCGGTGGGGGTGGCGTTGGCGTTCGGGTCGGATTCGCCGGTGACGCCGTTGGATCCGTGGGGGTCGGTGCGGGCGGCGGCGGCGCACCACAACCCGGCGCAGCGGATGGGGGTGCGGTCGGCGTTCGCGGCGCACACCCGGGGCGGGTGGCGGGCGGTGCACCTGGACGTCGAGGGGGTCCTGGCGTTGGGTGCGCCGGCGACGTTCGCGGTGTGGTCGACGCCGGCGGGGGTGGAGCGGGGTCTGCCGGTGTTGCAGGCCGAGGATCCGGAGCTGCGGGGTCCGGGGGACCCGACGCCGTTGCCGGTGTGCCGGCGCCTGGTGCTGCGCGGTGAGGTCATCTATGAGGAAGGGTCGTCATGACCGGGAAGCTCGATCTTGATCCGGTGCTGGTGGCGCGGGCGCGGGAGTTGGCGCGTCGGGCCGGGCAGCCGGTGGTGGACCTGGCGCGCAGCCACACCACCGTGTCGGTGGAGCGGGCGGTGCTGCGGTTGGCCGGGGTGACCGGCGCGGACCCGGACGGTATCCCGTGGGTGAACCGGCTCGTCGACGCGGTCGCCGCGGACGTCGGTCTGGGGCACGGGGTGGCGGTGCCGGTGTTCGACGCCCTGGTGCGCGAGGGCAGCACGGATGTGACGTTGCTGGCGCAGAAGGCCGCCGCCGGGTCGGTGCGGTTCGCCCAGCCGACCGGGCGGGCGGCGACGGCGGCCCGGTCGGCGTCGCGCAGGGCGGTCGGGGCGGGGATCCGGCGGATCGACCGGCGGCGGGCCGAGCGGGACCGCCTGGTGAAGCGGCACGGGGATCCGGCGCAGCGGCCGTGGATCTACCTGATCGTGGCGACCGGCGACATCTACGAGGACATCCCGCAGGCGCAGGCGGCGGCGCGGGCCGGCGCGGACGTGATCGCGGTGATCCGTTCCACCGGGCAGTCGTTGCTGGACTACGTGCCCGAGGGCGCGACCCGGGAGGGGTTCGCCGGCACGTACGCGACGCAGGAGAACTTCCGGTTGATGCGGGCGGCGTTGGACGAGTCGTCGAAGGAGGTGGGCCGCTACGTGCGGTTGACCAACTACGCGTCCGGGTTGTGCATGCCGGAGATGGCGACCCTGGCCGGGTTGGAACGCCTCGACATGATGTTGAACGATTCGATGTACGGGATCCTGTTCCGTGACATCAATCCGGTGCGCACGTTCGTCGACCAGCGGTTCTCCCGGCAGGTGCACGCCCGCGCCGGGATCATCATCAACACCGGTGAGGACAACTACCTGACCACCGCGGACGCGGTCGACGAGGCGCACACGGTGACGGTGTCGCAGTTGCTCAACGAGTTCTTCGCGCACGAGGCGGGGTTGGCGGACTGGCAGTTGGGCCTGGGGCACGCGTTCGAGATCAACCCGGAGGTGCCGGAGTCGTTCCGGTTGGAGTTGGCGCACGCCCTGTTGGCCCGGGAGTTGTTCCCGGACGCGCCGTTGAAGTGGATGCCGCCGACGAAGCACATGACCGGGGACGTGTTCCGGGGCAACCTGCTCGACGGGTTCTTCAACCTGGCCGGGGCGCTTACCGGTCAGGGCATCCTGCTGGTGGGGATGATGACCGAGGCGGTGGTGACGCCGTGGCTGTCCGACCGGGACATCGCCCTGCAGAACGTGCGGTACGTGTTGGGTGCGGCCGGCGGGTTGCACGAGGACTTCGTGCCGGCGGCGGGTGGGTTCATCCGCCGCCGCGCCAACCAGGTCCTCGGTGAGGCCCTGGACCTGTTGGAGCGCATCGGGGAGCAGACGCTGCTCAGCGCGATCGCCGAGGGCACCTTCGGGATCATGAAGCGGCCCGCCGACCGGGGCAAGGGCCTGGCCGGGGTGGCCGCGCACGAGGCCGGCTACTACAACCCGGCCACCGAGATCCTGGAAGGGGACGCGGCATGAGCGAGCGCACCGGCCAGCACAGCGCCGCTGCCGCCGCGAAGAAGATCGTGCGGCCGTACGGGGACACCACCGGCGACGGGATGGTGCAGGTGTCGTTCACCCTGCCGGTGTCGCACGACAAGCGGGCCGAGGGCGCGGCGGTGCAGTTGGCCGCCAAGATGGGCATCGACCCGGCGATGGTGGTGCACGCCAAACCGATGGGCGACGGGTTCACGTTCTTCGTCGTCTACGGGCGGGTGAACCACCTGGTCGACCTGGGCGCGGTGCAGGTGGTGGAGCGCGACTTCGCCCTGCTGTCGGCCAAGGACGTCAACACGGTGATCAAGCAGCGGTTGCGGCGCAAGCTGTCCGTGGTCGGGGCGTGCATCGGCACCGACGCGCACACCGTGGGCATCGACGCGATCCTGAACGTCAAGGGCATCGCGGGGGAGAAGGGCCTGGAGTACTACCGGGAGTTGAAGGTCACCAACATGGGTGCGCAGGTCAGCGTGCCGGAGTTGGTGGAGACCGCCCGGGCGGAGAAGGCCGACGCGGTGCTGGTGTCGCAGGTGGTCACCCAACGCGACGCGCACCTGCACAACACCCGGGAGATGTCGGCGGCGTTCCGGGAGGCCATGCCGGCGGGCAGACGGCCGCTGCTGATCGTCGGTGGTCCCCGGTTCGACGAGACGATGACCGACGAGTTGGGCGTGGACCGGATCTTTGGCCGGGGCACCACCCCCGGCGAGGTGGCCAGCTACCTCGTGCACGCTCTGATCACCCAACGGAAGGCGATGGCATGACCGACGCGCGGCTCGGGTTGACGGTGACGCACCGGCGGTATGTGCCGTACTCGCACGCCCACTACGCCGGGAACCTGGTCGACGGGGCGTACGCCCTGGGGTTGTTCGGCGATGTCGCCACGGAGGTGTGCATCCGCACCGACGGTGACGAGGGCCTGTTCGCCGGGTACGCCGACGTGCGGTTCCACGCGCCCGTGCACGCCGGGGACGTGGTGGAGGTGACCGCGCGGGTGGCGCGGCTGGGCACCCGCAGCCGCACCCTGGAGTTGAGCTGCGCGGTGGTGTGCCGGGGCCGCCCGGATCGTTCCGCGTCCGCCGCCGAGGTCCTCGACCCGCCGATCGTGGCGGTCACCGCGACCGGCACCGTGGTCGTCCCCGCCGCCGACCTGAGTCGCCAGGAGTGAGCCAAGGTCGCGACCAGGGGACGCCGGGGACCCTGGCGGTCTGCGCGGACGTCGGCTCCACGTACACGAAGGTGGCGGTGGTGGACCTGGCCGCCGGTGTCCTCGCCGGGGCGGCGGCGGCGCCCACCACGGTGGGCACCGACGTGCTGCACGGCCTGGACGCCGCGGTCGCCGCGGCCACCGCCGGGCTGGGGATCGCCGACGTGCCCTGGTACGTGTGCTCGTCAGCCGGTGGTGGGCTGCGGCTGGCCGTGGTCGGCTACGAGCCGTTGGTCACCGCGCAGGCCGGCCGCCGGGTCGGGTTGTCCGCCGGCGCGCACGTGGTGCACGTGGCGGCCGGTCGCCTCGGGGCGGCCGACCTGACGGCGTTGCGGGCGGCCCGGTGCGACGTGGTGCTGCTCGTCGGCGGCACTGACGGCGGCGACACCGACACCATCACCCACAACGCGACCCGCCTGGCCCGCGCCCGCTGGCGCACACCCGTGGTGTACGCGGGCAACGCCGACGTCCGCGCCCAGGTGACCGGGTTGCTGCGCGACGCCGGGGTGCCGGTCACCGACGCGGATAACGTCCTGCCGCGCATCGGGGTGCTCGCCCCGGCGTCGGCGCGGGCGGCGATCCGGACGGTGTTCCTGCGCCACGTCATCGGTGGTAAACGACTGTCCAGGGGTTCCCGGTTCGCCCGACTGGTGCGGGCGGCGACGCCCGACGCGGTGCTCACCGGTGTGGAGGTGCTCGCCGACACCCTCGGTGGTGACCTGGCCGTCGTCGACGTGGGTGGGGCCACCACCGACGTGTACTCGGTGCTCACGCCGGACGAGCGGGCCAGCGGGCCGGGTCGGGAGGTCGCCGGCGTTCTGTGGCGGGCCCGCACGGTCGAGGGCGACCTGGGCATGCGGTGGAGTGCCCCGGGGGTGGTGCGCGCCGCCGTGGAGGAGCGGCTGCTGTCGGCGGCCGAGGCCGATGACCTGGCGGCCGCCGCGGCGCGCCGGGCGGCCGACCCGGCGTTGCTTGCCGACGACGACGAGGAGCGGGCCGTGGACCGGCGCATCGCGACCCTCGCCGCGACGGTGGCGCTGCGCCGGCACGCCCGGGGGGCCGCCACCGGGGAGCGGGCCGGGCGGGACCTGCGCGACGTGCGGCTGTTGGTGGGCTCCGGTGGGGTGCTGCGGCACGCGCCCGCGCAGGTGTCCGGGGAGGTGTTGACGGCGGTCCTGGCCGATCACGCCGGCGGGTGGGCGCTGCCGCGTGCCGCCGCCGCGGTCGTCGACGCCGACTACGTGCTGGCCGCCGGAGGGCTGCTCGCCGAGGAGCATCCGGTGGCCGCGCGGGCGCTGCTGCGTCACCATCTGGGTACGTATTGAGACGCGCCGACCCGACACGCCGTGTCGCAACACACGACAGGCCGTTCGCGGGTTGACAACCGACGGGGGTCGGCACGTACCGTCTTTGAGTCCTACCACGGGAAGCGGCTGTTGTTCGCTTCGTCCCTTCGTCCGCTGGCCGAGCGACATTTTCAGCGTCATCGTCGCGGCGGCCAGGTCCAGCGGGCGGGGGTCGGCGGGGCGGCGCGAACCGGCCGCGGTTACCGGTGTACGGGCAGGGTGAGGTGCACGGCCAGTAGACAACGGCCCGGCGGGGGCAGCCAGTCCACGTCCGGTCGGTCCGAAGGTCGTCGTGCCCCATCCTCGCCACACCGGCCGGGAAGGGCCTGGGAGCATCGGGGCGCGGCGAAAGCCGCGCCCCGATTTCATCCCCACCCCACCCCACCCCACCCCCACGACCCCACCCCACCCCACCCACGCCGACCTTGCGGTTTGTGTCGGTGATGTGGGTGGGATTGCCCCTTGTGTCGGCACACCCAGTGCAAGATCGACGAGCGGGGGTGGCGCGGCGCAGCCCGACGCCGCGTCGGGGACCACCAGACGGGTAGCCTTCGCCGGGTGATCGAGGTGAAGCTGCGGTGACGATGCTGGACCGGGATGACACCCACACCCCCACGGTGACCAGCGCGCCGGTCGTCGCGGGTCGGCCCCTGCCGCTGCGGGTCGCCGTCCCCCTTGCGGTGGCCGCCGGGTTGGCGCTGCTGGTGGCGTTCCCCCCGTACGGGGTGTGGCCGCTCGCGCCGGTCGGGGTGGCGTTGCTGGCCGCCGCCGCGCACCGGCGGCGGTTGCGCGCCGGCGCCGGGCTGGGCTTCCTGACCGGGGTGGCGTTCTTCGCCCCGCTGCTGGCCTGGACGAACCTGCACACCGGCTACCTGCCGTGGGTGCTGCTGTCGCTGTTGCAGGCCGGCTACCTGGCGCTGCTCGGCGTGGCCACCGCCTGGGTGTCGCCGCTGGCCGACCGCGTCCGCTGGTCCTGGCCGGTGCTGACCGGGCTGCTGTGGGTGGGGCAGGAGGCGCTGCGCGACCGCACCCCGTTCGGCGGGTTCCCGTGGGGGCGGTTGGCGTTCAGCCAGGACGAGTCCCCGCTGCTGCGCCTGGCCGCGCTCGGCGGCGCACCCCTGGTCACCTTCGCTGTCGCGCTCGCCGGCGGGTTGCTCGTCACCGCCGCCTGGCACGCGTGGGGCATCATGCGCCCCAGCACCCGCACCAACCCCACCGACAACGGCTCGACCACGCGCCCGACCGACACCGGGTCGAGCCCCGCGACCACCGGCCCGGCCGACACCGGCCCGGCCGTCGACGGTGCGGACGCCGCCCCGGCCACCACCGACACCGCGCCCGCGCCCGGGGCGTCGGCGCGGCGCTGGACGCCGGTGGCCGTACCGGCGGCCCTGGCCGTCGCGCTGACCGCCGGGGCGCTGCTCGTGCCGGTGGCCACCGCCGGGTCCGGCGCGGACGTCACCGTGGCGATCGTGCAGGGCAACGTGCCGCGGCTGGGCCTGGACTTCAACGCCCAACGGCAGGCGGTGCTCAACAACCACGTCGACGCCACCATCGAGTTGGCCGCGCAGGTCGCCGGTGGGCAGCGGCGGCAGCCCGACCTGGTGGTGTGGCCGGAGAACTCCAGCGACATCGACCCGCTGCGCAACCCCGCCGCGGGCGCGCGGATCTCCCAGGCCGCCGACGCCATCGGCGCGCCGATCCTGGTCGGCGCGGTGCTGCTCGGCCCCGGGGCGGGGCAGGTGCGCAACGCGGGCATCCTGTGGCTTCCCGGCACCGGCGCGGACCTCGACCAGCTCTACACCAAGCGGCACCCGGTGCCGTTCGCCGAGTACGTGCCGCTGCGCGACGTGGCCCGGATGGTCAGCAAGCAGGTCGACCTCATCCGCAACGACTTCGTGCCGGGCAGTACCCCAGGGGTGGTACGCGCCGGCCCCGCCGTGCTCGGTGACGTGATCTGCTTCGAGGTCGCCTACGACGAGGTGGTCCGCGACACCGTCACCGGCGGCGCGCAACTGCTGGTGGTGCAGACCAACAACGCCACCTTCGACGCGGCGGAGGCCCGCCAGCAGATGGCCATGGTGCGGCTGCGCGCGGTGGAGCACGGCCGTCCGGCGTTGATGGCCTCCACGGTCGGCGTGTCCGGGTTCGTCGCACCCGACGGGCGGGTAAGCGATGCCACCGGGTTCAACACCCGGGAGGTCGTGGTGCGGCAGGTGCGGCTCGACGACGGGCGTACCCTCGCCACCCGCCTGGGCTGGTGGCCCGAGGTGGCGCTCGCCGCGCTGGCCGCGGCGGCCCTGGTCGGCGCGGCGGTGCCACGGCGGCGGCAGCGGGTCAGGACCGGATAGCAACAGCCGGTACGCCGGCGGGAGCGGAGGAACCGTGATCCAGGCGACCGATACGATCCGACGTGCGGACGAGGTGCCCGGGGTGGGTCGGGTGCTGGTGGTGATCCCCACCTACAACGAGGCCGACAACATCGCCGTGATCGTGGGCCGGGTCCGGCGCGCCGCCCCGGCGGTGCAGATCCTCATCGCCGACGACAACAGCCCCGACGGCACCGGGGCGATCGCCGACGCCCTCGCCGACGGTGACGCGCACGTGCAGGTGCTGCACCGCCAGGGCAAGCAGGGCCTGGGCGCGGCGTACCTGGCCGGGTTCGGGTGGGCGCGCGAGCGCGGTTACCACGCGGTCGTGGAGATGGACGCCGACGGTTCGCACGCCCCGGAGGACCTGCCGGCGCTGTTGGACGCCGCCCGTGACGCCGACGTGGTGATCGGCTCCCGGTGGACCCGCGGCTCGCGGGTGCTGAACTGGCCGCTACGGCGGCTGCTGCTCTCGCGTGGCGGCAACCTGTACGCGCGCCTGGCGTTGGGGATGCCGGTGTCGGACGCCACCGGCGGGTACCGGGTGTACCGGCTCAGTGCGTTGGACGCCATCGACCTGGAGTCGGTGACGTCGCAGGGTTACTCGTTCCAGGTGGAGTTGTCGCGGCTGGCGCACCGGGCCGGGGTGCGGATGGTGGAGGTGCCGATCACCTTCGCCGAGCGGGAGCGCGGCGACAGCAAGATGAGCCCAAAGATCGTGGCCGAGGCGCTGTGGCGGATCACCGCCTGGGGTGTGCGCGACAGGCGTCAGGCCGTCCGCCGGGGTCTGTACGGCACCGCCACCGGTCAGGCGCGGTGGCCGTGAGCGTGGCCGTGTCATGCTGGATGAGCGGAACACGTCCGTGGTGTCCGCAGGATGGCGATGAGGTGAGATGCGCCGAGGACTGAGGTTCGTGCCGTTGGCCCTGTTGCTGGCGGTGGTGCTGGAGCTGGCGGTGTTCGTCGGCGTGGGACGGGCGCTGGGGTTCGGTGCGGCGGTGTTGCTGGTGTTCGCCGCGTCGCTGCTGGGGTTGGTGTTGTTGCGCCGTGAGGGGATGCGCGCCTGGCGTGGTTTCCGCGCCGCGGCGGCGGCCGGTCAGCCCCCGGGTGGGCAGGTGACCGACGGGCTCGTCGGGTTGGCCGGCGCGCTGTTGCTGGCGGCGCCGGGCCTGGTCAGCGGGCTGGTCGGGGTGCTGCTGCTGGTGCCGCCGGTGCGTCGACTGGCCCGCGCCGGGGTGCGCCGGGCCACCGAGCGGCGGGTGTCGTCGATGGTCGCCGGTGACCTGTTCGGGCCCCGCACGGTGCGGGTGCGCCAGGGCGCGCCGCAGCCGGCACCGCAGCCGGAGCAGCCGGTGGTGGTCGACGGCGGTCGGGCCATCGAGGGTGAGATCGTCGAGCCCCGGCACTGAGACCAGGCCACCCACAGACACGACGACGCCCCCGGGGAGATCCCCCGGGGGCGTCGGTGTCTCGTGCGGCTCAGGCGCGGCCGCGGCGGGTCCGGACTTCCTGCAGGCGCTCTTCCAGGATGTCCTCCAGCTCGGCGATCGAACGCCGCTCCAGGAGCATGTCCCAGTGGGTGCGCGGGGGCTTGGCCTTCTTCTGCTCCGGCTCGTTGCCGTCGACGAGTCGGGCGACGCTGCCGTCGAACTTGCATTCCCAGGTCGTCGGGACCTCGGCGTCGACGGCGAACGGCACCTCGAACTGGTGGCCCTTGGCGCAGAGGTACTCGCGGGTCTGACGCGGCGCGAGCTCCGTGTTGCGGTCGGATTCGTAGCTCACCGCGCCAAGGCGGCTTCCGCGCAGCATACGCTCGCCCATGATCGACTTCCCCTCGTTCGTGGTGCTGGTCTTCTGGGTGTAACGGTGCGTCCCCGTCGCGCCATTCCCGCCCGAGGGCGTGAGGCGTCCACGGGTGGGCCGCGACCAAGGGTAGCCGGCCGGGACGGTCACCCGGTGAGGTGATCCCCAGGCGGGTCGCGACAACGGGTGTGTCCGCTGCCACCGGGTGGTTAACCGCCCGAGCCTACCGAAGGTTGCGCCGCGACCGTCAGGTGGCATCACCGGGGGTGGCGGCGCCCAGGCGGGCCAGCGCCAGCGCCAGGTCGCTGACCTGGTCACCGAGCTGCGCCACCCGCCGCTGGGCGAGGTCCCGGTCGGTCTCGGCGGCGTCGAGTCGTACCGTCAGGGCGGTGCGCTGCCCCTCGGCGGTCGCCGCGGCCTGCCGGGCGACGGTCAGCTCGGCGCTGAGCGTGTCGCGGTGGGCGGCCAGGGCCGCCAGCTCGGCGCGCAACCGCGCGGTGAGTTCGGCGGCCTCCTGCCGGGCCTCGTCGGCCTGCCGGGCGGCCACCTCGGCGCGGTCGCGGGCCCGGTCGGCCTGCTCGCGCGCGCGGGCGGCGTCGGCTGCCTCGGCGCGGGTGCGTGCCGCGTCGGCCCGGGACTGCTCGATCTGACGGCGGACGTCCTGCACCTCGGCCTGCCACCGCCCGGCCCGCTCGGTCGCCTCGGCGGCGGCCCGGGTGGCCCGTTCCGCCTCGGCGCGCAACGCGTCACGTTCCACGCCCAGGTCGGCCACCCGCTGCCGGGCGGCGTCCCGGTCGGTGCGCAGGTCGCGCACCTCGGCGCGGGCCTGGTCGCGGTCGCGTTCGGCCTGGGCGCGCAGCGCCTCGGCGGCGCTGGCGTCGTGCCGGGCCCGATCGCGGGCGGCCTCGGCGTGCTGGGCCCGCTCGTCGGCGGCGGTGGCCTCGCGCTGTGCCAGTTCGGCGCGCCGGCGGGCGTCGTCGGCCTCGGCGCGGGCGTCGCGGGCCTGCTCGCGGGCGCGCGCCGCGTCGGCCGCCGCGGTCTCGGTGTCGTCGCGGGCCTCGTCACGTTCGGTCTGCGCCGCCGCGACCTCGGCGGCGGCGTCCGCGCGGGCCTGGGCGATCTGCCGCTGCACGCCCACCGGGGACAACTCGGCGTGCAGCGACTCGGTGAGCGTCTCGACGATCTGGTCGAGCCGGTCCACCGCCTCCCAGGTGCGGGCCACCTGCCCGGGCAGGCCGGGGGCGTTGCGGTGCCGCATCCGGCTGTTGCGGGAGGCGCGCTGGCAGGCGCCGTCGTTGTCGCGGCAGTAGCGAAACGGTCGACCCGCGCCGACCCGCTGCGGCACCGGCCGTGCACAGTGGGCGCACGGGCGGGTCTCGGTGTCGGTGTCGGTGGTGGGGGGCTGGGCGTCCATCGAGGCCGAAGTCTAGTGCCGGCCGGTCAGCTCGTCGCCCGGGCCGCCGCGTCCAGGGTGTAGCGACGTTGCAGCAGCAGCGCCACGAGCATCGCCACCGCCGGCAGCAACCCGAAGCCGTAGCGGACCGCGGCGAGCGCGGCGTCCGGTTGCACCGGCGACTCACCGGCCGTCGAGGCCACGAAACCACCCACGGTCAGGCACAGGGAGTACGCGTACGGGCCCAGGGCCGCGCCGGTGGCCTCGGTGGCCGTCCACACCCCGGTGTAGGTGCCGGCCCCGGTGGTGCCGGCGGCGCGGATCACGTCGGGCAGCATCGAGAAGGGCAGCAACTGCATGCCGGCGAACGCCACCCCGAGCACCGCCACCGCGCCGACGAGCACCGGCAGGCCGGCCGGGCGGCCCACCGCCAGCACCAGCGCGCCGAGCGCGAACGCGCCCTGCGCGCCGAGCAGCGCCCGCTGCTTGCCGATCCGGCGGGCCAGCACCAGCCAGGCCGGGGTGACCAGCAGCGCCGGCGCCACGAAAGCGGCCACCAGCACCGTGGTCAGGCCGGGCGCGCGCAGCTCGTACTCGGCGTAGTAGGGGACCCCGGCCAGGACCAGGTGGGTGGTGGTGGACATCGCCAGGTACGCGGCGGCCAGCCACCGGAACTGCCTGTCGCGCAGCGCGGTGCGCAGCGCCCGCCACCCGCCGTGCCCGGGCGCGGCGCTTTGCGCGGCAGACCCGCGTAGCCGGGCGATGCCGGCGACGCCGACGAGCATGGCCAGCAGCATTCCCACGGCGAGGACCACGCCCATGCGCTGGTAGCCGCCGCGCGTCGCGGCGTCTCCGCCGGTGAGCAGCGGAGCCAGCAACCCGGAGACCAGGATGCCCAGGGTCAGCACCACCATCCGGAACGCCATCAACCGGGTGCGTTCGTGGTAGCCGATCCGCAGGTCGGCCGGGGTGGCCAGGTAGGGGACCTGGTAGGCGGCGAAGAGCAGGTTGCCGGCGACGAAGAACACCGCCACCCACGCGGCCGCCGGCGCGCCGGTCAGGCCGCCGGGCACGGCGAAGAGCGCGGCGAACGCGAACGGCAGGGCGCAACCGAGCAGCAGCAGGCGACGCCGGTCGCCGCGACGGGTCTGCTCGACGTCGGCGCGGTGCCCCACCCAGGGGTGCAGCAGCACGTCGGCGACCTTCGGCAGCAGCAGCGCGAGGCCGGCCAGCCACGGCCCGACGGCCAGCACGTCGGTGAGGAAGTAGAGCAGCAGCAGGCCGGGCACGGTCACCCAGACGCCCATGCCGAGCGAGCCGGCGGCGAAGCCCGCCAGCGGGCCCCGGGGCAGCGTCGCGTCGGTGGCGGCCACGGGCCGCCGGTCCAGCCCGGTCATCGCCGCATCCTCTCCGCAATCCAACGGTTGCTGGATTCTAGGGGCAGAATGACGGCCATGACCATGCCCCGCCGCCGCCCGGGTCGGCCCCGCCGTGACGAGACCCGGCCGACCCGTGAGGTGGTCCTCACCGCGGCGACCGCGCTCTTCGCCGAGCGGGGCTTCGACGCCGTCGGGCTGCGGGAGGTCGCCGCCGCGGCCGGCGTCGACGTCGCCACGGTCGCCCACCACACGGGTACGAAGGCGGCCCTGTACGACGCGTGCTTCGCCCGGGTGTTCGCCGCCGAGCGGGAGGTGCTGACCGAGGCCGCCGAGCAGGCCCGTGCCGCTCTCGACGCGGGTCCGGACGCGGCGCGGCGGGCCCTGCACGAGCTGGTGGACGTGTTCGTCGACTTCCTGGAGGACCGCCCCGAGACCACGGCGCTGTGGTTGCGCCGCTGGTTGGAGCCGCACCGGCACGCCGAGTTGGACCAGCGCTACGCCGACCCGCTGTACCGGCTGGTCGCGGAGCTGCTCACCGCCGCCGCGGCGGCCGGCGCCCTGGCCGAGCCGACCCCGCACATCACCGTGCGGAGTCTGGTGTGGGCGACGCACGGGCACGTGGTGGCGCTTGCCGCGGGTGCGCCCGGCGCCCGGGAGCGGCGCGAGTTCCGGGCGTTCGTGCACCGCCTGCTGAACGGGTTGTACGGAGCGCCGACCCCTTGACGGGCCGCCGCCGCGCGACGATTATCCATCGGACGTTGGATTAATGGGGGGCGGCAATGGGCGTACCACCACGGGTGGCGGTGATCGGCGCCGGTGCCGCCGGGCTCGCCACGGTCAAGGCACTGCGCGACGCCGACGTGCCGACGGTCGGCTTCGAGGCCGCCGAGCAGGTCGGCGGCCTGTGGGTGTTCGGGGCGCCCGACTCGCCCGCGTACCGGACGCTGCACCTCAACACCAGCCGTGGTCGCACCCAGTTCGCCGACCACCCGATGCCCACCGACTGGCCCGACTACCCCGACCACCGCCGGGTCGCCGGCTACCTCGCCGACTACGCCACCCGGTTCGGGCTGGGCGACTCCATCCGGCTGCGGCACACCGTCGAGCGGGTCACCCAGAATCCCGCCGGCACCTGGACGGTGGCCGCCACCGGCCCGGCCGGCCCGGTCGAGGTGACCGTCGACGCCGTGGTCGTCGCCAACGGGCACAACCGGGTACCCCGGTTGCCCCAACCCGGGTACCCCGGCACCTGCACCGCCGAGCAGATCCACAGCCACGACTACCGGGGCCCGGAGCAGTTGGCCGGCCGGCGGGTCCTGGTCGTCGGCGGCGGCAACTCCGCGATGGACATCGCCGTGGACGCGTCGTACGTCGCCACCCGCACCCTGCTGTCGCTGCGTCGGGGCGTGTGGGTGGTGCCGAAGTACCTGTTGGGTCGCCCCTCGGACACCCTCAACGGGGCGTTGGCCCGGCGGCTGCCGTGGCGGCTGCGTCAACGGGTCAGCCAGACGGTGCTGAGCACCACCGTCGGCAACCCCACCCGCTACGGGCTGCCCGCACCGACGCACGGCTTCCTACAGGACCACCCGACGCTCTCCGACGCGTTGCTGTCGCGGCTGAC
Organism: Micromonospora sp. NPDC048835; assembly: GCF_040649995.1. Taxonomy (NCBI): domain Bacteria; kingdom Bacillati; phylum Actinomycetota; class Actinomycetes; order Micromonosporales; family Micromonosporaceae; genus Micromonospora; species Micromonospora sp. NPDC048835. The sequence goes on along the minus strand of NZ_JBEZGM010000006.1, from coordinate 122,816 downwards.
CCACGGTGACGTCGAGGCCCGCCCCGGCGTCGCCGCCCTCGACGGCGACCGGGTGGAGTTCACCGACGGGCGCAGCGACAGCGTCGACCTGATCATCTGGTGCACCGGCTACCGGGTGGACGTCCCGTTCCTCGACCCGGCGCTGCTCGCCGGTGGCGCCGACACCGTGGCGCTGTACCGGCACGTGTTCCACCCCGACGCCCCCGGGCTGAGCTTCGTCGGGTTGATGCAGTCCACCGGCTCCGCGTTCCCGCTGGTCGAGGCGCAGGCCAAGCTGATCGCGGCGCACCTTGCCGGCCGGTACGCGCTGCCGGACCCGGAGCGGCAGCGCGCCGTCTGCCGGGCCGAGCTGCGGGCCGCGACCGCCCGCTGGGGTCAGCGCCGCCCGGCGATGCGGGTGGACTTCGACGTCTACCTGGCCGAGCTGGCCCGGGAGTTGACCGCCGGGACCCGCCGCGCCCGCTCCGGCGCGGCGGCCTCGGTGCGGGCACCCCGGTGAGTCGTCGGTCGCTTGCCGGTCGGCGGGTGCTGGTCACCGGGGCGGCCGGGACGTTCGGCCGCCACCTCGGCGCGGCGCTGAGCGCGGCCGGCGCCCGGGTGGTGGGGCTCGACCTGCACGCCCGCCCCGACGACGACGTGCCGGTGCTCGGCTGCGACCTGACCGACCCGGACGCCGTACCGGCGGCGGTGCGGGCCGCCACCGACCGCCTCGGCGGGCTCGACCTGCTCGTCAACAACGCCGGGGTCGGTGGCCCCGCGCCGGCCGAGTTGCCGCCCGACGAGGTGGTCCGCCGGCAACTGGAGGTCAACCTGCTCGCCGCCTGGCGCACCACCGCCGCGGCGCTGCCCCCGCTGCTCGCCGCACGCGGGCGGGTGATCTTCGTGGCCAGCCGGATGGCGGTGCTGCCGCTGCCGCTCGCCGCCGCGTACGGGGTGAGCAAGCGGGCCCTGGTCGCCTACGCCGACGCGCTGCGCCACGAGGTGGGCACCCACGTCGGGGTGAGCGTCGTCTACCCGAGCATGGTCGACTCACCGATCCACGACAGCACCACCGAGGCCGGGTTGTCCCTGCGGGGGGTGTCCCGCCCCGAGCCCGTCGAAGGGGTCGTCGCGGCGATCCTGCGCGCCGCCGCCGCCCGGCGCGCGCCCCGTGACGTGGCGACCACCGCACGCGGGCGGCTGGAGATGGCCGTCGGCCGACACGCACCGGCACTTGCCGACCGGCTGGTACGCCGTACCCTCGCCGCCCGGCTCGCCGCCGGTGACCTGGACGCCGCGCCGCTGGCCGCCGGGATGCTCGGCCGCCACCGGGGGCGCTGACCGCCAGGTCAGGGTGTGGCGACGGCCGCGCGCGAGCGGTCCGCGGCGATGCGGACGGCCAGCGCCGCGAGGGCCGTGCCGGTCACCCACCGCTGCACCCGCAGCCACACCGGCCGGCGGGCGAAGAACCCGGCGAGGGCGCCGGCGCTGAGTACGATCAGCGCGTTCACGCTCAACGCCACGGCGATCTGGGTCAGACCGAGCAGCAGGCTCTGCGTGGCCAGGTGCCCCCGGGTCGGGTCGATGAACTGCGGTAGCAGCGACACGTACAGGATCGCGATCTTCGGGTTGAGCAGGTTGGTGATCAGGCCCATGGTGAACAGTCGCCGGGGCGGGTCCGGTGGCAGCGGCTCGGGCCGGAACGGCGAGTGCCCACCGGGGCGCAGCGTCCGCCAGGCCAGCCAGAGCAGGTAGCCGGCCCCGGCGAGCTTCACCACCGCGTACAGCGTCGGCACCAGCACGAAGACGGTGGCCAGGCCGGCGACCGCCGCCGCCAGGTAGACGCCGAAGCCGGCGGCCACCCCGAGCAGCGACACGAGCCCGGCTCGGCGGCCCTGGGCCACCGAGCGGGAGACCAGGTAGACCATGTTCGGGCCGGGCGTGAGCACCAGCCCCAACGCCACCAGCGCGATACCCAGCAGCGCGCCCGTACTCACCATGGTGATCCCCCGTCCGATAGTCCCCACCCGGACCGTAATCGGGATGAACGCCCCAGCCCAGAGCCACCTGAGGGGCCGTGGCCTGCGATCCGGGGTGATCCGTTCACGTTCGGTTGCCCCCGCGCGGCGGCGGGAATGCTCCCCGTCGCGGGCGCGCTGACCCCTGACGAGTGCGTGTCGCCGGCCGGAGGCGGCGCGTTACGGTGGCCAGGGAGGTGCCGCACGGTGACCGAGGCGTGGGAAGCGTCAGTGGAGGCGAAGATCCAGGACGCCGTGCAGCGCGGCGAGTTCGACGACCTGCCCGGCATGGGCAAGCCGATCCCCGGGCGCGGCGCGCCGTACGACGAGGCGTGGTGGATCAAGAGTTTCCTGGAGCGCGAGGCGCTGCCCAGCGACCTGCTGCTGCCCACCTCGCTGCAACTGCGCCGACGCGTCGAACAGGTCCCCGACGAGGTTCGTGACCTGCCCACCGAGCAGGCCGTCCGCGACTTCGTGGGGCAGCTCAACAGGCAGATCGTGGCGTGGCTGCGGTTCCCCGACGACGGGCCCCGGGTCGCGGTGCGCCCGGTGAACACCGAGGACGTGGTCCGCCGCTGGCGTGCCGAGCACACGCCGCCCCGCTTCCCGACGCCCACCACCGACCGGGCCGCTGCCGTCGCCGCGCCGCGGCGACCCCGCCGCACCTGGTGGCGGCCGTGGCGGCGCCTGCCGCGCTGACCCGCCTGGCCCGCCGCGCCCGTCGCCGGCAGACTGAGCGGATGTTGATCGAGCTGCGGGTGCCGGGCACCTCCGCGACGACTCCGGACCTCGCGCTGCGCCCCTGGCACGAGGACGACCTGGACGCCCTGCTGGACGCGTACCGGGACCCGGTGCTGCGTCGGTGGACCCAACGGCCGTTGACCAACCCCACCGAGTGCCGGCAGTGGCTGGCCCGCACCCGGCAGGACTGGGCCGACGGCAGCCGGTACGCCTTCGCCGTGCTCGAAGACCAGGCCGACGGCCCACGGCTGGTGGCCAACGTGGTGCTCAAGGGGATCACGCCGCAACGCCCGACACCCGAGGTGGGGTACTGGACGGCGTCCTGGGCGCGCGGTCGGGGCGTCGCCCCGCGCGCGGTCACCGCGCTGAGTCGCTGGGCGTTCGACAGGTTCCCCGAGGTGGCGCGTCTGGACCTGCTGCACCAGGTGGACAACGTCGCGTCCTGCCGGGTGGCGCAGAAGTGCGGCTTCGTGTTCCAGGAGGTCCTGCCGGCCCGGCCGCCCTTCCCGCTCGACGGTCACCGGCACACGCTCGACGCCGGTTAGCGCGGTCGACACCCGCCCCACCGGCCATCCGGCCCCTCCGTGAACGGATCCGAGCACGGCGGCGCGGGTCAGTCGACTGCGGCGGCTGCCACGCGACACCGAGACCGAGGGTTACGTCGTGGGTGTGCAGCAGGGTCTCGGCCACCCCCATGGCGGCGAAGCCGGCCGGGTCGCACGGGCCGAAGTGCCAGGCCCGCACGTCCGGCGGGGCACCGTCGACGGCGGCGGCGAGCAGACCCGCGCAGGCCCGCACCACGGTGAGCACCTGCGCCGGGCTCGCGTCGGAGCAGACCCGCAGGTCGTACGGCAGGTAGCCGTCATCCGGGCGGCCGGTGACCTGGCCCGCGTACGCGAGCAGATCGTGCGCGACGTGCGCCGCGGTCGTCCAGCAGCTCCACGTCAGCGAGCCGGCCGGCACCGACCAGTCGCGTTCCCGGTGCGGCGCCAGCACCCGGGTCATCTCCTCGGCCGCCTCCCGCAGGTCGGCACCGGTCACCACGGGCATTCGCCGGCCCGCCGCAACGCACCGGAGGTCGAAGTCCCGTCACACGGGGAGAGAGTCCTGGCATGCAAGAATTCATCCTCGCATGTGGAGGGAGGCGCGGTGTTGCCCAACCTGGTGGTGGACACCACCGTGCTGCCTGCGCAGGACCGGTTCGCGTTCTGGTACGCCCTGGTCGCCGAGGAGACGGCGCCGGCGCACATCAGCAGCGGCCAGCTGGACAACTTCGTCGCGTACGCGCAGGCCATCGATCTGGGCCGGATCCGGATGACCTCACTGCGCTACCCGTCACTGGACTCGATCCGGCCCGCGAAACTGGTCCGCCGCGCCGAGGGCGAGGTGTACCAGCTCGCGCTGCCGCTGACCGGTCGCAGCACCCTGATCCAGGAGCGCACCGAGTCCACGCTCGAGGCCGCCAGGCACTTCACCCTGCTGGACACCGCGCGGCCACACGTCGCCCGGCACCGCGCGGACGGCCCCGGCCCGGCCACCACGATCACCGTGCAGATACCCCGTTCGGCGCTGCCCCTGCCGGCGGACCGGCTCCGCCGGCTGCTGGCCACGCCGCTGCCGGCGCACCTCGGCGTCGGCGCTCTGCTGGTCCACCACCTGCGCAGCATCGCCGCGCACCCGGAGCAGTACGAGCCGGCCCAGGCCGAGGTCCTGGGCGGGGTCGCCCTGGACCTGCTGGCTGCCGCGCTCGCCCAGCACCTCGACATCGAGGACGCCCTGTCACCGGAGGCCCGGCAGACCACGATGCGGGCCCGCGTCGTGGATTTCATCGACCGCCACCTCGACAGTGACGACCTGAGCCCTCGCAGTGTCGCCGCGGCCCACCACATGTCACTGCGATCGCTGCACCGCCTGTTCGAGGCGGAGACGACGACCGTTGCCGAGCTGATCCGCGCCAAGCGTCTGGAGCAGTGCCGGCGTGACCTCGTGAACCCGCTGCTGCGCCAACCGGTCCATGTCGTCGCCGCCCGGTGGGGGTTTGCGGACCGGGCCCACTTCAGCCGCCTCTTCCGTGCCCGCTACGGGTGTTCGCCGCAGGAGTACCGGACGGACGTCGCCCACCAGCGACACTGACCCGCGCCGACACCTACCGCCGGTGGTCGGTCGGGTCGTCGGCGACGAAGTCACGGACGGCAACGCGGATGCTCTCGCCGTACGGGTCGTCGGGCAGCCGCACCAGGTGCTCCCGGGCGCGGGCGAGGTGGTCCCGGGCCGGGCCGACGTTGCCCAGGCGCCGGTGGCAGTCGGCGAGGTTGAGGTGCAGCGACGGCAGGAACGCCTGGACCTGGAGTGCGGGCAGGTATCGCTGGGCGCGTTCGTCGGTCAGCTCGGACGCGGCGGCCAGGGCACGCTCGTCCCAGTCCAGCTCCGCCTCGGTGGTGTCCTGCAGGTCGGCGAGGTGGTGCGCCAGGGTGCAGCGGTGCAGGGCGTCCCCGGTGGGGCCGAGGTCGTCCCAGAGCAGGGTGAGCAGCTCGCGGGCGCGGCCGGGCGCGCCACTCTGGCCGAGCTGTACGGCCTCGATGATGCGGGTCATGGTCGGGTCGCCGGTCGGTTGGTCGGTCATGTCGCCGATGCTCGGGCCTCAACCCGCTCGAGGGTCAAACCCGGCTGCGGCGTTCGAAAATTTCTGATGGCTGTTAAATTCTTGCACTCCACTGTCGACTTTTCGTAGGCTGCCGGGGTGAACACACATCCCCTGGTCGAGGCGACAGACCTCACCAAGGTCTATCCGCCGCGTGGGTCCACAGCGGAGTTCCGCGCGGTCGACGGCATCACCTTCGCCCTCGAACGGGGGGAGTCCTTCGGGCTCCTCGGCCCCAACGGCGCCGGCAAGTCCACCACCATGCGGATGATCGCCGCGACGTCACCGATCAGCGGTGGCAGTCTGCGTGTGCTCGGCATGGACCCGATGCGACAGGGGCCGGAGATCCGCGCCCGGCTGGGTGTCGTCAGCCAGGACGACTACCTGGACAACGAGCTCACCGTGCGGGAGAACCTGCACATCTACGGGCGGTACTTCGGCCTGCCGCGGGCCGTCATCCGGGAGCGCGCGACCCGCCTGCTCGACTTCGCCCAACTGCGGGAGAAAGCCGGCGACCAGGTCGAGACGCTCTCCGGTGGCATGCGTCGACGGCTGACCATCGCCCGCTCGCTGATCAACGAACCGGACATCCTGCTGCTCGACGAGCCGACCACCGGCCTCGACCCGCAGGCCCGACACATCCTGTGGGACCGGCTCTTCCAGCTCAAACAGCAGGGCGTCACGCTCATCCTCACCACGCACTACATGGACGAGGCCGAGCAACTCTGCGACCGGCTCGTCGTGGTCGACCACGGCCGCATCGTCGCGCAGGGCTCACCACAGGACCTCATCTCCAGGTACGCCACCCGCGAGGTTCTCGAACTCCGCTTCCGCCTCGACGAACGGGACACCGCAGCGGAGAAGCTCCGCACCTCGGCACTGGCCACCGGCGGCACCGACGCCGAGGGCCGCGTGGAGTTGCTCCCGGACCGGGTGCTCGTCTACACCGCCGACGGCGAGGCCGCCCTCGCCACGGTGCACGCCATGTCACTCACCCCGCTCACCGCACTGGTCCGCCGATCCACGTTGGAGGACGTGTTCCTCAAGCTCACCGGCCGATCGCTCATCGAGTAGCAGGGGAGAGGCACCAGTGCTCCAGGTTTTCCGATACTGGCTCACGCGCTACCGGCGTACCTGGCGGGGCTCCATCGTGATCAACGTGTTGAACCCGTTGCTGTTCCTCATCGGCATCGGCGCCGGCCTGGGCGCCCTCGTCGACGACAACGCGCCGGCCCAGATCACCGGCGTCTCCTATGCGGCGTTCTTCGCCCCGGGCATGCTGGCCGCCGCCGCGATGCAGAACGCGTACCTGGAAGCGGCCGGAGGGGTCGCTCGCGCCGCTGGCTTCGGGTCGTACCGCAGTGCCACACCGACACCGCTGAGGCCCGAGCAGCTCGCCGCCGGGCACCTGCTCTTCATCACCTTCCGGGTGCTCATCGCCAGCGGCGCCTTCATCGCGGTGATGGCCGCGTTCGGGCTGGTCGAGGGCGCGTGGGCCCTCGGCGCCCTGCTCGGCGCGACGCTGACCGGGGTCGCGTTCGCCGCACCCGCCGCCGCGTGGGCGGTCGGCGTGCGCAAGCTGCGCCACATCGACACGGTGTTCCGCTTCGTCATCATGCCGCTCTACATGTTCTCCGGCACGTTCTTCGCCGTCTCGCAGCTACCCGAGTGGATCCGACCGGTGTCCTACCTGCTGCCGCTCTGGCACGGGGTGGAACTGTGCCGCACGCTGAGCCTCGGCACGGCGACGGTCACCGGCAGCTCCGTGCACATCGCGTACCTGCTGACGCTCGCGATCGGCGGCTTCCTGGTCGCCCGGGTCACCTACCGCCGGCGGTTGCACCCGTGACGACACCCGTCCAGAGCCTCGGGGAGACACCATGACCACCGTCGCCGTACCCGCCTGGACGACACGCCGGGCCCTGGCGCTCGTCGAACGCAACTTGATGATCTACCGCCGGTCGGTGACGCCGCTGCTCAACGCGCTCGTCGAACCGATCCTGTACCTGCTGTCGATCGGCGTCGGCGTCGGGATGCTGGTCGGCACGGTCCCCGGCGTCGACGTCCCGTACGCCGCGTACGTGGCCCCGGCGATCCTGGCGACCACGGCGATGAACACGGCGTTCAACCAGACCAGCTTCGGTGTCTTCATCCGGATGAGGGTCGAGAAGACCTACGAGGCAGTGCTGCCGACCCCGCTCTCCGTCACCGACATCGCCGTCGGCGAGGTGACCAGCGCGATGATCAACGGTTTGTTGACGTCGATCGGTTTCCTCGCCGTCATGACGGCCGGTGGGCTGGTCACCTCGGCCTGGGTGCTGCTGGCCCTACCGGCGTCGGTGCTGATCTCGTACGCGTTCGCCGCCGGCGGGCTGGCCGTCACGACGTACCTGCGGGACTTTCCCGACTTCCAGTACATCCAGCTGTTCATGCTGCCGATGTATCTCTTCGCGACGACGTTCTACCCGCTCTCGGTCTACCCGGAGGCGGTGCGGCCCCTGATCCAGGCGCTGCCGCTCTATCACAGCATCGAACTGGTCCGGGAACCCGCGCTGGGCCACCTGAGCTGGGACCTGCTGATCCCGGTGGTCTACCTCCTCGCGTTCGGGTCGATCGCGATGTACGTCGCCACCCGCCGAATGACCCGGGCGATGCTGCGCTGAACCGCGATCCCGCGCGTCAGCGCCGGGCCGCGATGGTCTCGAGCACCGCGCGGACGGGGGTCGGGCGGTGGCCGATGACTGCCGCGAGCGTCGGGTCGGTCACCGCGAACTCTCCCTCCCGTGCCGCGCGGTAGAGGCCGAGGGTGAAGTCGGCCGCCGCCGGGGGCATGCCTCCCTCGATGGCGGACGCCCGCCACGTGTCGTCATCGACGACGACGCGTTCGACGGTGCGGCCCACGATGTCGCTGAGAATGGCGGCCACCTGGTCGAGGTCGAGCATCTCCGACGCGGTGAGCGGTGCCGTGACCCCGTCGAGCAGGCCCTCCTCGGTCAGGGCGACGGCGGCGGCCTCGGCCAGGTCGGCGTGCGCGGTCCAGGACACCGGGCCGTCCGCCGGGGCCACGAGCTGCCCGGTCTCCAGCGCCGTACCGACGGAGAAACCGAGCGTGCTCGCGTAGAACCCATTGCGCAGCGCGGTGAAGGGAACCCCGAGCCCGGCCAGGTGCTCCTCGGTCGCGGCATGGATGGGTTGGGCGGCGAAGAGCGAGTCGGGGGACGCGGCCTGGTGGCTGGTGTAGAGGATGCGCTTGGCCCCGGCGGCGTGCGCGGCGTTGACGGCGGCACGGTTCGCGACGATCGCGCCGTCGCCGCGGATGGAGGCGGAGACGACGAGGACCTTGTCGGCGCCCTCGAAGGCGTGCGCCAGCGTGGCCGGGTCGGTGAAGTCTGCGGCGCGCACCCGCACACCACGCTCGGCGAGGTTGGCGGCCTTGTCGGGGTCGCGCACGCTCACCCCCACGGCGTCAGGTGGCAGCCGGTCGAGCAGCCGTTCGACGATCTGGGAGCCGAGCTGACCAGTGGCACCGGTGACGACGATCACGAGGAACACCCCTCTGTTAGCGGCGATACGTTTGGAACGTTAGCACTGATATTCCACGGTTAACAAAGCGCTGTTAGCATTGATTCATGGTGACGACGCCGGACACCGCATCCCGCGACGACCTCCGTGCGGGCATCGTCGCGGCGGCAACCCAACTGCTGCGCGAGAGCGGCGCGGTCGCGGTGACGACACGCGCCGTCGCCCAGGCCGCAGGCGTGCAGGCGCCGACCATCTACCGCCTGTTCGGTGACAAGGACGGCCTCATCGACGCCGTAGCCGAGCACGTGATGGCCGCCTACGTCAGCGGCAAGTCGGTCGCGGCGGACGCCGCGCCGGACGACCCGGTCGCCGACCTACGCGCCGGATGGCACACGCACGTCGAGTTCGGCCTGACGAACCCCGAGTTGTACGCGTTGATCGCCACCCGGGGGAGCAGCGCACCCTCACCGGCGACGGTCGCGGGCCTGGACGTGCTCCGTCGCCGTGTGCGACGACTCGCCGCGGCCGGCCTCCTGCGCGTCGACGAGGAGCGCGCCCTTTTGATGATCCACTCTGCGGGCAACGGAACGATCCTCACCCTGCTGGGCACCCCCGCCGACCAGCGCGACGTCGGGCTGAGCGAGGCCATGCTCGACGCCGTCCTCACCAGCATCCTGGCGACCACTCCGGCAACTGTCGACACGAGCACGAGCACTGTCGCGGTGACCTTCGCGACGGTGCTGCCCGACCTTCCCGGGCTCACCGACGCCGAACGCGCACTGATGGCAGAGTGGCTGCACCGCTCGCTGACGCACCCGGAACCGTGACGACGTGGCGGGAAAACAGGTCGACGGGATCGCGCCGGCGCTATAGCTTGCGGGTGACCGCGACACCGCCCGAGGAGGTGAGACCCATGAACGTTGCAGCGATGTGGGTGCTCCCCCTTGCCGTCACGGTCGGGCGATCGACGTAGGTGTCGCCGGGAGTGCCCCGCCAACACGGCACTCCCGAAAGGCCACACCCATGCATCCTTCGACCGTTCCCGCCGACCCGACGTCGACCGATCCGGTCCGGCGCGATCCCAGCAAGCTCCCATCGCCGACCGCCGACGCCGGTCGCCGATACGACGTGATCATCGCTGGCTGCGGGCCGACCGGCGCGATGCTCGCCGCCGAACTTCGCCTGCACGACGTACGGGTCCTCGTCGTCGAGAAGGAGACCGCGCCGACGTCGTTCGCCCGCATCGTCGGCCTGCACATCCGCAGTCTCGAACTGATGGCGATGCGCGGCCTGCTGGAGCGCGTCCTCCCGCACGGCAGACGGCGTCCGGCCGGCGCCTACTTCGCCGCCATCGCCAAGCCCGCGCCCAGCGGGGTGGACTCCCGGTACGCCTACCTGCTGGGCATCCCACAGCCGGTCATCGAACGTCTGCTCGCAGAACACGCGACCGAACTGGGCGCGCGGGTTCTGCGTGGCCGCGCCGTCACCGGGCTCCAGCAGGACGACGACGGTGTCACCGTCGAGTTGTCCGACGGGGAACAACTGCGTACCCGTTATCTCGTCGGCTGTGACGGCGGGCGCAGCACGGTGCGCAAACTGCTCGGCGTCGCCTTCCCCGGCGAGCCCGCCCGGACCGAGACCCTGATGGGCGAGATGGAGGTGGGCGTGCCGCAGGCGGAGATCGCGGCCACGACGACCGCCGTGGGTCAGACCCACAAGCCATTCTGGGTACGGCCGGCGGGCGGTGGCTTCTACAGCGTGCTGGTCCCCGCCGCGGGGCTCAGCGACCGTTCGGAACCGCCTACCATCGCCGACTTCCGCGACCAGTTGCGGGCCATCGCCGGAACCGACTTCGGTGTGCACTCGCCGCGCTGGCTGTCCCGCTTCGGCGACGCCACCCGGCTCGCCGAACGGTACCGGGTCGGGCGGGTGCTGTTGGCCGGCGACGCCGCCCACGTCCATCCTCCCATCGGCGGACAGGGCCTCAACCTGGGCATCCAGGACGCGGTCAACCTGGGGTGGAAACTGGCCGCGCAGGTCCGCGGCTGGGCACCGGCGACACTGCTGGACACCTACCAGGCCGAGCGCCATCCGGTCGCCGCGCAGGTGCTGGACAACACCCGGGCGCAGACGGAGCTGCTGTCCGCCGAACCGGGCGCACAGGCCGTGCGAAGGCTGTTCACTGAGCTGATGGACTTCGACGAGGTGAACCTCCACCTCCTTGCGAAGATCACCGCCATCGGCATCCGCTACGACTTCGGCGCGGACCCCGACCTGGTCGGTCGCCGCCTGCCCGACGTCGACGTGACACAGGGCCACCTCTACGGTCTGCTGCACGGCGGGCGTGGTCTCCTGCTGGACCGCACCGAACGCCTGACCGTCGGCGGCTGGTCGGACCGGGTCGACCAGCTCGCGGATTCCGCCGCCGACCTGGACGTGCCGGGCGTCCTGCTCCGGCCGGACGGTCACGTCGCCTGGGTCGGCGACGACCAGCGGGACCTGGACGCGCATCTGCTCCGCTGGTTCGGCAGACCCGCCCACTGATCTCGCCGACCTGTCAGGTGCCGTGTCGACGTGCCGCTACGTCGACACGGCACCTCATCGGCCTCGGCGTCTGGCCGGGCCGCCCGTGGTTTCCGCGCCACCGCACGGCGTCCGGCCTTGAGCTGCCGTCCTGAGCGGCGACCGGCAGGTGGCGGAGGATCTCGCCCAGACCGTGCTGGCCGATGCGTACCGGCACTGGAAGCGGGTGCGCGCGGCGGCAGACCCCGAAGCGTACGTACGCCGCATGCTGGTGAACGCGCACCTGAGCTGGCGTCGTCGGCGTTGGACGACGGAGCGGCCCGCCGACCTGCGTCAGGAGACCGGTGCCACGGTCGCCGACCCGGCCGACGCAGTCGCCGCCCGGGACCAGATGCGGGTGCTGCTGAGCGGGCTCGCCCCGCGCGCCCGCACAGTGCTCGTCCTGCGCTACTACGCCGACCTGGACGACGCGGCGATCGCCGCGGCCATGGGGGTCAGCGAGAGCTCGGTGCGGGCCACCGCCTCGCGTGCCCTGGCGAGGCTGCGCGGGCCCGCGTCCATCGACGCACGGAGGGAGACCCGATGAACCAGTCGACCGAGCGCGAGCTGCGCGAGCTGTTCGCCGCCGAGGCCGCCGACGCCCCCGACGAGCTGGCCGTGGCCGCCGCGGCGGTGCGCAGGGTCCGCCGCAGGCGCCGGACCCTGGCGGCTGCGGCGGCCTTGACCGCGGTGATCGTCGCGGCGGGTGTGTACGGCGTCTACCGGCCGGCCCCGACGCCGCAGGCGCAGCCGCCGGTCACTCCCTCGTCCGCACCGGCCGCCTCGGAATCGGCGGACGAACTGCCGGCCGGGGTCAAGCCGGGCGATCCGCTCACCTCCGGCGCGACGCAGTGCGCCAAGCCGTACTCCCCGAAGACGCTCGCCGAGCAGGCCTTCGCCTTCGACGGCACCGTGACCGGCATCGGGCCGGGACGAACCGGGCGCGGTGAGCATCCCCCGCTGGACCTGCGATCGGTGACATTCCAGGTGCACACCTGGTTCACGGGCGGCTCCGCCGGCACCGCCGTGGTGGACATCTCGCCACCCGCCGCGGGGGCCGAGACGGGCGATGCCACGTCCGAGCATGCCCCCGCCTATCAGGTCGGCACGCGGTTGCTCGTGTCTGGCATGCCCCGCTGGGGTGGCGCACCGCTCGCCGACCCGATCGCGTGGACCTGCGGTTTCACCCGGTACTACAGCCCATCGATGGCGGCCGAGTGGGCCACCGCGACGAGATGAGCGACGCGCCGGCGGGCCCACAGGGCGGCCGGGCTGGTGGTTCGCGGACTCCCTCAGCCCTCGCGTGGATCGTCATCGGAAGCGGCAAGGTCGCTGAGAATCGGGCGTAGGCGGTCGGCCAGGGTCGGGTCCGTACGAGTGAGTTCCGCGCTCAGGGCCGCCACGGCGGCCGACAGCGCGCGACGCAACTCGGTCTCCTCCAGGGAGCGGACCAGTGTCGTTTCGAGGGGACCGGTGATGGTCGGGGGTAGGAGATGGGCACCCTTGGCGTAGCTGGTGGGGTGGCGCAGACGTTGGCAGGCGAGCGCGATCGTCTGGGTTCGCAGCGCGCTGATCCAGTGCTCCGCCTGCCAGTACCTGCCGCGCTCGATGCTGATCCGCGCGTGCAGTGCGTGGTGCCAGGCCAGGCCGGCGATCACGTCGTAGCCACCCGGCATGACCGGCTGCGGCGGTGCGGATCGCCCGAACACGAGTCGCCACTTCGGGCCGCGCGGCCCGAAGTCACCTTCCGGGCTGAACGCGAGGTCGACCTCCAGGCCCTGCGGAAGTAGGAACACCCGGTAGATGGCAGGCCCGGACGGCAGGTCCCAGTGATGGACGGCGGCGAAGTCCCGGTACAGGTGTCGCGTCCACCGGTGCATCACGGCGTCGAGTGGTTCGCTGACCGCGAAGGCCAGATCGATGTCTGACCAGCGGTCCTCGTCGTCGGTGGCGTGGGAGCCGGTGATCGCGGCGGCGACGACAGCGGGGTCGTGGTCGGCGAGGTCCAGGAGCCGCCGCCGGACCAGATCACGTTCCGTTCTGGAGAACACCGGCTCAGGCTGCTCGTCGACAGAGACTCCCGCAACCCCGGTGCGACCTCCAGGGCTTTGTCAACGCCCGTGATGACCGCGGGCCCGTCACCCCCGGCGCCGGGGGTGACGGGCCCATCGGCGAGCTGTTCTACCCGAGACAGTTGGCGACGGCCGTAAGGTTCTGAGCCGTGGTTCCCCGGTTGGAGCCTCGTACCGCCCAGCCGTTGCCCGACGCGAACGAGTCGGTGAGGAAGATGTCGAACCCGGAAGTCTGTCCGCCTCCTCCGGTGATGACCGTGCCGGCGGGGCAGGTGGCGAAGGAGATATTGTTCGCCCCCGCCAACACTGTTACGGGAGTACCTGTCGTTTGAGACAGTGCAGTCATCCCGGACGGCTTCTTACTCGCGGCGGGGCTGGTGTCAGCCGCGTTCGCCCCGCTCAGAGGAACGACCAGCAGAAGACCGCTGACCGATATTGCCGCTGCGCTGTTGATGAACAACTTCTTCTTCTGCACGCCTGGTACTCCCATCGATTGCCGAGCACGAGAGACATTCGACCGAACGGTCCGCAGCAGGCTACTAACATTCAGTGATCAAGCGCAGTGATGAACTTCGATTTCCAGATGGATCAAAGTTCGACGCATGACCCCGGCCGGCAACAAAGACGTGACAGGTCTCGACCCTCCACCCGCTCACCGATGTGGGCACCCGGGCCGGATCCGGCGCCAGCAACAGATCCACCCCGTCGCAGCGGAAGCCCGAGAGTCGATGTGCGACCTCGCGTCCAGATAGGCCCCAACTCCACGCACGGCGCAGACGACGGACCGGCCTGTGGAGAACGCCGGCTCAGGCTGCACTTCGACAGAGTCTCCCGCAGCCCCGCTGCGACCTCAGCCCGATTAACGACTTACTGGTAACACTAATCCAGTAATTACCCTCTACATTTCGGGCAAACCGACCATGCACCATAATGACAGTTCTTGTGCGTAAGGATTTACGCTGGTGTACGCGTCTGGGTTGTTAGGCGCGCACACATCGAGCGGGAAACTCAGGTGGCCTCTCCGGGCGGCACCGACGACGGCCCCGATTGGAGGTAGTCCAGTGCGCGGCGCAGCGCCTCAGGGCTGTCCCGGAAGTGCCCAAGTGCCGAGTTGCATCCGTTGCAGAGGAGCCCTCGAACGGTGTTGGTGCCGTGGCAGTGATCCACGACCAACCGGAACGCCTGGGCGGAGGGCTTACCGTCCTTCCGAGGGCGACCGGCGAGAGTTGCCGCGAGGTCATCCTCATGGATGCCGCAGATGGCGCATCGAAACCCTTGCCGTGACCTCAGTTCATCGTAGAACGGCTCGGTGATCCGGTACTTGCTCCAGAGATTCATCGCTCGATTGGAGCCCGGTCGGGAATCCCTACTGGCCTGATTCACACGACGGGAGTAGTCGCGGCACGGTTGGCAGGAGAGCATGGTGCGACCGGTCGCGCCGACGAAGGACTCGGCCGGCCGAAGCTGCTTGCACCGATGGCAGGTCTTTGACTCGTTCACGATCCTCGCACCCTGGCAGCTTGAGTGGCGATGCCGGCATCCGAAGCGCTGGATGGCCTGACTACGAGCGGCCGTACGCGGCCCGGGCCTGGGTCACCTCGGCGGCCTCGCGTTCACGCCACCGGCGCTGTGCCTCCCGGTTGCACGTTCGGCAGACCCGACGGTACCGGCCGGTCGCCGGGTCGAGCTCACGGTCGTGGCCGTTGCGGCACCGCGGCGCCTGGTTCCGGCGGCGGCCGGCTTCGGCACGGCTGAGCTGACGTAGGTGCGTCGGCTCGATACAGTCGGCGGCGCCGCAGGACTGGTCGACGTCGAGGGCGGGGTCGTACCCGCCGAGGAAGACGACGTACGCGGCGATGTGCGCCCACGCCCGGCCCGCGACCTTCTGGTGCACCCCGCGTCGCTGCCCGTAGCCGACGACGACCAGGCAGCCGGTCTCGGTGCGGTGTGAGCGCTCCAGCAGGTAGGCGCGAAGCGACTCCTCGGTGTGGTAGCGGGACAGACCCTTCACGGCGGAGAGCACCGTGTCACCGTACCCACGTCACGCTCCATCGTCGATTGACGCTGACACGACGGCGCGGCTGTTCGGCGAGTGGCCGCGCTCCGACCTGTGGGCGGTCGTGCGGTCGGCGGTGACCATGGTGTACACGCCCAGGCCGAGGCGGGGTCAGCGCGAGCGCGGCTGCCACGAAGGTGGCCGTCCGGGGACGGGCGGCAGCCTTGGGTGTCGGTAGCTGAGCCTCACACTTCAGCGTCAGTCGACCGGGCCGACTGTGCCGATCGGTGTGCGCGTACGGCCGTGGATGACATGGCGGCCAGGTGCGGACGCGTCGGCAACCAGATGGTCCCCATGCCGAGTTGCTCGTTCATCGCGGCGAGTTGGTGCTCGTAGCCAAGGTCCGCGGCCGTGCGTACGCCGCGGACGATGACCGTGGCGCCTCGGCGTCGGCAGTAGGCAGCGGTCAGGCCGGTCCAGGTGTCCACTTCGACGTTGTCCCAGGCTGCCGGAATGGCATCGCGCACCTGCACGGCCCTGGCCGTAGCCCCGGCGGTTGGTTGCTTGTCGGCGTTCACCGACAGCAACACGATGACCCGGTCGAACATCACCCGAGCGCGGGCCACCAGGTCGCGGTGTCCCGGGGTGAACGGATCGAACGTGCCTGGATAAACCGCCAACGAAACGCGCACGGACACCACCCCACGACTCGATGTTGCAGTCACCACGACCCCGACCCCAATGCCACGATCGTCGGTGATCTTCTCAGGATGCTGGTGCGGCTCAGGTGACGACGAGGAGGTCCAGGGCGTCAACCACGGGTCCGGTCGCACGTTGCGCTGCCCTGCGCAGTCGGGCCAGACCTGCGGCGTACTCGTCGTCGCTTATCAGTTGCAGAGGGGTGTGTGCCTCGCGGCGCAGCGCCGCCGCAGCCTCGCGTAGTGAGGCTGCGGTTACCTGCGGGACCTGTTCGAGGCCGACGGTGATGAACCCGGCGGCAGTGAGGGCTGCTTCGACATCGGCCACGCTGGGGTAGGTGTCGAGCACCCGGATGGCTTCGGTGAAGTAACGGAACAGGGTGATGGCGTGGTGTCGGCCGGCGAACGCGGAGCGGATCAGCACCGGGCCGCCGGGGCGGACGACCCTGCGTACCTCTCGGGCTGCACGGTTCAGGTCCGGCACGTGGTGGATGACCGTGGAGATCCAGGCGGCGTCGACGCTGCCGTCGTCGAGCGGGATGCGCTCGGCGTCGCCATGCAGGACAGGCTGGTACATCGAGCGGGCACGCATCGCCTCGGAGGGCTCGACTGCGGTGACCTCGACGTCGTACCAGTCGATGAAGGCTCGCGCCCACATTCCGGTGCCCGAGCCGAGGTCGAGTAATCGCATGCCCGCATGGGGGTCAAGGTGCCGGGTCACGGCTTCCCGCCAGGCCGAGAGCCCGTCGTCGGTGAGGTGACGGGTCGCCTCGAACGCCGCGGCGTCCGCGTTGCCGTACGCGATTCGAGCCATGCCTTGACCCCACCGTCCAGGTACCCGAGGGCGCAAGGGTGCAGGGGTGTGACTAACCGCCCAGGCTGACGGCCCGTGATGGCCTTGGACTTTGACACGTCGGTGACGGCCCCAGCCTCACAGCCTTCCTCCTGGTGCCCAGAGGTTGCGGTCCAGCGTGGGTCCACGTTCCAGGAATCAGGCAACAGCTGGTCGCAGAGGGCGCACGCGTAGTCGTCGCCTTTGACGATGTTCACGCAGTAGCAGTCCGGGCAGCGGCGGAATACAAACGTCGCCGTGAACGAATCTGGGTGCCCAATTCCCATGTCATCGAGGGCTGCGGCTACCGCCGTCCAGCATGACGGATCAGGGCAGTATCCGGTCGACTGGTTGCTGATCTCGCCCACTTTCACGCCGGCAGGATGCTGAACGAAGGTGATCTCACCGGCGGCGAGCACCTCACCTCCGCCGGCGCACGCCACGTGCTCACTACGCCGTGGGGCCAGACGGAGAATGCCGTGCGGGTCGACCACATAGGTAAATGGCTCGGTGTGGTCCCGTGGCTCGGCACCAGCGAGCCAGCTTCTGACGTCCTCGATGGAGCGAACGCACTGTCCGTCTGAGCCCGTCCGGCGTACTGCAGCAGCTATGTCCGCAGGCCCAACGTATCGGAACCGGTACCCATCAGCGACCACGGCCCGACCGTATCGGCCCAGGGTTGATGGCCGCACCGAATTCTCCACCTGTCCCGCTGTTGAAGCTCGCCATACGATTGCCACCCACGTCGCGGAGGTCTGGAGCGTGACCGAGCTGTACCCGCCAATCGAGCCGTACGACGCGGGCGTGCTCGACGTAGGCGACGGCAACCTCGTGTACTGGGAGGTGTGCGGCAATCCGGCCGGAAAGCCGGCGCTTGTCGTGCACGGCGGGCCCGGATCCGGTTGTGGGACCGGCTGGCGCCGGTACTTTGATCCGGACCGGTACCGGGTCGTCCTGTTCGATCAGCGAGGTTGCGGTCGCAGCACTCCACACGCGAGCGAGCCGGCGACCGACATGCGGCACAACACGACCTGGCACCTGGTCGCCGACATGGAGCGGCTACGCGAGCGCCTTGGCATCGACCGCTGGCTGCTGCACGGCGGTTCCTGGGGCTCCACGCTCCTCTTGGCCTACGCGCAGCAGTTCCCCCGGCGGGTGTCCGAAATCGTGATCGTCGCCGTCACCATGACGCGACGCGCCGACGTCGACTGGCTCTATCGGGGCGTCGGCCGGTTCTTCCCCGAGCAGTGGGAGCGGTTTCTTGACGGCGCGCCGGGCACACCCCGCGACGGGGACGTCGTCGCCGCGTACGCCGGCCTCATGGAACACCCCGACCCCTCCGTGCGAGAGAGAGCCACGATCGACTGGTGCGCCTGGGAAGACGTGGTCCTGTCCGGAGAGACCGGCGGCGCGAGCAATCCGTACGGCGACCGCCCCTCCTCGGCTCGGCTGGCCTTCGTGCGCATCTGCGCGCACTACTTCTCCCACGGGGCGTGGCTGGAGGAAGGCGCACTGCTGCGCGATGCCAGGCAGTTGGTCGGTATCCCCGGCGTCCTCATCCACGGCCGACTCGACCTCGGCGCGCCGCTGCAGACAGCGTGGGATCTGCACCGTGCCTGGCCCGACTCGACGTTGACGGTGGTGGAGGGCGCAGGACACCTCGGCACCACCGAGACGCGGGAACACGTTCTTCGCGCCCTCGACCGATTCGCAGGTGCTGCGGACGTACGCACGTCACGCGCCATCGTCGACTGACGCTGACACGACGGCGCGGCTGCTCGGCGAGGGGTCGCGCTCCGACCGGTCGGCGGTCGTGCTGTCGGCAGCGCGCTTCGCGCGGTCGGCGGTGGCCATGGCGTACACACCCGAGCCCAGGCGGGTCAGCGCGAGCCCGGCTGCCAGGACGACCACGGCGCGGATGGTGTGCCCGACGTCCGGGGCCCACAACTGGAGTTTCGCCAGCCCGGCGCCCTGCCAGAGGGAGGGCGCCTGCCAGCCGGCTCCGGCCGCCACCGCGGCGCAGGCACCGACCCAGGCGGTGGTGGCGGCGACCGTCCGGCCCCGGGAGCGCGGTGGCGCGACCGCGTTCCGCCGCCTCCGCAGGATGCGGACCCAGGACCAGGCCAGGAGAGCGAACAGCACCGCGGCGACGCCGAGGAGCCCGACCAGGGCCCAGACGTGCATCGGGTCTTCGGTGACGGTCGCGGGTGTGCCGCCGTGCAGGATGCGGGCGAGGTTGAACGCACCTGCGGCGAGCGGCGCGTCCATCTGCAGGCCGTAGACGTTCGTCATGATGATCACGGCGAGGTTCGAGTCGGGTGCCAGCACGATGTGGGTGAAGAAGTCCGGGGTGGCGCCGGCGTGCCAGACGATGCGGGTGCCGACGCCGTCCAGGGTGCTGTTCTTCCAGCCGAACCCGTAGCTGCCGTGACCGGTGGAGACGGTGCCGGTCTGCATCTGTTGCGTGCGCTGCGGCCCGAGGACCCGGCTCTCGCCGTAGCGGCCGCCGTTGAGCTGCGCGATGGCGTAGTGGGACAGGTCGTCGAGACTGGCGGCGAGGAAACCGTAGGGCACCCCCGCGGTGTCGAACGGCGCGGTGAAGCGGTGCGGACGGCCGAAGTGGTACCGGTGCCCGGCCGGGATGCCGACAGCTCGGGCCTCGTCGGCGGTGGCCGCGGAGTGCGTCATCCGGAGCGGATCGAGCACGTGCCGGCGGAGGTAGCCGCCGAAGGTGTCGCCGGTGACGTGCTCGACGAGCGCGCCGAGGATCATGTAGTTGGCGTCGCTGTACTGGTAGGTCTCTGCGACGGCGGCGGTGGGCCGCACGCTGGCCAGGTCCCGTACGGATCGGGCCAGCGCGCCGGGGCGGTTGTCGTAGCGGTCGGTCAGGTCGGTGCTCCACACCTGCGGCAGGCCGCTGGTGTGGGTCAGCAGGTGCCGGACGGTGACCGTCCGGGTGGTGTCCGGGTTGCCCAGTCGCAGCCACGGGAGGTAGGTGGACGCGGTGGTGTCGAGGTCGACCCGGCCGGCCTCGACCAGTTGCGTCACCGCCAGCGCGGTGAACGACTTGCTCGTGGACCCGAGCAGGAACGGGGTCTGCGGGGTGACCGCTCGGCCGTCCCCGTCGACGCCCCACGCGCCGCGCTGGAGCACCTCGTCGCCACGGATGACCGCGTACGCCAGCCCGGGTGCGTTGACCTGCTCCTGGTAGGTGCGCAGGTAGCGTTCGCCGGCGGCGAGGTCGTCGACGGTCGCGGGGCTGGCCGCGACCGGGGCGGCAAGCGTGGCCGTCACCAGCATGCAGCCGGTCACGCCGACGAGCCGTCGGGTCTGCGTCCGGGCGTACGTCCAGGTGCTCATGGGGTGCGTCCCTCTCGTCGGTGGGCCGTCAGCCGATCTGGCTCAGGAGCTTTTCCAGTGCCGCCAGGCGCTGCCGGACCTCGCCGAGTTCTTCCCGCACCCCCCTGATCTCCTGCGCCGTGGCCTGGGCGCCGGTCGCACCGCGCTCGGCCAGCACCCGGTAGCCCTCCTCCCGAGCTGCCGCGTACCGGGCGCGGTAGATGGCGGTCCCGATGAGACCGCCGACCACGATCACCGCCGTCACGATCACCGCCACGGCGATGGTGGAGGTCTGCGCGATGTCCAACGCCACCTGGTGGGTCATTGCTCACTTCTCCTGTTCTGCGCCGGGCCCCGGGCCGGTCAGGTTCCGGGCGGCCAGCGCGATCGTCTCCAGGTCCAGGGCGACGGCGAACGGCACCGCCTGGACATACTTCACCGAACTGCCGTCCGGTGCCGTCACCAGTTCGCCGGTGACGAGGCCGGCCGCTTCCAATTTCTGCAGGTGCATGTAGAGCAGCGGTCGGTTCATCTGCAGTTGCCGCGCCAGCTCGCTGACGTAGGTGCGCTGCCGGGCCACGGCGGCCAGGATTCGCAACCGGTGCGGGCTGGCCAACGCGGCCAGCAGTGACACGAGTTCGTCACCGGTCGGCGGGGTGCCGCTCATCCTGGTTTCCCTCCTCAGCGGGAGCGTCAGATTTCTCTGACACCCCGTGTCACAAAAGTCTGACAGGGAGGGGAGTGGACGTCAACCGTCCGATCGGGGTGGGCCGATCACCGAGCCCAGTGCGGTAGCCAGACCCCGGTGGCGGGTGCCTGCGCGCGTCGGAAGCCCAGATAGTCGCGAAGTGTGCGCAGCGCGGGATGCGGGTTGTCGTCGCGCCAGATGAGCGAGAGGGGGTAGATCGGCGCGGGGTCGCGCACCGGTACGCGCCGCAGGTCGTAGCTGTCCGGCCACAGGTAACGGGTGCGCTCGCCCGCGAGGGTCGCCAGCTCCGCCGAGTCGGCGATCTCGGCCAGCAGCACCTCGTTGCCGAAGACCGGCCCGACCAGGTCGATGGTGAGGCCGAACGCGGCGGCGAGTGCGTCGTAGTAGTCGGCCCACTCGGTCCCGGGAGCCAGGCCGGGCATCCAGATGCGGTGTTCGGCGAGCTGTGCGGGCGTGACGCTGCGGGCGTTGGCGAGCGCGTGGCGTGGGCCGACGAGCAGCTCGTGGTGCTCGTCGATCACCCGCGCGGTCCGGATCGCCGCCGGCAGGTGGCGTACGGCGACGGTGACGGCGTGGAAGGTGGCGTCGACGGTGCCCGCCTCGACGGCGGCGGTCGCGGCGTGCACGTCGGCGTCGAGGGTGACGACGTCGAGCTCGATGCGGGGGTACGCCCGGTGGAAGTCCTGCAACAGCACCGCCGGTGCGATCCGTCGGCTGTGCACGTCGACCCGCAGCGCCCGTCGGCCGGGGCGTACCGAGGCGTCGGCGCGGGCCTCGGCGCGGAGCAGTTCCCGGGCGTGCGGGAGGAACGTCTGACCGTCGACGGTCAGGTGGGTGCCGCGAGCCGTGCGGGTGAACAGTCGTACACCGAGGTCTTTCTCCAGCGCGGCGACGCGCTTGGAGACGGCCTGCTGGGTGATCGACAGCGCGACCGCGGCGTCCTGGAACTGGCCGGCGTCGGCGGCGACGACGAAGGTGCGGACGGCGTCGAGATTCACCCGGCGAACCCTACTGACACAACTCCTGGTTGTGACTCGCCGCTCACCGGGTTGTTTGATCTCTGGTCACCGGGCTTGCTGTGATCGCGACGGTCAACGGCGGGTTGTCGGGAGCGGGAGGTGTGGGTGTGTCCACGAGGCGATCCCTGGGACGGCGGTTCGGTTGGTTGTGGGCGTCGTACGCGGTCAGCGCCTACGGCTCGGGGCTGGGTTTCGGGGCGTTGCCGTTGATCGCCGTGCTGGTGCTCCACGCCAGCCCCGCCCAGGTGTCCGTGCTGGCCGCGCTGGGGCCGGCGGTGGGCGCGCTGCTCGCGGTGCCGCTCGGGCCGTGGGTGGAGTTCCACCGCAAGCGGCGGGTGATGGTCGCGATGGACCTGGCCCGGTTCGCGGTCCTGCTGACTGTCCCCGTCGCGTACGCGCTGGGCCGGCTCAGCTTCGGGCAGTTGCTTGTCGTCTCGGCCGTGCTCGCCACCGCCAGGATCGCCTTCGCCGCGGCCAGCGGCGCCCTGCTGAAGTCTCTCGTCCGGCCGGACGACCTGCTGGTGGCCAATGCGCGGTTCGAGTCGACGACCTGGAGCGCGATTGCGATCGGGCCGCCGCTGGGCGGCGCGGCGGTGGGACTCTTCGGGCCGGTCGTCACCGTCGTGGCCGACGCGCTGAGCTACCTGCTCTCCGCGTTGGGCCTCACCGCCATGCGGGGCTACGAGGACCGCCCCCGGCGCGTCGGCGCGGGCCGGGTCCGGGCCGGGGACCTGCTCGACGGCTGGCGACACCTGCTGACCCACCCCGGCCTGCGGGCGCTCTACCTCAACCAGTTGCTCGTCGCCGGGCTGATCATGGCCACCGAGCCGTTGTTGGCCGTGCTCCTGCTCGGCGAGCTGGGCTTTCCGCCGTGGCAGTACGGCCTCGCCTTCGCCGTGCCCTGCGTCGGCGGGCTCATCGGGTCGCGCCTGGCCCGTCGGGTGGTGGCACGCCACGGTCAACACCGGATCATCCGCACCGTGGGCGCGCTGCGCGCGATCTGGTTGATCGGCCTCGCCTTCGTCCAGCCCGGTGTGGTCGGTCTCGCCACGGTGATCGCCGTCGAACTGGCGATCATCATCAGCATGAGCCTCTACAACCCGTTGCTCGCCACCTACCGCCTGGAACAGACTCCGCAGGATCGCGTCGTCCGCACCCTCTCTGCCTGGTCGATCGGCAGCAGCGCCACCATCGCCGTCCTCAGCGCGCTCGGTGGGTTGCTTGCGCAGGCCACCAGCCCACGCACGGCGATCACGGTCGCCGGCCTGCTGATCCTCGCGAGCCCGCTGCTGCTGCCCCGACGCCCGGACACCGTTCGACCGGCACCCGAGCGCGCCGAGCGGATCTCGACGATCGCGTGATGTTCCAGCCGACCTTCCCGATCCGCACCGCGCGGCTCACCCTGCGCCCGGTGACGATCGACGACCTCGACGATGTGTACGCGTATCAGCGCCGGCCCGACGTGGTGCGGTGGATGCTCGGCGCGGAGCCGCGTACCCGTGCGCAGTCGCGGGCGTCGGTGCTGGCCATGGCGGGCGAGGACGCGTGGCGCGCGGAGGGCGACTGCCTGACGGTGGCCGCCGTCACCGACGCCGGGGTGATCGGCATCGTGGAGTTGGTGTGGCGTAGCCGGCTGGAGCGTACCGCCGAACAGCGCCTCGGCCCGGCTGATGGCGCGACTGGGCATGCGGCAGGAGGCCCGCCATGTCGAGAGTTACCTGTTCAACGGGGAGTGGGCCGACCAACTCGTCTTCGCGGTGCTGGCGCGCGAGTGGCAGACCGGGACCCGCACGCCGCCGTCATGATCGTCCAGCACGGCGACGTGCGGGTCGTGTCCACACCTCAGGCCTGGCGGCCGAGCCACTCCCGGTAGCTGGTGGGCGCGATGACGGCGTCGGCGGAGCCGGTGAGCACGTCGCCGGACACGGCGGCGAACATGCCGGAGCTGTCGTCGGTGGTCACGGTGCGCTGGTCACCGCGGGCGGCCAGGGTGATCCGCCCCAACTCGTCGAGGGCGAAGACGTCCGGCCCGGCGACGTTGCGCACGCCCTTGAGCGGGGCGCCCATGCTGACCTCGGCGACGGCCTGCGCCACGTCGGCGGCGGCCATCGGCTGCACCGGGGTGCTGGGCAGCCGGACGGTGGTGTCGTCGGCCGTCCAGGACATGATCGCCTCGACGAACTCGAAGAACTGGGTGGCGCGGACGATCGAGTACGGAACGGGACCGGCCGTGAGGATGTCCTCCTGGAGGGTCTTGGCGCGGTAGTAGTCCAGGCCGGGCACCTGGTCGACGCCGACGATGGAGAGGATCACCGCGTGGCCGACGCCCGCGCGAGCGGCGGCGGCCAGCAGGTTGTCCATGGTCGTCTGGAAGAAGGCGGGGGAGGCCTCGTCGAAGGTCGGCGAGTTCGTCAGGTTGACCACGACCTCAGCCCCGGCGAGCCCGTCGGCCAGGCCCTGCCCGGTGAGCAGGTCCACTCCGGTGGACGGCGAGAGCGGCACCGCGTCGTGCCCCGCGGCCTGCAGGATCTTGACGACCTGCGACCCGATGAGGCCGGTTCCGCCCAGTACGGCGATCTTCATGCCCATGCACCTTCCCGTGACTGTGTGGTCCGACCGTCAGCGGTCAACCGAAACTCGGACCTTCCTTGTCCGAGAACTATACTCGGACACAATGAGTCCGAGTAACGGGGTGACTAGGGTGACGTCATGAAGATGTCCGGCGGGGTGGAGTGGGCCCTGCACTGCTGCGTGGTGCTCACCGCCAGCCACACGCCTGTTCCGGCGGCCAAGCTCGCGGAACTGCACGACGTCTCCAGCAGCTACCTCGCCAAGCAGCTCCAGTCGCTGGCCCGCGCCGGCCTGATCCACTCGGTGCAGGGCAAGTCGGGTGGCTACGTGCTGACCCGCGCGCCGGAGAGCATCACCCTGCTCGACGTGGTCCGCGCCGTCGACGGCCCCGGCCCGAGCTTCGTCTGCACCGAGATCCGCCAGCGCGGCCCCTTCGCGACCCCGGCCGACGCCTGCACCACACCGTGCCCGGTCGCCCGCGCCATGTGGTCGGCCGAGGACGC
Source organism: Micromonospora sp. NPDC048835 (assembly GCF_040649995.1). Lineage (NCBI taxonomy): Bacteria > Bacillati > Actinomycetota > Actinomycetes > Micromonosporales > Micromonosporaceae > Micromonospora > Micromonospora sp. NPDC048835. The sequence continues at coordinate 97,614 of NZ_JBEZGM010000006.1, read as the reverse complement.
GTGGCGGCAGGCCCTCGCCGCGATCACCATCGCCGATCTCGCCCGCGACGTCGACGCCACCTCCGGCCCCGAGGCCCTGGTCGGCATCCAGGCATGGTTGGGCGGCGGAGCCGGCTGACCAGCGGAGCCGGTGCTGCCGGCTGACCAGCGGAGCCGGTGCTGCCTGGTCAGCCGGTGTGGCGTACCTCGGTGTCCCAGATCTGCGCCCACGGACGCCGCAGCCCCCGACACACGAAGATCGGGCCGCCGTTCTCGTCGTTCTCCACCTCGACCCGCTGGTCCACCCAGCCGGCCTGCGTGCACGACTCGAACCACTCGTTCAACCGGGCGGGACCGGCCCAGCCGACGGCGATGACGACGTCCGCGTCGGCGGGCGGCCGGCCGAAGTCGACCATGCTGTTGTGCCCGGAGTACGCCCGGGGCAGGCCACGTGCCGGCCCGTACCGGGCCACCGCGCCCGCCTCGCCGTAGTTGCCGGTCAGAATGACCGCGCGCGAACGCTCGTCCTGCGGCAGAGCACGATGGACGGTGGCGAGCGAGTCGGCGAACTCCGGCCAACCGATCGTCTCACCGGCGTCGTAGTTGACGTCGACCACGAACCCGGGCAACCGGTCGGCCGGCAGCACCGGCAGCAGCAACACGACGTTTGGCAGCAGGAACGGCACCACGCCCAGCACGAGCAACCCGCGACGCCACCAGAGCGACCCGCGCGACGCCCACGCCACGGTGACAACCGCACCGGCGGCGGTGAGCACCAGCAACAGCGGCGCGTCGTAGTAACCCTTGCCGCCGGCGATCAGCACGATGCCGACCACCACCATCCAGGCCCAGCCCACCGCACGGTAGGCCCGCCACTGCGGCCGACGCAGCAACGCGACGAGGCCGGCGATCCAGATCGGAACGGCGTACGGGCTGATGATGACGAACTGGAGGGTGAACGCGTCGAGCCGACCACTGTAGGAGCTGTCGCCGTCGGAGATGGACGCGGCCACGCCGAGCTGCGGAAAGCCGTTGGCCGCCTGCCAGATCAGGTTCGGCGCGGCCAGCAGCACGGTGATCCCGGCGGCGGCGAGCACCCATCTGTCGCGCAGCAGCCGACGCGGCCCGGCGATCAGCACCCCGGCGACCAGGCCCACGGCCAGCAACGCCGGCAGCAGCTTGCTGAGCATGCCCACGCCGAGCGCCAGCCCGATGCCCAGCGCCCAGCGGCTGTCACCGGTGCGCAGCAACCGCACCGCACACCACGCCGCGACCAACCAGACCAGCAGGTCGACGGTGGTGGTGCTGAGCAGGTGCCCGCTGGCGAGCACGATGCCGGACAACCCGGCGAGCACCGCCGCGAACACCTGCGCGCCCCGGCCGGCGCCCAGCTCCCGGGCGATGGCGGCGACCAGCAGCACCGCGCCGCCGGCCAGCAACGCCGACGGGGTACGCAGCACCACCAGGTTGCCCGGCGCGATCGTGTCGAGCAGCCGGGCCAGCGCCGGGACCAGTGGCCCCTGATCGACGTAACCCCAGTCGAGGTGCCGACCGGCGAGCAGGAAGTACAGCTCGTCGCGGTGGTAGCCGTAGCGGCCGGCGAGCAGCAGCAACGTCGCCGCGGTGGCGGCGGCGACCAGCCACGGACCGCGCGTACGCGCACCGGGCTCGGGTGGGACCGCCGTGGGCGGCGACTGGGTGGGCTCGTGCGGTCGGTCGATGTCGGTCGCGGACTCGCTCACGCGCCCATGATGACCGGCGGCGTCGCCGCGTGCGTGCCCGTGACCACGTTCGGCACCGTGACGTATGCGGGTGGCCGGGGCCAGTGCGAAGATCGGCTTTGTCACTCGGACCGAAAGGACGATATGCGCTATCGCACTCTGGGCAACACCGGCACCGTGGTGTCGACCCTGTGTCTGGGCACGATGACCTTCGGCGCGGAGACCGACGAGGCCGGTAGCTTCGCCCAACTGGACCGGTTCGTCGAGGCCGGCGGCACCTTCATCGACACCGCTGACGTCTACTCCACAGGCGTCTCCGAGGACATCATCGGGCGGTGGCTGCGCAGCCGGCCCGACGTGCGGGACCGACTGGTCATCGCCACCAAGGGGCGGTTCCCGATGGGGCCCGGGGCGAACGACGCCGGCCTGTCCCGGGTGCACCTCACCCGCGCCCTGGAGGCCAGCCTGCGACGGCTCGGCGTCGAGGCCGTCGACCTGTACCAGGCGCACGCCTGGGACCCGCTGACCCCGCTGCCGGAGACGCTGCGGTTCTTCGACGACGCCGTCAGCGCCGGCAAGATCCGCTACGCGGGGGTCAGCAACTTCACCGGTTGGCAGTTGCAGAAGGCGGCGCTGCTCACCCAGCACCTCAACCTCACCCCGATCGTGACCCTGCAACCGCAGTACAACCTGCTGGCCCGGGAGATCGAGTTCGAGCTGGTCCCGGTCTGCGAGAACGAGGGCATCGGCATCCTGCCGTGGTCGCCGCTGGGCGGCGGTTGGCTGACCGGCAAGTACCAGCGCGACAACGAGCCCACCGGCGCGACGCGGCTCGGTGAGAACCCGCAGCGCGGCGTCGAGGCGTACGCGGGTCGTAACGCCGAGGAGCGCACCTGGCGGGTGCTCGACGCGGTCCGCGAGATCGCCGAGGACCGTGGGGTGTCCATGTCGGCGGTGGCGCTGGCCTGGCTGGCGGCCCGACCGGCGGTCACCTCGGTGATCCTCGGCGCGCGGACCACCGACCAGCTCGACGACAACCTGACCGCCGCCGACCTGGTCCTCGACGCCGACCACATGCGGCTGCTGGACGAGGCGAGCGCCCCACCGGTGGGCGACTACCCGTACGGCGGCGCGGGTGTGCGTCAGCGCGGCCGTGACCTGCCCACCGGGTCATGACGGAGTTTCCCGAGCCGACCGGCCCGGCGGGCAGCCGCACCGAGGTCTTCCTCCGATACCTGGAGTACTTCCGCGAGTCCGTCCTCGACAAGGTGTCGGCGCTTGACGAGTCGGAGCTGCGGCGCAGCCGGCTGCCCTCCGGGTGGACCCCACTGGAGCTGCTCACGCACCTGCGCCACGTCGAGCGGCGGTGGATCGAGTGGGGTTTCCAGGGTCGGGACGTCGCCGAGCCGTGGGGTGACAGTCGCGATGACCGTTGGTACGTCGCCCCAGAGGAGACCCGCGCGGACCTGGTGGCGGCGCTGCGGGCGCAGGGCGCGCACACCACGGCCGTGGTGACGGCACACGACCTGGCCGAGATCGGTGCGCCGGGCCCGCGCTGGAACGGCGCCGACCCGGCGTCGCTGGAGCGGGTGCTGTTCCACCTGTTCCAGGAGTACGCCCGCCACCTCGGTCACCTCGACGTGGTCGCCGAACTCGCGGGCGGCCCGACCGGCGAGTGAGGCGATGGCTCGATAATGGGGCAATGCCGCTGCTCGTCGAACCCGCCCTGCCCGTCGGAAGCTTCCGGGCCCAGAAGCAACCGGACCTTCCGGTACGCCCCGGGCTGACGCTGCGGCCGTGGCGTGACGACGACGCCCCGGCCGTACGGGCGGCCTTCGGCTGTCCCGACATCCAGCGGTGGCACGTCCTGCGTCTGGACGATGACGACCAGGCGCGGGCGTGGACGGCGCAGTGGGAGAGCCGTTGGCGCGACGAGACGGCCGCGAGTTGGGCGATCGTCGGCGACGACGACCTGCCGGTCGGTCAGGTGGGGTTGCGGGGCGTTCTGCTGGCCGAGGCGTCGGCACACGTGTCGTACTGGCTGCTGCCTGCGGCGCGCGGCCGGGGGATCGCCACCGGGGTGCTGCTCGCGATGACCCGGTGGAGCTTCACGGGGGCGGGGTTGCACCGGCTGACGTTGGAGCACTCCACTGCCAACGAGGCGTCGTGCCGGGTGGCCACGCGGGCCGGTTTCACTGTGGAGGGCGTGGCCCGACGATCGATGCGTCACGCCGACGGCTGGCACGACATGCACCTGCACGCACGACTGCGCACCGACGGGCCGGTCTGACCTCCCGACCTACCCGGTGGTCGGCTCGGGTGTCGTCGGCGTCGCCGCGTTCGCGTCGGCGCGTCGCATCGCCCTCGGCAGTCGCAACGCGACCACACCGGTGGCCACCAGGCCGCCGACGCCCGCGACCACCAACTGGTTCAGGAGGCGACCGGGACGTTCGTGGTGGTCCCATCGGCGGCGGTGACCCGTACCTCGGTCGCGGTCGCGGGCAGGAGTGCCGCGTTACGGCCGGCATCCTGCCACTGGCCGTCACCCACCCGGAAGCTCAGCGCCGACCCCTCGGCGGCGACGAGGACGCCCTGGTCGTCGGGGAGTCGTAGCCGCACGGGTAGGGGTGCCGACCAGTTCACGGTGGTGCTGGCCACCGCTTCGAAGGGGAGATATTTTCGGGCGAGCAGGGCGACGACGTGGGTGGGGTCGTCGTCGTACTGGACGGTCTCCACAAGGAGTCGCCGGCCGTCCGGGGTTGCCCCATAGACCCACAGTCGGGGAGAGCCATCGTGCGTGTGCGCTCCGACAGGGTCGAGGTATTCGGCGAGGGCTTCGGTCGGCGCGCTCACCTCCTTGGCGGCTGGGTCGATGCCCCAGACCTGCTCCGTGCCGGGCAGCGTGCGGCGAATCAGCGGTGGTGCCGGCCGATCCTTGTTGCCGGGGAAGTAGATCTCGCTCGTACCGTCGATGTGCATCTTGTTCTCCCGTCCAACGGGAGTCCTGGAGAGCGCGACGGTGAGCTTCGTGCGCTGCGGCGGCACCGACAACACCGCCGCACCGTCGCGGAACGCCACCGGCGTGAAGGTCCGCTCGACCTTTCCATCGGGCAGGTATCGCAGTTGCGGCGAGAACTCCACCGATTGCCCGAAGTCGAGCACCAAAAGCACGTCGCGCTGCGGTCCGAGCAGTGCCGCCTGCTCGAGGCCGTCCGTCTCGGTGTCGGTGGCCTGCGTCAGGGTGCGCACGCGCGGGCCGCCGGCGGTGGGTTCGACGAACCCCACCGTCGTGCCGTGCGCGGTGGCCTGGGCGACGTAGGCGGCCGGGCCAGCAGGCGTGTCTGCCGCCCACACGACGTGCGGCTCGCCGCGCGTCCGATCCCCGACCTCCTTGATCCGGCGTTGCCACACCTGGCGAACCTGCCGCAGGTATCCCTCGTCGGCGGCCAGATCACCGCGAGTGGGCTCGTCCAGCAGTGGCGATGCGGCAGGTGCGTCTCCGGCGTTGCCGGGCAGGTCCAGGACGCCGGCCACGGGCACGGCCACCACGGCCGCGCAGAGCGCCGCCAACACCGCTCGCCGGCGTACCACCCGCCGCCGCCCGCCCCGACGCACCTCGGCGAGCAGGCCCGGCGGGCTGACCAGGTCATCCGTCGCCCGGTGCAGGATGCCGCGTACGTCGCTGTCGTTCATGGTCATCGCGAACTCCCGGTTCCGGTGGTGGGCGTGACGAGACTCGATCCGGCAAGTGCTTCTCGCAGCCGAGCCAGCCCTCGGGAGGCGTGACTCTTCACCGCGCCTTCGGAGCAGCCCATCGTCGCTGCGACGTCGACGACCGGCAGGTCTTCCAGGTAGCGGAGCACGACTGCTGCCCGCTGCCGAGGCGGCAGTGCGCGCAGCGCTCCGACGACCAACTCGCGCACCGCCACGACGTCGGAGTGGTCCCGGGCAATACCGTCGTGGTGACCCAGAGCCTGTTCCGGACGCCGCGCACGCCACCGCCACCTGTTGATCGACCGGTTGACCAGCGCGCGTCGCGCGTACGCCTCCGGGCTGCTCCGCACCCGACGCCAGCGCACGTACACCTGCTCCAGCACGTCCTGAAGCAGGTCCTCCGCGGCGTGCCGGTCCCCGGTCAACAGGAAGGCGACCCGCAACAGCGCCCCCGATCGGGTGCGAACGAAGTCATCGAACTCCGCTCCACGCGAATCCCTCATCTGACCCCCTGGCCTCGTCAACAAGCAAGACACCACGGCGGCTCGCGAGGTTTACCGGTCCGGCAACCGCGGGTCCAGCTTGGTGGATTCGGTGACTCAACGGGCCGCGGCCCAACCGACGAAAGGCGAGGTCAGGTCGGGCAGCGGGATCAGACGGTCCGCGCGGAGGCGCGACGTCGGACCGGCGCGGGTGGGCGTGCCGTACCCGGGGCGCACAACCGCAGGCCCGCGCGCATCACGAACAGTTCCCGCCGGGCGACCGCCTCGCCCTTCGTGTCGAGCTGGTACGCGTCGAGCCAGAGCCAACCGTCGTACGTGTGCCGGTCGGGGATCTCGCGGATGACGCGGACGACTATCGGTTTCCGGAACTGCACGCTCGCGGCTGTGGTCAGCAGCACCAGGTCCCCGGCCCTGAACCGGCAAGCGTCTTCGTTGTTGTCCGGCACCGGTCTTCCCTCTGCTCGGCGTCTGGGAAGGGGCCGCCTCCGGGAGTGCCCGCCCACCGGAGGCGGCCCCGCGAACGCGCCCGCCGGGTCGAAAATCCCTGCCGGTCGCGCCGCCTAAACCGCACTTTGCCGGTAGTTGCTGGACAAGCACACAGCGTTACGTTATGTCTTCATCGCAGCCGCTTTGCACCAGGGAAGGACGGCATGAACCACGCCTTTGTCGCAGCGCTCGCCGCAGCGGGTCACACCGCCGAAAGCCTCGCCGATCGGATCGGGGTGCACCCGAAGACCGTCGCCCGGTGGGCGAACCCGGGGCACGTTCCACAGAGTCGGCACCGGGCGACCGTTGCCGACCTTCTCGCCAAGGACGTCGACACGTTGTGGCCGGACGCGGGCAATCGCCGTGAGCCGGTGTGGTTCCGGCCGTGGGTCGATCTGGAACGCGAGGCGGTGACGCTGCGGTCGTTCGAGTTGGCGTGGGTGCCCGGGTTGTTGCAGACCGAGGCGTACGCGCGGGCGACCCTGGCCGACGGGATGCTGGCGGCGGAGGCGATCGACGAGTTTACCGGGGCGCGCCTCGGCCGACAGGCGATCCTCGCCCCGGGGGAGGGCGGGCCGCTGCTGGTGGCCGTGCTGGACGAGGGGGTGCTGCGACGGCGCGTCGGCGACGACCGCGCGCTGATGGCCACCCAACTCGCGTGCCTGGTCGGGCAGGCCGAAGCGGGCACCGTCCAGTTGCACGTCGTCCCGGCGGACGCGCCCAGCTACCCGGGGCTCGACGGGCCGTTCACCATCGCGGACCTGCCGGACGGCTCCCGGGTCGCGCATGTGGACAGCGCGGCCCAGGCGCAGATCCTGGACCAGCCATCGGACCTTGTTAATCTGGAGCGACGGTGGGAGCGGATTCGCGGAGAGGCACTGCCCCGAGGGCGTTCCCTGGCACTCCTCAGAGAAGCGGCAGCAGCATGGACATGACCGGCGCGCGCTGGCGGAAGAGCACCAAGAGCGGCGGCAACGGCGGCAACTGTGTCGAGGTCGCCGACAACCTGCCGGGTGTGGTCCTGGTGCGGGACACGAAGGATCGCGACGGCGGCACGCTTGCCTTCAGCCCCGCGTCGTGGCGGTGCTTCGTCGCGCTGGCCCGCCACCCCGCCTGACCTCGTCAGCGGACGCCGGCGGGTTCGGCCGGTTGCGGCTGCGGGGTCGCCGGCCAGGTGAATCGGCGTACGCCGGGCACCAGCGCGGTTCCCGCGCACGAGACGAGGACCAGCAGCCCGGCGACGGCCAGGGGCACCGGTGCGCCGAGCGCGTCGGCGGCCAGCGGCGCCAACGCGTAGCCCAGCGGCATGGCGCCGAGTGACACCAGCCAGTCGTACGAGGTGACGCGGGCCAGGACCTCGGGCGGGAAGTGGTGCTGCACGACGGTCTCCCAGACCGGGTTGAGATAGCCGAGGGCGGTCAGCGCCACCGCGTACGCGGCGATCACCGCGGGGGCGGGCGCGGCGACGGCGAGCAGGAACAGCGGCGCGGCGTAGCAGGCCAGCCCGAGGTTGGCCAGCAGCACCGGCCGGCGTAGCCGAACCCGCCCGGCCAACAACGATCCGGTGAGCATCCCGATCGCACCGGCCTGCAACAGCAGCACCCAGGTCGTCTCACCGCCCAGCCGGTCGATGGCGACGGCCGGCCCGAGGGTCATCAGCACGGCGGCGGCCCCGTTCCACACGCCGTGCCCGATCAGGCTGGTCCAGAACCAGTCGCGGGCGCGGACCTCAGCGAAGCCGTGCCGCAGGTCGGCGAGGACGGGGCGGCGGGGCACCGGCACGTGGCGGACCCGTACCAGGGCGAGCAGCGCGGCGCTGAGCGCGAACGACGCGCCGTCCAGGATGAACGCCCAGCCGGGCCCGGCGGCCCAGATCAGCGCGCCGGCAAGCGCCGGACCGGCCAGGCGGCTGGTGTTGGCGGTGATGCCCATCAGGGCGTTGGCGCGTTGCCGGTCGGCTGGCTCGACGGTGCCGGCGACAAGCGGCGACGCGGTCGGGATGGCGAACGCCGAGGCGACGCCGCCGAGGGCGGACGCCACGACCACCGTGGACAGCGACGGGTCGCCGCCGAGCAGCTCCACGCCGACCGCGAGTTGGGTCGCGCACCGGACCAGGTCGGCCAGTAGGGCGACCCGGCGGGCGTCGAACCGGTCGGCCACCACACCGCCGAGGGGCAGCAGGAGCAGCCGGGGGACCATCGCCGCGGCGAGGACGACGGCCAGCGCGCCGGTGGAGTCGGTGGCCCGCAGCACCGCGAGGGCCAGCGCGGCGGGCACCACCGCGTCGCCGAGGGCGGAGAGGGTGCGGCCCAGGAACAGCAGCCGGAAGGAGTGGTTGCGCAGCGGGTGAGCCATGCCCGACAACATACTTCGACATCGAATATTTCGGCAATGAATATTTTGGTGTTGAGATAAGCTGAGCCGGTGACCACCCCCCAGGACGCCGTCGACAGGCACATCGAGCGGTGGTTGCCCGTGCTCCCCGACCTCGACGCGGACGTCGAGGGGGCGGTGACCAGGATGATCCGGCTGATCCGGCACCTACGGGCGGTCAAGGAGCGGGTCCTGGTCGAGTTCGACCTGCCGGCTCACGAGTACGACACCCTGCAGGCGCTGGCCGGTCGCGGGGGCCGGGCCGCACCCTCGGACCTCGCCGCCGACCTCACAATGGCCCCCGCCTCCATCACGGCGCGGGTGGACGCACTGCTGCGACGGGGCTACGTGCGCCGTATTCCGTCGACAGTCGACCGTCGACGCGTCGACGTGGAACTGACCGAGGAGGGTCAGGCCGCCTGGCGCGGGGCGATGGATGTTCAGGGCGCGGAGGAGCACCGCCTGCTCGGCGCGCTCACCGCGACCGAACGACGAGACCTCGCCGACCTGCTGCGCCGGGTGCTGCTCGTCGCCGAGCAGCCGCAGGCCGACTGAGCGCACCGGAAAATTGCCTGGCGGCCCGCGTACGGCTGATGCGAGGGTGACCGGCGTGACTGCGCATGCGCTGGCCGGTGCCCTGGCCGACGACGGACGACGACGGATCTTCGCGGCGATCGTGCTGGGTGCGACAAGCGTGGCCGGGGTCGCCGAACGCGCCGGCCTGCCGGCGCGGGTGGTGCTCACCGGTGTCCGCCGGCTCACCGACGCGGGCCTCGTCACCGGCGCCGACGGCGCGCTCGCGGCCGACGGCGCCGCACTGACGGCCGCCGCGCGCGACAGTCGCCCCGCCGACGACGCCGAACCCGGTGTCGACCCGGTGCTGCGGACCTTCCTGCGGGCGGGCGTCCTGGTGGGCATGCCGGCGCAGCGGGGCCGGCGGCGGGTCCTGCTGGCGCACATCGCCGAGCGGTCGTTCGAGCCGGGCACCCGCTATCCGGAGCGGGCCGTCGACGACGCGCTCAAGCCGTGGTGCGCCGCGGGGGGCTCCGATCACGCCACGCTGCGCCGGTATCTGATCGACGAGCGGTTGCTCACCCGCGAGCACGGCATCTACCAGCGGCTCTGATCGTCCGCCGCGCGCTGGCCACCGGGTGGGCGAAATCGCTCGCAGTCGTCGCGCCGAGATTGCTAGCATCGCCGACATGGCACGAGGTATCTGGTCGCAGAAGGTCCGCTCCGCCCGCTGACGGCGGCGCCCTTCGTCTCTGCTGAATTCGCGCTCGCCGTCCCGGTTCCCGCCGGGCGGCCGTTGCCTGCTGCCCGGCTCCCATCGCGAGCTGCGGAGCACCGTTGAACCTCACCCCGAACCCCGAAACCCTGTCCCGGCTCGTCGAGGCCAGCACCGCGCACGTGCGCGCCACCGACGTCACGGTGACCCGCGGGTCCCGTCGCGTCCTGACCGATGTCTCGGTCACCGTATCCGCCCGGTCGCGGGTGGCGATCGTCGGCGAGAACGGTCGCGGCAAGACGACACTGCTGCACGTCCTCGCCGGCCTGATCACGCCGGACGACGGCACCGTGCGGCGGGCCGGCACGGTCGGCCTGGCCCGCCAGGAGCTGCCCGCCCGCGACGGCGAAACGGTCGGGACCCTCACGGCCGAGGCGCTGGCCGCGTCGCTGGCCGCCCTCACCGCGTTGGACGAGGCAACCCTCGCCCTGGCCGAGGGCGAGCAGGACGCCGAGGACCGTTACGCCAGCGCGCTCGACGCGGCCACCCGCCTCGACGCGTGGGACGCCGAACGCCGCGTCGACGTGGCACTGGAGGCCCTGGGCGCCTGCACCGACCGGGACCGTCCCCTGGCGACGCTGTCGGTGGGGCAGCGCTACCGGGTGCGGCTGGCGTGCCTGCTCGGCGCACGGCACGACGTGCTGCTGCTCGACGAACCGACAAACCACCTCGACGCCGACGGCCTGGACTTCCTGACCCGTCACCTGCGCGAACACGGCGGCGGGCTCGCGATCGTCAGCCACGACCGGGCACTGCTGCGCGACGTCGCGGACCGCTTCGTCGACCTCGACCCGACCCACGACGGAAAGGCACGGCTGCACGCCGGCGGCTACGACGCCTGGCAGGACGCCCGGCGTCGCGAGCGGGAGCACTGGGAGCAGGAGTACGAGCAGCAGCAGGCCGAGCGTCGGCGACTCCAGGACGCGGTGTCGAAGGCCCGCGACCGGCTCTCCACCGGCTGGCGGCCGGACAAGGGGACCGGCAAACACCAGCGCCAGTCCCGCGCGCCGGGCGTCGTGCAGGCCCTGAACCGGCAGCAGGACGCCCTGAAGGCACACCGGATCGACGTACCGAAACCGCCGCCGACACTGCGGTTGCCCGACCCCGGCGTACGGTCGGGCGCGCCGCAGGTACGCGTGCACAGCGTCGCGGTCGACCGGCGCCTGCCCGGTCCGGTCGACCTCACCGTCGACGGCGGTGACCGGCTGCTCGTCACCGGGCCCAACGGCGCCGGGAAGTCCACACTGCTCGCGGTGCTGGCCGGCGCACTGGAACCCACCGACGGGTACGTCTGGACGGCGAAGGCCGCCCGCGTCGCCCGGCTCACCCAGGAAACCGCCGGGCAGACCCCGGACCTCACCGCCGACGAGGTGTACGCCCGCCGGGTGGGGCTCCTCGTCGCCCGGGGAACGCTCGCCGACGCCGTGTCGCTCGGATCGCTCGGGTTGCTGGACTCCGCCGCACTGCGGACGCCTGTCGGGCGGATGTCGCAGGGACAGCAACGCCGCCTCGACCTGGCGCTGGTGCTGGCCGGGCGGCCCACCCTGATCCTGCTCGACGAACCGACGAACCACCTGTCGTCGACACTCGCCGACGAGCTGACCGCCGCGATCCGCGACACCAGCGCCGCCGTCGTCGTCGCCACCCACGACCGGCAACTGTTGCGCGACCTGGCCGACTGGCCGCTGCTGCGCGTCGGCGAGCCCTCGACACCGGGGACGAGCGGATAAAGCCGTTGACCGGGCGGTGATGATCGACTCGTGACCATGACCGCCCGGCCCACCTGGACGACACGCACCAGCCGTCCCGACCACCCGGACGCGATGCGTCTGCTGCGCGAGTACATGACCGAGATGGTGGTGCGCTACCACTGTCGCCAGGCTCTGCCCGGCGAGGTCGACGCGGCTCTGGCCGAGATGCCCAGTGGCGACCTGGCGTACCCGAGCGGGCTGCTTCTGCTCGCCCACCTCGGCGACGACCTGGCCGGCTGCGCCGGGCTGCGCTGGCAGCCGGGCTGGGCCGAGCTGACCCGGGTGTTCGTCCGCCCCGGGCAACGCGGCGCCGGTGGGGGCGCCGCGCTGCTGGCCGCCGTCGAGGAGCGGGCCCGCGCGGCCGGGGCGGACCGGATCCGGCTCGACACCCGGCACGACCTGGTCGAGGCTCGCGCCCTGTACGCCCGGCACGGCTACGTCGAAATCCCGGCGTACTCGCAGGGTCCCTACGCCGAGCACTGGTTCGAGAAGCAGTTGACGTTCGCCGCCGAACACGCTAAATAAGAAGGGGAAGTTGAGTCACCACGGCTCAACTCATTACCTTCGGCCAGGAGATCCGAGGAGGCACGACCATGTTGATGCGTACCGACCCGTTCCGCGAGATCGACCGGCTCGCCGAGCAGTTCTTCGGTACGGCGGCCCGCCCCGCAACCATGCACCTGGACGCCTACCGCGACGGCGACCACTTCTACGCCGCGTTCGACCTGCCCGGCGTCGACCCCGACAGCATCGACTGCACCGTCGAGCGCAACGTGCTCACCGTCCGCGCCGAGCGGCACCGGCCCGCCGGTGACGGCGTCGAGCTGGTCGCCGCCGAACGCCCGATGGGCACCTTCACCCGACAGCTGTTCCTCGGCGACACGTTGGACGCCGACAAGCTGGAGGCGGGCTACGAGAACGGGGTGCTGACACTGCGCATCCCGGTCGCCGAGCGCGCCAAGCCCCGCCGGGTCACCATCAAGGCCAACGGCGACGGCCGCCGGCAGATCAACGCCTGATCCACCACGGTGACGGGTGGGACCGGCGCGCCTGCACGCCGATCCCACCCGAGGCTGAGAGCCTTTTTCACATGGTGTTCTCCGACGTTCCGGTGCTCGCCCGCCCGTCCGCGCCACCGGCGCTGCCCACCGGGCCGGTCGAGGTCACCGAGGCGTGGCTGCGCAACCGGCGGCTGTCCGAGCACACCCGCGACGCGTACCGGCGGGACGTCACCGGCTGGCTCACCTGGTGCGCCGGCCACGACCTGGACCCGCTACGGGCCACCTTCCTGCACGTCAACGAGTACGCCCGCGCCCTGGAGAACAGCGTCGGCGCCCGCAGTGGTCGCCCGCTGACCCCGGCGACCGTCGCACGTCGACTCTCCGCACTGTCCAGTTGGTACGACTTCCTGGTCAAACTGGGCGCGGTGCCGGCCAACCCGGTCTCCGGCGCGGACCGCCCCCGCGTCGACCGGGACCACTCCGCCACCGTCGGGCTCACCCCCGAGGAGGTGGACGCCCTGCTCAGTGCCGCCGACGCGGACACCGGCGCGACAGCCGTACGCAACCGGGCGGCCCTCGCGCTCCTCGCCGACCTGGGGCTGCGGGTCGGCGAGCTGATCTCGCTGGACCTCACCGACCTCGGCACCGAACGCGGCCACCGCAGCGTGCGCTTCGTCGGCAAGGGCGGCAAACAACGCCGCCGCGCCCTCACCCCCGGCACCGGGCACGCCCTGGACGCCTACCTGGCCCAGCGGGCCGCCGCCACCGGTGTGCCGGTGCCGCAGCTCACCGGCCCCCTGCTGGTCACCGCCAGCGGAGCCCGACTGGACCGGCACTCGGTGTTCCGGATGGTCCGTCGGCTCGCCCGCGCCGCAGGCATCCCGGCCTGGGCGAAGCTGTCCCCGCACTCGCTGCGGCACGCCTTCGCCACCACGGCCCGCTCGGAGGGCGTGCCGTTGGAAGATGTGCAGGACGCCATGGGGCACGCCGACCCCCGCACCACCCGCCGCTACGACCGGGACCGGCACAACCTCGACCGCGACCCGGCCTACGCGGTGCGGGCCGCCCGGTCACGTCGGCGCGGCTGAGGAGCCCGGCGTCGTCTGACCCGGCGGGTGCTGCGTCAGCCCTGCGGGCGGGGGCAGATGCAGAACGGCTGCCCTATCGGGTCGAGCAGCACCACCCACCGCTCGCCTCCGGGCTGGAACGCCGGCTTCGACGCGCCCGCCGCCACGAACCTCTCCTCCGCCGCCGCCAGGTCGTCGACGTAGAGATCCAGGTGGTAGCGCTTGTCGCCGGTCTGGTCGGGCCAGGTCGGCGGCCGGCAGAAGCTGTCACGCCGGCATTATGCCGCCGGGGCCCGACAAACCCGGCCGGGATCAGGTGTCGGGGCCCCGCCCTACGGTCGGAGGATGAGACACGGTCTGGAGATTTCCTGCGGCGGGGCCCGGTCGCGGTGGCGCTGACCCGGGGGTCAGCGGGCGTCAAGAGGCCAGAACGTCACGCGGGCCGAGGTGTCGCGGCAGATCAACCCCGCATCCACCCGTCGGCAGTCGGTCAAGCCGGCGGGGAGCACCGCGAACACCCGACGGCCGTCGCGTTCCACGGTGGCGACCAGGGGGCGCCCGCCGTCGGCCGCCATCCCCAGCACCACGAGGGTCTCCGTGACACCCCGGGGGCCCGGCACCGTGCGCCAGCGCGCCCCGGCCGGCCACGTCCACGCCCGTACCCCGGTGCCCGCGTCGATCGCCCAGCGCCCCTGCTCGTCCTGCCCGCAGATCAGACCCTGGCACGGCCGCAGGGTCAGCTCACCCGGCTGCGCCGGCACCTGCCAGCGCGGCACCAGCCCGGGCAGGTCGTACCCGGTGAGCGCCACCGCGTCGCCGTCCGGATGGCGCAGCACCAGATGCGCGCCGACGACCTGCGGGTTGTCCGGGCCGTAGTCGGCCGGCGGCAGCCGACCCCGCCCGCGTTCGGTGCCGTCGCGGGCGTCGAACAGCCGGGTCAGCCCGTCGTCCTGCACCAGCAGCACCCGCCCGGGCAGGGGCCGCAGCACCGCCGTGGACGGTAGCGGGATCGACCACCGGGTCGCGCCGGTGGCCTGGTCGACGCCGTGCACAGTGCCCTCGACCCGCCGTCCTGGTTCGGCGGCGCTGCGCACCTCGCTCACCGCGACCGCCGCGTCCCCGGCCGCGTACACCCGCTCGGGTCGCCGCCACACCGGCTGGCCGGTCCGCATCGACCGGGCGGTGGTAGCCCGCGCCCCGCTCACCTGGTCGCGTTCGACAAGCAGCAGCAGGTCACCGGCGGCCTCGGCGAACCAGCCGGCGGCCGGCGGCACGGTGACCCGCCACCGAGGCGGGCCGTCCGGCGCGGCCGCGTCGTAAGCGCTCAGCGTCGGCGGGCTCGGGTCGGGGTCGACGACAAGCAGCAGCGGCCCCGCGCCGAGCACTGTCGCCCGCGGCGGCACCGTCAACCCGACCAGGGGTGTCGGACGCGCGGCCGGGGCGGCACCGCCGAGCAACGCGCAGACGGCGACCAGCGCCGCCACCCGCCAACCGGGGGACACCGGCGCTGGTGCCTGCCGCTCGTCCAGGGGCGCGCCCCGGTCGTCACCCAACTCGATAAGCACCGACATGCGCGCCCACCCGTCCGTTCGCGTCGACCGTTCAGCAGAGCAGGTCCAGGTGGTGGTGGGCGTCCTCGGCGATCTCCTCGTGCCTCAGCCAGCGGCGCGCCCACAGCCGGGCGGCCAACTCCGCCTGCTCGTCGCCCCAGGCGGCGTGCTCGACGAGCAGCGCGGTGGTCAGCGCGTACGCCAGGCGCAACGCCAGACCACGGGCCCCGGCGAGCACCGCGGGCGTACCCGGGTCGACGGTCACCGCGGTGATGGTCTCTTCCCACTGCGCGGCGGCGGTGGCCAGGGTGTCGGCAAGCACCGGCGACAGCGGCCGGGCCAGGTCGACGGCGGCGGCGAGCCGCCTCAACAGCGGCGCCCCGGCGTCCTCCCGGGTCAACGCGCGCAGCACGTCCAGGGACAGCACGTTCGTGGTGCCCTCCCAGATCGGCAGCACCTGGGCGTCGCGCAGCAGCCGGGGCACGCCGGTGTCCTCCACGTAACCGGCCCCGCCGAAGCTCTCCACGTACTCGCTGGCGGAGCTGACGGCGAGCCGGCCGGTGGCGAGCTTCGCCAGGGGCGCCACGATGCGCAGCTCCGCCGCGGCCTCCGGGTCGGCGCCGACCTCCACCCGCCCGAGCAGGGCGAACGCGTGCCCGGCGAGGGCGAACGCGCCCGCCGCGTCGACCGCGAGGGTGCCCAGGGTGGCCCGGTGCAGGGGCGAGGACGCCAGCGGGCCGCCGGCGACGTGCCGCACGTCGGCGTACGCGCGGGCGTAGGCGAGACCGCGTCGCATCCCGCCGGCCGCCGCCGCCGCGTTGTGCACCCGGGTCACCACGACCAGGGTCATCGCCCGCACCAGACCGGGGACCGTCGGGTCGCCCAACGGCAGGGCGTACGCGTCCCGCAGGCCGATCTCCGCGGTGGGCAGCGCCCTGGTGCCGAGCTTGTCCTTGAGGCGGTGCACGGTGACACCCGGGGCGGGTGCGCCCGGAGCCGCGCCGTCGGCCAGGGGTGAGTCGACCGCGTACCGGGGAACGAGGAACGGGGCGAGCACCCGGCTGCCCCGCCCGGCGCCCTCCGGTCGGGCCAGCGCCACCGCCATCGCCGCGTCGGCGGCGGAGCAGAACCACTTCTCGCCGGTCAGCCGCCACGAACCGTCCGCCGCAGGGCGGCCCAGGGTGCTGGAACGACCCAGGTCGGAGCCGCCCTGCGACTCGGTCATCCACTGCCCGCTGGTGATCGCCGTGGCCGGGTCCGTGGAGATCAACCGGGGCAGCCAGGCGTCGCGGACCGTGGCGTCGACGTCGGGCATGCTGAGCAGCGCCGCCGCGCCGTCGGCCATCGCCACCGGGCAGGAGAACGTGGCCGACTCCGGCCCGTACAGGTGCAGCAGCGCGTGTTGCACGACCCGCGCGGCGGCCCCCCAGGTGCCCCGGGCGTCCGGCAGGTAGGGCAGCGCGACCACGGCGTGGCGGGCGGCGGCGGCGCGCTGCGCCTGCCAGCCGGCGGAGGTGTCGATGCGGTCGACCCGGGCGCCCCACGGGTCGTAGCGGACCAGGGTCGGCGGGTGCGCCTCCGCGTCGGCGTGCGCCGCGCGCAGCGGCCCGCTCACGTCGGCGGCCAGGTCGGCGAGGCGGCCCTTGGCGGCGGCGTGCCCGCCCGGCCCGAGGTGACGCTCCAGCCAGGACCGCAGCAGAGCATCGCCGGCGTACGGGTCGACGGGGCGTGGGACCGGCTGCACGAAGCGGCTCATCGATCGGCTCCTGGCACTGCTCGGGGGTGTGCGCCGACGGTAGACGATCCGTGGCCACCGCGGACAGGGCACACCCACTCCTCGGGCGCACCCAGTTTCCGGCTTGTCGCCCGACGGCGCGAGCGTGTTCTCTACGGTCGGTAGTCGTGGGTGCCGGCCAGCCATGGAGCCGACCGGCCCGGCGTCACCGCCCGATGCGCACCGGGTTGGCATTCGCCGGGTTCGGCGTGGCGCTGTGCTGCGTGGGGGTGGCCGGGCTGGGCGCCTGGAACCTGCAGACCGTCCGGCAGGCCGCCGGCCCGATCCGGGAGACCGCCGACGGTTTCCTCAACGAGGTGGCCCTCGGCGACAGCGACCGGGCGTACGAGCGGCTCTGCCAGGACGCGCGCAGCCGGTGGAGCGCGATCGGCTTCACCAGTTGGGTGCGCACACCGCCGATGGTCACCGACTACGAGATCACCGACGTGTCGGTCGCCACCCGCAGCGGCCGACCGCAGGGCACCGTGACGGTGAAGGTGACCCGATCCGGCGGGATCAGTGAGGAACGCCGTCTGCCGGTGGTCCGCGAGGACGGCGACTGGCGGGTGTGCGGTGACCCCTTCTGAGCCGCCGGCCGTCGCCCCGGTACGCCCACAACTGCTGCGACCACGCGAGGGGGTGCAGCCGACCACCTCGACGGAACTCTTCTTCGACCTGGTCTTCATCTTCACCGTCACCCAGTTGTCGCACTCGCTGATCGCGCACCTGGACTGGCCGGGCGCCGGGCGTACCGGCCTGCTGCTGGCGCTGGTGTGGCTCGTCTGGGTCTACACCACCTGGTTGACCAACTGGCTGCAACCGGACCAGGGGCCGGTGCGCACGATGCTGATCGGGGTGGGGCTGGGCAGCCTGTTGCTGTCGGCGGCGATCCCGCAGGCGTTCGACGCGACCGGCCTGCTCTTCGCGGTGGTGTACGTGGTCGTGCAGGTGGGTCGCACCGTCTTCGCGTTGTGGGCGGTGCAGGGCAGTCCGTGGCTGGTGGCCGGATTCCAGCAGTCGCTGCCGTGGATCGCCGGGACGTCGGTGCTCGTGCTCCTCGGCGGCCTGGTCGACAGCCCCTCCCGGGAGGCGGTCTGGGCAGCGGTCATCGTCCTCGAGGTGGTCGGCCTGTCGATCGGCTATCCGCTGCCGGGGCGGGGGCGCAGCCGACCCGAGCGGTGGATGGTGGAGGGTGGGCACCTGGCCGAACGGTGTGCGGCGTTCGTCCTGATCGCGCTGGGGGAGTCGATCCTGGTCACCGGCAGCACCCTCACCGCGCACGTGGATCTGGTGACGTCCGGGGCGTTCCTGCTGGCGTTCGGCGGTTCGGTGGCGCTGTGGTGGGTGTACTTCGCCCGCTCGGCCCCGGCCGCCACCGAGGTCATCGCCCACGCCGGGGAGCGCACCGGCGCGTTGAGCAGGGTCGCGTTCAACTTCCTGCACCCGGTGATCGTCGCCGGTGTCATCGTCGCGTCGGCGGCCGACGAGCGGTTGCTGCGGGAGCCGGGCGCGTCGGCGACCACTGTCGATGTGTTGCTCACCCTCGGCGGTCCCGCGCTGTTCCTGGCCGGGCACGCCGCCTACCAGGGGCTGCTGTGGCGGACCCTGCCGATCAGCCGGGTCACGGCGGTGGTGCTCCTGCTGGCGTTGATGCCGGTCGGTGTGTGGCTGGAGATGCCCGTGGCGGTGTGCGCCACGGTGGCGATGGCGGTGACGGTCGTCGTGATCGTGACCGACCGGTTCCGGTCACGGGTGGCTGCCCGGTGACCCCCTCCTCGCCGGGCGTCGGGCCGCGGCACCCGCGGCTGCTGCGCCCACGCAAGGGAGTGGAGCGGACCACCTCCACCGAGCTGTTCTTCGACCTGGTCTACGTCTTCACGATCACCCAACTGTCGCACTACCTGGCCGGGAACCTGGACTGGCGCGGTATCGGGCGGACCGCGGTGCTGCTCGGCCTGGTCTGGCTGGTCTGGATCTACACGGTGTGGGCGGGCAACTGGCTGCACCCGGACCGCCCACCGGTGCGGGCCACGCTGCTGGTGGTGACGCTGGGCAGCCTGCTCCTCGCTGCGGCGCTACCCACCGCCTTTGACGGAAACGGGCTGCTCTTCGCCTTGGCCTACGCGGTGGTGCAGGTGGGGCGCACGGTCTTCTCGCTGTGGGCGATCCGCGGCGAACCCTGGCTCGGCGACAGTTTCCGCCAGTGCCTCGTCTGGATCTCCGGCACCGCGGCACTGGCGATCGTCGGCGGGCTGATGGACACCCCGGCCCGGGAGCTGATCTGGATCGCGGTGATCATCGTCGACGCGATCGGGCTGGCGACCGGGTTCCCGGTGCCCGGCATGGGTCGCAGCGCGCCGGAGCACTGGCGGGTGGAGGGCGGGCACCTGGCCGAACGCTGTCAGGCGTTCGTCCTCATCGCGCTGGGAGAGTCGATCCTGATCACCGGTGGGACGCTGACACAGCGGTTGGACCGGGTGACGATCGCCGCGTTCCTGCTCGCCTTCGCGGGCTCAGTGGCCCTGTGGTGGGTGTACTTCGACCAGGCGCAGGCCAGCATGCGGGCGCTGGCGGCCGCGGGCGCGCGGGCCGGCCGGCTCTCCCGGCTGGTGTTCAACTACCTGCACCCGGTGATGGTGGGCGGCATCGTCATCACGGCGGTCGGTGACGAACGGTTGCTGCACGCCCCCGGTGAACCTGTCGACTGGGCGAGCGCTCTGGTCGTCCTGGGCGGTCCCGCCCTGTTCCTGGCCGGGCACGCCGCGTACCAGATGGCGCTCGTTGACACCGGCGTGCTCGCCCGGGTCACGGCGACGCTGCTGCTGCTCGCGTTGTCCCCGGCGGCGGTCGCGCTGCGGGCGCCAGTCGCGCTGGCCGCCGGGGCGGCGCTGCTGATCACGGTCGGGGTGATCGTGGCCGACTGGTTGGCGGGACGGCGGGTGTCTCAGTCGCGGGGGCCGAGGTCGCCGCTGCGGTAGTGCCGACGGCAGAGCACCTGGTAGCGCACCTCGGCGGTGTCGACGGTGTCACCGATGACGACCTGGGCGCCCTCGCGCACGACCCGCCCGTCGACGACCCGGGCGTTGAGCAGCCCTTCGCGGCCGCACCAGCAGAGCACCTCGACCTGGATACGGGCCACCTCGTCGGCCAGCTCGAACAGGCGTTGCGCGGCGGGGAACATCCGCGACCGGAAGTCGGTGGCCAGGCCAAACGCGAAAACGTCGACGTCGTAGCTGTCGACCAGCTCGGCCATCTGCTCGACGTGCTCGACGGTGTAGAAGCACGCCTCGTCGCAGATCAGGTAGTCGACGCGTACCCCGTCGGCCCACCGGCCGCGCACCAGGGCCCGCAGGTCCAGGTCGTCGGTGACCTCGATGGCCTCGTGGGCCAGGCCGATGCGGGTGGTGACCTGCGGCCCCAGCGACCTGTCGATGCGGGTGGTGACCAGCCCGCGGCGGCCCTGCCGGGCGTGGTTGTAGTTCATCTGCAACGCCATCGTGGACTTGCCGCAGTCCATCGGCCCCCAGAAGAACTTCAACGCCGCCGCGTGCACCGGACGCCCGTCCAGCCCGCGCGCCGCCGCGCACCCGGCCGGAGCGTGCGGCTGGCCGGGGAACGGGTGGGCGAGGCAGGTCGGGGCGGCGGTGGCGTCGTCAGTCACGGTCGGGCAGCCTAGCTGATCGGCCGCCCCTGATCTGTCGGGTGCGGGATGCGTGCTCAGAGCACCCGGGGTGGCGTGTTACCTGCGGCGACGATGGCACGGCGGATCGGTACGGCGGCCAGGAGCAGGAACCCGACCACGAAGAAGATCAGCAGTGAGACCAGGCCCACCCGGTACGAGGCGGTGAGTTGGAACACCAGGCCGAAGGCGAGCGGGCCGAGCCAGCTGGTGCCCTTGTCGCTGATCTCGTAGAAGCCGTAGTACTCACCTTCCTTCCCGGCCGGGATGAGCTGGCTGAACAGCGACCGGCTCAGCGCCTGGCTGCCGCCCAGGACCAGGCCGATGGCCGCGCCGAGGACCATGAACGGCACCGGCGCCTCGGCCGGCAGCCGGAACGCGCCAATGATCACACCCGTCCAGAGGACCAGGCTGAGCAGCACGGTCTTCCAGGCGCCGATGCGCCGGGCCAACGCGCCGAGGCTCAACGCGCCCCCGAAGGCGAGGAACTGCACCAGCAGAATGGTGATGATCAGGGTGCTCTGCTCCAGGCGCAGTTCCTCGGTGCCGTACTGGCTGGCCAGGGTGATGACGGTCTGGATGCCGTCGTTGTAGACCAGGAACGCCAGCAGGAAGAAGAGCGTCAACGGGTACGCCTTGATCTCGCGCAGGGTGTGCCCGAGCTGGCGGAACCCGTCGGTGAGCACGTTGCCCCGCCGCCCCGACGCCGCCGCCACGCTGGGGCGTTCGCGCAGCCAGCGCAGCGGCACGAGGGTGAACACCGCCCACCACACCCCGGCCGAGACGATCGACCAGCGGGCCAGGTCCAGGGTGCGCTGCGGGTTGTCGTCCTGGCTGAACAGGGTGACCGCGACCAGGTTGAACCCCAACAGCAGACCACCGCCGAGGTAGCCCAGCGCCCAGCCGCGGCTGGAGATGCCGTCGCGTTCGTCGGGGCCCCCGAGCTGCGGCAGGAACGAGTTGTAGACCACGATCGCCGCGCCGAAGGAGATGTTCGCGACCAGGAAGAGCGCCCCGCCGAGCAGGTAGCGGTCGCCGGTCACGAAGATCATCGCCATGGTCGCGCCGGCGCCGGTGAACGCGGCCCCGCCGAGCAACCGCTTCTTGTGCGCCGACCGGTCGGCGATCGCCCCGATGACCGGTAGCACGAACACGGTGAGGAACACCGACAACGAGATCAGGTACGGGTAGTAGGACCCGGCGGCCACCCGGATGCCCAGCGGGTACACGTACCCGTCGCAGGTGTCGGCACCCAACTCGCAGCCGGCGGCCACCTCCGCGACGGTGGTGATGAACGGGCCGAGGAACACCGTGATGACGGTGGTCTGGAACGCGGAGTTCGCCCAGTCGTAGATGTACCAGCCCCGGCGCTCCCGACGGGTGCTCGCGGGGGGCGGGGTGTCGTCCACCGTGGGGGTCACGGTCTCGGCCATCGGGGGTCCTTGGAGTGGTTCAGGCGGCCCAGTGGCCGCGGCTGCGGTAGACGTCGCGCAGCACGCCGACGTGATCGGTCATGATGCCATCCACGCCACGATCCAGTAAGTCGTGCATCTGGGCGGGTTCGTCGATCGTCCAGACGTGCACCTGAAGGCCGATCCGGTGGCAGTAGGCGAGGAACCGGCGGTCCACCACCGGCACCCGCCCGTAGCGCGGCGGCACCTGCGCGGCGACCACCGACGGCGGCAGCCGCAGCGGCCGTCCGTGCAGGGAGGCCAGCCGCAGCCGGGCGACGCCGCGCATGCCGAGGCTGGTGGCGACCCGGCCGCCGGTGAGGGCGCGCAGTCGGGTCAGCCGGGCGTCGCTGAACGAGGCGAGCAGCACCCGGTCGCCGGCGCCGGCCCGGGTCACGGTCGCGACCGTCGGCTCGACGCCGCCGTCGGCCTTCACGTCGATGTTGAAGCGGACCTGCGGCCACGCGTCCAACACCTCGTCGAGCCGGGGTACGACGGCAGCGCCACCGACGCGCACCGAGGCGAGGTCCGCCCAGCTCATCTCGGCGATGCGCCCCGCCTCACCGGTGACCCGCAGCAGCGTCGGATCGTGGAAGATCACCGCCACACCGTCGGCGGTGGCGTGCACGTCGGTCTCCACGTACCGGTAACCGAGCCCGATGGCCCGGGCGAACGCCTCGGTGGTGTTCTCGTCGCCGTCGGCCGCGCCGCCACGGTGGGCGAACGCCAGCGGCGCTGGCGCGTCGAGGTAGCCGAATCGGGTCAACACGCGACGCAGTATGCCCCCGGTCGGTGGCCGGCGGGTGGCCGGCGGGCGTCTGTCGCCCGCTCGCGCCGCCGCCGGCGGAAAGCGGTCAGCTCCAGTCGGTCTGGTAGCCGTCGCGGCGCAACAGGTCCAGCAACTCGGCGTCACTGGGCCCGTGGACCCGGGTGAGCGCGGTCGCCAACTCGTCGACCCCGACCGGGTCCGGCCCCTGCACCTCGATCGCCCGCACCCTGGCACCGTCGGCGCGGTAGAGGGCGATGGACGGGTCGCTGTTGTCGGTGTCGTGGGTCACGACCAGCGTGCTCCCGCCGCCCAGGTCGGTGCAGGTGCGCAGCAGAGGCGTGTCGCAGTCGACGCCGTCGGGTAGCCCACTCGCGGGTTGCGGCACGCCGAGCCGCCAGAGCACGGGTACTTTCCGGCCGTCGGCGGTCCGCAGCGGGTAGGCGATGTCGAGGCCGCCACGATCGAGCCAGCCGACGGTGCCGGGCCGGGTCACGTCGTCGGGGATCAGCAGTTGATCCCGTGGCCACGGTGACGATCTGGTCAGATCGGCGAGGTCCCGCTGGTCCTTGGCGTTGTGGTACGCGGTCCGCAGACCGGCGTAGCCGATTCCGCCGACGACGAGGAGCAGCACTGCGGCGAGGATGAGACGGCGGCGCGACACATGATCATTATCGCTGGTCGCCGTGCGGCTCGGTTGCCCGGGCGTCGCACGCCGCTCAGCCCGAGTGGCGGGCCCCCGTCCGACTCCGGCACGGGTGACCACCGGCGGCAGTGCGACAACCGTCGCCGGGACGATGGCGAGGGCGCGCGGGGCCCGTCTGCGTCCAGGGCACCCCCCGGCCGTCAGTTGTTCTCCCTTTGCTCTGCACCCCTATAGGCGACGGTCACCGTGAGTAGGTGGCGCGTCCGCGGGTGCAGAGCAAAGGAAGAGAAGGTGGGGTGAGGGTCCAGCCTCGGGCCCGCACTCGGTGCCGTGGGCGCCGGCGCGAGCACGCCTTCGTCGGCACGCCTTCGTCGGGCGCGGCGCCTTCGTCGGCACGCCTTCGTCGGGCGCGGCGCCTTCGTCGGCACGCCTTCGTCGGGCGCGGCGCCCTCGTCCGGCGCGGCGCCCTCGTCCGGCGCGGCGCCCTCGTCCGGCGCGGCGCCCTCGTCCGGCGCGGCGCCCTCGTCCGGCGCGGCGCCCTCCGGGCGTGCGGCGGTGGGCGCGGCGTCCTCAGGGCGTGCGGCGGTGGGCGCGGCGCCCTCAGGGCGTGCGGCGGTGGACGCGGCTGAGGTCGGCGGGGCGGCTGGGGTCGACGTGCCGGGGCCGGTCCGGCTCGTCGGGGCGTAGTGGGGCGAGGGTGTCGGTGAGCGCGTCGACAATCCGGTCGGTGGCCCGGCGGGCGGCGCCGGGGTTGGCCGCCGCCGTCTCGCCCAGGTCGACGGGGGTGCCGAAGTGCACCCGGATCACCGGTCGGCGCCACACGGAGCGGGCGAGGCCGCGCAGCATGCCACGGGGTGCCTGGTAGGGCAGCACCTCGTGTGCGCCCCACTGGGCGACCGGGATGACCGGGGCGCCGCAGGCCAG
The DNA here is from genome assembly GCF_040649995.1 of Micromonospora sp. NPDC048835. Classification (NCBI taxonomy): domain Bacteria; kingdom Bacillati; phylum Actinomycetota; class Actinomycetes; order Micromonosporales; family Micromonosporaceae; genus Micromonospora; species Micromonospora sp. NPDC048835. The sequence continues at coordinate 72,941 of NZ_JBEZGM010000006.1, read as the reverse complement.
GGCGAGTCGGGCGGCGCCGGTCTTGCCGCGTTCGGGCCACAGGCCGGGGTCCAGGCCGATGCGCCCCTCGGGGTAGATGAGGATCACCGAGCCCCGGGCCACCGCCGAGGCGGCGTCGTCGAGGGCCTGGTGCACGGCGCTGGTGCCCCGGTCGACCCGGATGTGCCCGGCCTGGCGCATGAGTGCGCCGAGCACCGGCGCGCGGAACAGCCCGGCGGTGGCCATGATCCGCGGGGCGATGCCCCGGGTCTGGCAGGCGGCGGCCATGACCAGCGGGTCGAACGGGCTGATGTGGTTGGCGGTCAGCACGAGCGGGCCGCGTCGCAGGTGTGCCGGGACGTCCCCGGTGACCTCGAGTCGGGCGAGCAGGCCGACCAGGCCACGGGCCAGCAGCAGGGCGGTGCGCCAGATCAGCGGCGGCTGCCAGGTGGTGAGTGCGGTGTTCATCAGCGCGCCATCGTCGCACGCGCCGGCCGGCCCGCGAGGGCGGGTCGGGTGATCAGGGTCATGACGTCCGAACGGGTACGGGCCACCAGCCCTCTACGACGAGCAGTAGTATTTACTACGTCTCGTAGTACGGATGGCTGGGGGTTCCAGGTGGACGCGTTGGACGTTGCCCGCTGGCAGTTCGGTGTCACCACCGTCTACCACTTCCTCTTCGTGCCGTTGACCATCGGCCTCTCCGTGCTGGTGGCCATCCTGCAGACGATGTGGCACCGCACCGGCAACGAGCGCTACCTCAAGCTCACCAAGTTCTACGGCAAGCTGTTCCTGATCAACTTTGCCATGGGTGTGGTCACCGGCATCGTGCAGGAGTTCCAGTTCGGCATGAACTGGAGCGACTACTCCCGCTTCGTCGGCGACGTCTTCGGCGCACCCCTGGCCATCGAGGCACTCGTCGCGTTCTTCCTCGAATCCACCTTCATCGGCCTATGGATCTTCGGCTGGGACCGACTGCCCAAACGAGCGCACCTGGCCAGCATCTGGGCCGCCGCGATCGGCACCAACCTGTCCGCGTACTTCATCCTCGCGGCGAACTCGTTCATGCAGAACCCGGTCGGCTACCGGATCAACCCCGACAGCGGGCGCGCCGAACTGACCGACTTTCCGGCCGTGCTGACAAACAAGGTCGCCCTGGTCACCTTCCCGCACACCCTGGCCGGCTCGTTCCTGGTCGCCGGGTCGCTGATCGTCGCGGTCGGCCTGTGGCACGTCATCCGCAACCGCAACTCCGCCGACACCGGGGCGTACCGCTTCGCCACGAAGTTCGGCTCCTGGGTGGTGCTGGTCGCCTCCGCCGCCGTGCTGTTCACCGGCGACATCCAAGGCAAGATCATGACCGAGGTGCAGCCGATGAAGATGGCCGCCGCCGAGGGCCTCTACAGCACCGAGAGCCCCGCCTCGTTCTCCGTGCTCACCATCGGCAGCCTGGACGGTAGCCGCGAGGTGTTCGCCCTCAAGATCCCGTACCTGCTGTCCTACCTGGGCACCGGCGACCCGCACGGCACCGTGCACGGCATCAACGACCTACAGGCCCAGTACGCCACCCAGTACGGCGCCGGCAGCTACACCCCGATCATCCCGGTCACCTACTGGAGCTTCCGCTTCATGATCGCCTTCGGGATGGCGGCCGGCGCGATCGCCCTGCTGGTGCTGTGGAGCCAGCGCAAGGGCCGTACGCCGAGCAGTAAGTGGCTGCTGCGCGCGGGCCTGGCCATGCCGGTGCTGCCGCTGCTGGCCAACTCGTTCGGCTGGATCTTCACCGAGATGGGCCGCCAGCCGTGGATCGTCTTCGGCGAGATGCTCACCCGCAACGGGGTGTCCCGCAGCGTCTCGCTGGCCGAGGTGCTCACCTCGTTCACCGCGTTCACGCTGATCTACGCCACCCTCGCCGTGATCGAGGTGAAGCTGCTGCTGCGCTACGCCAAGGCCGGCGTACCCGACGTCAGCGAAGAGCCGCCCACCGACGACACCGACGACGCCGAGCGCCCGCTCGCCTTCGCCTACTGATCCCGGAGCCCATCGTGGACCTGACCACCATCTGGTTTCTCCTCGTCGCCGTGCTGTTCACCGGGTACTTCATCCTGGAGGGCTTCGACTTCGGCGTCGGCATGCTGCTGCCCGTCCTCGGCCGCGACGACCGCGAACGCCGCGTCCTGATCAACACCATCGGCCCGGTGTGGGACGGCAACGAGGTGTGGCTGATCACCGCCGGCGGCGCGATGTTCGCGGCGTTCCCCGAGTGGTACGCCACCCTCTTCTCCGGTTTCTACCTGCCGCTGCTGCTGATCCTGCTGGCCCTGATCGCCCGGGGCGTCGCGTTCGAGTACCGACACAAGCGCCCCGAGGCGTCCTGGAAGCGCCGCTGGGACACGGCGATCGTGGTCGGCTCGCTGCTGCCGGCGTTCCTGTGGGGCCTGATCTTCGCCAACATCCTGCGTGGTGCGCCACTCGACGCCGACCACGAGTACGTCGGCGGCCTCGTCGACCTGCTGCACCCGTACGCCCTGCTCGGCGGCGCGACCACCCTCGCGCTGTTCCTCACCCACGGCGCGGTGTTCCTCGCCCTGAAGACCACCGGCGACATCCGCGAGCGCGCCGGGGCTCTCGCGGTGCGCCTGGGCGTCGCCGCTGCGGTGCTCGCGGTCGCGTTCCTGACCTGGACGTTGAGCATCCGTTCCAGCGCGGCCGCCGTCGTGCTCGCCGTCGGCGCGGCCCTCGCCCTGCTCGGCGCTCTCGCCGCCGCCCGGGTACGGCGTGAGGGCTGGGCGTTCACCGGCACGGCCGTGGCGATCGGCCTGGCCGTGGCGACCCTGTTCGCGGCGCTGTTCCCGAACGTGCTGCCCTCCACCCTGGACCCGGCCGGCACGCTGACTGCCACCAACGCGGCCTCCACCCCGTACACCCTGAAGATCATGACCTGGGTGGCGGTCATCTTCACGCCGGTGGTGCTGGCCTACCAGGGCTGGACGTACTGGGTGTTCCGCAAGCGCATCGGCGTGGCCAACATCCCGCAGCACTGACCACTCGCCCGGTGTCACGGGCCGCTGCAAAGATCGCCATCATGTGGAACCGGGATCTCGACGTGCTGGTACCGATGTGGCAGGGCGCGGACGACACCCGCGTGCGCCAGGGAGCGGCCGCGCTGGGCGCCCTGGTAGGCGTGGGGATCACCGAGTACGTCCCGCAGCTCAAGCACGACCAACAGACCCTCATCAAGGTGCTCAGCGCCCTCAACCTAGGCAAAACCCCACCCCTCTGAAACCCCCACCCCCTGAAACCTCACACCCGAGCCCACACCCCGCCCCGCCCCACCCCACACCCCGCCCCGCCCCGCCCCGCCCCGCCCTGAGCCTCGCTCTACGAGCCCTCGCCCTACGCCGCCCTACGCCGAGCCCTCGCCCTACGCCGCGCCGATCTTGCACTTACTGTTGCTGGAATGCACCGAATGCCCTGTATGCCGCGACAGTAAGTGCAAGATCGCCGGGGCCGGGGCCGGGGCCGGGGCGGTTTGGGCGGGGCGAGGGCCAGGGCGGGGACGCGGGGCCGGGCTCGGGGCGGGCCGGGGCGGCGAGGGCGGCGAGGGCGGGGGCTCGGTCGATCATGGAGTTGTGGTGCCGGTTTTGGTGTGATGATGGGTGTTTTGGTGCCCACCACAACTCCATGATCGACGGGTGCGGGGACGGAGTGGGGGGACGGGGCAAAGGACGGGGTTGGGGTGGGGGACGGGCGGCGGGAGCTGGTCGAAAATCGGCGGTTGCCGGGAGGCGGTGCCGCTACGGTGTGCCGATGCCCGCCACCCTGCACGTACGCGAACTGACCGCCGACGACCTTGACGCCGCCTGGGAGTTGGGGCGGTTCGCGTTCGGCTCCGACCCGCAGCGTCCCGCGCCCACGTCCACCCCGGTGCCCGGCCTGACCCGTTACGGCGCGTTCGACGACACCGGTCGGCTCGTCGGCAAGGCCGTCGACCTGCACCACGACCAGTGGTGGTCGGGGCGGGCGGTGCCGGCTGCCGACGTGGCCGGGGTGGCCGTCGCACCCGAGGCTCGTGGTCGGGGCGTGGCCCGCGCTCTACTCACCGCGCTGCTGCGGGGTGCCCGTGAGCGGGGGGCGGCGATCAGTGCGCTCTACCCGACTGTCGCCGCTCCGTACCGGGCCTGCGGGTGGGAGGTCGCCGGAGCGCTGCGCACCGTCGACCTGGCCACCGCCGCCCTGCCCCGGCACCGGCCCGCAACACACCTCACCGTCCGGGCCGGTACGCCCGCCGACCTGCCGGCCGTCGACGCCCTGTACGCGCGGGTCACCCGGCACCGCAACGGCCCGCTGACCCGCCGGGGTGAGCTGTTCGACGCCCCCGACCGCGGTCTGCCCGGTGATGGGATCACCCTCGTCGAGGCCGACGGCGAGCTGGTCGGCTACGCGACCTGGCAGCGGGGCCGCGGCTACGGGGCCGACTCGGTGCTCACCGTCGACGAGGCCCTGGCCGTCACCGCCGACGCGGCCCGGGAACTCGTCGGTGTGCTCGGCAGTTGGGCGAGCGTCGCGCCGACCCTGCGCCTGTGCCCGCTCGACGGTGACGCCGTCAGTGTCCAGTTGCCGTTGGAGTCGGCCCGCGAGCACGAGCGGGACGTGTGGATGCACCGACCTGTCGACATCGCCCGCGCGGTGGTCGCCCGGGGATGGCCGGCCCACGCCCGGGGTGTCGTCGACTTCAGCCTCACCGACCCGCTCGCCGAGTGGAACACCGGCACCTGGCGGTTGAGCGTCGCCGACGGCGCCGCCGAGCTGACCCCCGTGGACGGCGGGGCGGACCTGCGGCTGAACGTCCGCGGCTTCGCCCTGCTGTACGCCGGCGCGGCCGGCGCCCGCTCGGCCGCGCAGGCCGGCCTGCTGCACGCCGCCGGTGACGCCGACCCGGCCGCCCTCGACCTGCTCGGTGTCGGAGGCCCGGCGCAGCTGCTCGACTACTTCTGACCGGCCGGCTCCGGCATCCGGGGTCGCTGCCGACACGCCCCTTCCGATGACCGGCCGGCTCCGGCACCCGGGTCGCTGCCGACACGCCAGTTCCGACGGGCGTCCAGGCTCCCGCCTGTCTTGGCACGAAGCGGACGCCCCGTTGGGCGTGACACTCGACGCGCCCGGCAGGAGACGCGTCGTCAGGTCGGGGTCGCGGCCAGTTCGGCGTTGGCGCGCTCGGTGACCAGGGTGAGCGCCCGGGCGGCGGCGTTCGCCTCGTCGGTCGGGATGTCCGCGTAGAGGCGGGCGGTGATGCCGGCGACGGTGTCGGCGATGCGGGTCTGCACGGCGCGACCGGCGTCGGTGAGCCGCAGTCGTGGCGCGTCGGCGTCGACCTGGGCGAGGTTCGCGTCGACGAGGGAGGTGAGCACCCGCTGCACCCGCGGCTCGTCGACCTTCAGTGTGCTGGTGACCCGCTGGACGAGGTGGGCGTGTTCCACCGGGCCGTTGGCGAGGGCGTTGAGGGCGAGCACCTGCTCGAACGCGACGCCCAGGGGAGCGACGGCCCGTTCGAGCAGGGCCCGGGTGGCGTAGTGGGCCTGGCCGATGACCTGGCCGTTGAGGGTGGGGACGGTGGACATGACGCCTCCTTCGAAACGTTGGAACAACCAACGTTGGAAGAACCAACGTAACAGCAGATCGTGGGTCGCGCCAACGATTACTGGTAGTCTTCAGCCCATGGATCACGCGGCCCCGCAGTCACCCGCCGGGCTCAACACCACCCCGAGCTGGCTGCTGAACCAGAGCGCCACCCACGCCGCCCGCCTGCTCAGCGAGGGTTTCGCCGCGCACGACCTGCGCGGCTACCACTACCGGCTGCTCGCCACCCTGGCCGAGGAAGGCCCGGCGAGCCAGGCCGACCTCGGCCGACGCTGCGGCATCGACCGCAGCGACGTGGTGGCCGCCATCAACGACCTGGCCGGCCGAGGGCTCGTGGTGCGCGCCCCCGACCCGGCCGACCGCCGCCGCAACGTCATCAGCGTCACCGACGCCGGCGCCGACGAGGCCCGCGCGATGGGCGCGACCGTCGACCGCGTCCAGGCCGACCTGCTCGCCCCCCTGTCCAGCACCGAGCGCGAGCAGCTCACGCGCCTGCTCACCCGACTGCTGGAACACCACCGCAGGCGGCACTGACCCACCCGCGCCGGCACGCGTCAGCGGGCCTCGCGCAACTCCGCCAGCCGAGCCTCGATCTCCGCCAGCTCGGCACGCAGCTTCTCGGCCTGCTGCTCCGCCTCGGCCCGCTCGGTGCCGAGGATCTGCTCCACCGCCTCCTGCACCCCCGGCACGTCCACAAGCGCCACCATCTTCAACGCCTCCGCCGGCTTCACCACGTACGGCTTCGCCAGCGCCTTGGTGCCCTGCTGCGCCGCGACGGTCCACTCACCGTCGGCGTACGCCAGGGTCACGGTGAGGCCCGCGGGGCCCTTGGGCTTGACGGCCTTGACCGCCCGCCGCGCCGGCGGCTTCTCCGTCTGCTCCACCTTCGGCTCCTCCTGTCGCTGCGCGGGCACCCGCGGCGTGTCCAACACGAACTCCGGCGCGGGCGCCGCGGGTGGCTCCGGCTCGGGCTCTGGCTTCGGCTCCACCACCCGGCGGGTAACGCCCTTGGGCGCCACGGCCAGGTCGGCGGGGGAGAACGGCAACTCGTCGCGACCGAAGCGCACCACCACGAACTCGTCGGACACCTCGGGGTCGGTCAGCTCGATCACCTGACCGACCTGACCGGCGATCTGCCCCGCCGACGCGGTGAACACCACCCGCGGTTTACGCCCGGCCGCCAACGACTCCCGGATGCTCTGCACCTCGCTAGTGGACAAACCCTGGCCGGCATCCATCACAACCCTCTTCCGTACACCTGTTTGATTGCTGTCTTGATACCAGCCGGCTGCGACACCCGCCGCACAGGGCTCACACCCCCGGCCGCACCCGGGTCGACGACCCTCAGCCGCCCAGCGCCCGCAGCGCCCGGTCCGCGTGGTCGTTCATGCTGACCTCGCTGTGAATCACCTCGACGACCCGCCGGTCGACACCGATCACGAAGGTCATCCGCTTCATGCTCAACGGCCCCAACGGCACCCGCCGCTTGACCCCGAACTGCTGCGCCACCACGCCGTCGGCGTCCGACAACAGCGGATAGTCGAAGCCGTGCAGCTTGGAGAACTCGGCCTGCTTCGCCACCGGGTCCCGGCTGATGCCCACCCGCGACGCGCCAAGCGCGGTGAACTCCGCCGCGAGGTCACGGAAGTGGCAGCTCTCCGCAGTGCACCCCCGGGTCATCGCCGCCGGGTAGAAGAACAGCACCACCGGCCCGGCCGCCAGGAACTCCGACAGCCGCCGCGGCGTGCCCGTCTCATCCGGCAGCTCGAAATCCTGCACCACGTCACCGACACCCACACCCGCCACCGCGCACCTCCGTCGTCGAATCGACCGCGCGGTGAGCGTAAGGGATCACGCCCAGAGCGCACCTCGTCGGTCACACCCCCCACCGGATGTGACAGTCCTCTCGACGACCGACCCGCGCCGGTCACGGTAGCGTCGGCGGGTCACTTGCGCAGATTCTGGGAGGCACCGTGGCACCCGTCACCGTCATCACCGGCGGCGGCCGGGGCATCGGCGCGGCCACCGCCCGCCGGCTCGCCGCCGCCGGTCACCACGTCGCCCTGTGCTACCGCCGCGACGAGGCCGCCGCCACCGCCGTCCTGGCCGACCTGCGGGCCGTCGGCGCACAGGCCATCGCGGTACGCGCCGACACCACCGACCCCGAGCAGGTGCGCGACCTGTTCGACACCGCCGCCCAGCTCGGCCCCCTCACCGGCCTGGTCAACAACGCCGGCGTCACCAGCCTCATCGGACCCTTCACCGAGCTGCGCGTCGAAGACCTGCGCCGGGTCGTCGACGTCAACCTCGTCGGCTACGTCCTCTGCGCCCAGCAGGCCGCCCGGCGGCTCACCGACGGCGGGGCGATCGTCAACGTCTCGTCGGCGGCCGCGACCCTCGGCAGCCCGGGGGAGTACGTGCACTACGCCGCCGTGAAGGCCGCCACCGACACCCTCACCGTCGGCCTGGCCAAGGAACTCGCCCCCAAGGGCATCCGGGTCAACGCCGTCGCCCCCGGCATCGTGCGCACCGACATCCACGCCGACTCCGGGGTGCCCGACCGCGCCGACTCCGCCGTCGGCCGCATCCCGCTGGGCCGCGCCGGCGAACCCGACGAGATCGCCGCCGCCATCGCCTGGCTGCTCGGCCCGGACGCCTCCTACGCCACCGGCACGGTGCTCCGCGTCTCCGGCGGCCTGTGAGCCGGGGCGCGCGCCGCGCCCCGGCTCACCGCTCAGTGGGTGAACAGCTTCGCTGCCGTGATGACCGTCTGCGCGACCCCGTAGCCGAGCAGCGCCGCCACCACCAACCAGGAGATCCACAACCGGGCCTGCTGCCCGGAACGGCTGTCGTCACTCATCGCGTACCACTCCTCTGCTCGGTCTTCGGCTCGTCCACGTTCCCCGCTGGTTCGTGGTAGCGCTGCGGCACCGGCCGCACCAGCAGGTTCGCCACGAAGCCCACCGCCAGCACACCCACCATCGTGAACAGCGCCGGGCGGTACGCCGCCGCGGTCAGCGAACCCGGCTCACCCTGCGCGTCGAGGAACCCGTTGACGATCAGCGGACCCGCGATGCCCGCCGCCGACCAGGCGGTCAGCAGCCGACCGTGGATCGCGCCGACCTGGAAGGTGCCGAACAGGTCCCGCAGGTACGCCGGCACCGTCGCGAACCCACCGCCGTAGAACGACAGGATCACGCAGGCCAACAGCACGAACAGGGCCGTCGAGGTCTGCCCGACCAGCGCCAGCAGCGCGTACAGCACCATGCCGACACCCAGGTACACCAGGTAGATCGGTTTACGGCCGATGACGTCCGAGGTGGACGACCAGACGAACCGCCCGGCCATGTTGAACAGTGACAGCAGACCGACGAACCCGCCGGCCGCCGCGACGGTCACCGCCGAGGTGCCGTTGTCGCGGAAGAAGTCCTGGATCATCGGGCTGGCCTGTTCCAGGATGCCGATGCCGGCGGTCACGTTGCAGAACAGCACCACCCACAGCAGCCAGAACGAGCGGGTCTTCACCGCGTTCGCCGCCGACACGTTCGCCGTGGTGACAAGCGGCTTCGCGGCCACGCTCGCCGGGTCGAAGCCGGCCGGCCGCCAGTCCTGCGCCGGCACCCGCACGTTCGCCACCCCGAACATCATGATCACGAAGTAGCCCAGGCCCAGGGTCACGAACAGCCACACCAGGGCGCTGCCCGACGCCGTCGACCCGGCGTTGGCCGGGTCGTAGCCGGCGTCATAGAACGACAACAGTTGCCGCGACAGGGGAGAGGCGACCATCGCCCCACCACCGAATCCCATGATCGCCAACCCGGTGGCCAGCCCCGGCCGGTCCGGGAACCACTTGATCAACGTGGAGACGGGGGAGATGTAACCGATGCCCAACCCGATGCCGCCGAGCAACCCGTAGCCCAGATACAGCAGCCATAGCTGCTTCGTGGCGATGCCCAGCGAGCCCACCAGGAAACCCGCCGCCCAGAAACACGCCGAGACGAACATGGCCTTACGCGGCCCGTTCGCCTCCACCCAGGTCCCGGCGACCGCGGCGGACAACCCGAGCATCACGATCGCGATACTGAAGATCACCCCGATCGCCGTCTGACTGGTGTCGAAGTGAGCGATCAGGGAGTTCTTGTAGACACTTGTCGCGTAGACCTGACCGATGCAGAGGTGGATGGCCAACGCCGCCGGGGGGATGAGCCACCTGCTGTAGCCGGGCGGCGCGACGGTGTGCCGACGATCGAGTGCGGAAAGCATGCGCTGCTCCCTCTCCGACGAGGACGAGAAACATCGCAGACAACGTGCCCACACCAGTCGTAAGCGGCAAACCTCACCAGCGCCGGACGGTCGCTCCGCTGAGCTGAGCGGTCAGTCAGGACACCACGCAGCCCCGGCGCGGTCGACTCCGCTGCGCAGACCGCGACCTGCCGGGGACTCGACCACGCCGGCAGCGGACCCGCTAGCGCAGATCCGGGGTGTGCCAGCCACCGGCCAACGCGTCGGCGTCCGCCGGACCCCAACCGCCCTTCTCGTACGACTGCACCGCCGCCGGCAGATCCAGGATCGGCTCGACGATGCGCCACTCCTGCTCGATCGTCTCCGCCCGGGCGAAACGCAGGTGCTGACCGTCCATCGCATCGTCGAGCAACCGCTCGTACGCCTCCTGCCGACGCCCCAGCGCCGCCCCGAAGTCGACGGACAGGTCCACCGGACGGCTCACCACCTCGGCACCCGGGCTCTTCGCCTGGATCGACAGGGTGATGCCGTCACCACGCCCCAGCCGGAACCGCAGCAGGTTCGCGGCGGCCACCGTGCCCCGCTGCGCCGGGATCAACGCACGCTGCGGCTGCTTGAACTCGACCACGACCTCGGTCGCCGTGCCCGGCAACGACTTACCGGTGCGCAGGTAGAACGGCACACCCGCCCAGCGGGGGGAGTCGACGGTCAACCGGGTCGCCACGAACGTCTCCGTGTTCGAATCCGCCGCAACGCCCGGCTCGTCGCGGTAGCCGGCGTACTGACCCCGCACCGTGGACTCCGGCGACAGCGGCGCGATCTGCCGCAACACGGCGACCTCGGCCTCCCGGAACGCAGCGGTGTCCTCGCTTGCCGGAGCCTCCATCGCCAGGAGCGCGACGACCTGCAGGATGTGGTTCTGCAGCACGTCCCGGGTCGCACCCACCGTGTCGTAGAACCCGGCGCGCCCCTGCGTGCCGAAACCCTCCGCGAGGGTCACCTGGACGTTGTCGACGTGCTCGTTGTTCCACAGCGGCTCGAACAGCCGGTTGGCGAACCGGAACGCGTAGAGGCCCTCGACCGCCTCCTTACCCAGGTAATGGTCGATGCGGAACACCCGCTCGGTGTCGAAGGCCGCGCGCAGCGTGCGGTCCAACTCACGCGACGACGCCAGGTCACGCCCGAACGGCTTCTCCACGATCACCCGACCCCGGTCGGCCAGACCGACGGCCGCCAGGCCCTCGACGACGGAGCCGAACACCGCCGGAGGGATCGCCAGGTAGAAGACCGGCCGTTCGGCGTCGCGCAGCCGGTCGGCCAGCCGCTGGTACGTCGTCGGGTCCGCGTAGTTACCGGAGATCATCGACAGGTTGTCCGCGAGCCGATCGAAGGTCTCGTCGTCGACCGCGTCGTTGGCCTCGGTGACCGACTTGCGCGCCATGGTGACCAGTTGCTGGTCATCCCAGGCGGAGCGGGCCACGCCGATCACCGGGACGTCGAGACGATCGCGCCGGGTCAACTCGTACAGCGCCGGAAACAGCTTCTTCGACACCAGGTCGCCGGTGACGCCGAACAGCACTACCGCGTCTGAACGCATGCGCATGGCACTTCCATTCGATCATCTGGATCTGATCTTCCGAACGGTCAACGGCACGACCCGCTCCGGGCATTCCCCGGCGGGCGGCACACGTGAGGTCGGCGACAACGTTGTCTCACCCCGCCCTAACCATAAGGAAGGTTTACAGTACGGGCCGAGCGCCGGTAACCTGCGAACCTGATCGACGGCCGTCGATCAATACGAGGCCTGGAGGTACCGTGCGCCGCCGACACCCCACCACACGGCTACTCGCCATAGCCGCACTCGCCCTACCCCTCACCCTGACCGCCACGGCAACCCCCGCCACCGCCGCACCCCACCCACCGGACCCGACAACTCAGCGACGTCATCCCCGCACCCGTCGAAACCCGACCCGACACGCACAACGCGTTCCGGATCACCCCCCCGACCATCATCCGCACCACCCCCGGCTCCGCCGCCGCCCGGCGCATCGGCAACCACCTCGCCACCACCCTGCGCCCCGCCACCGGCCACCCCCTGCCCGTCATCCCCGCCCGCTCCACCCCGCTACCCGAGATCGCCCTGCTCATCGGCGGCGCCGACAACCGCATCGGCCAACAGGGCTACCAACTCGACGTCACCCACCGCGGCGTGACCATCCGGGCCAACACCCCCGACGGACTGTTCGCCGGCACCCAGACCCTGCGCCAACTCCTCCCCGCCCAAATCGAGGCGCCCAACCGGCAGCGCACCACCTGGACGATCCCCGGCGGACGCATCGTCGACTACCCGCGCTTCGCCTACCGCGGCGCGATGCTCGACCTCGCCCGGCACTTCCACACCGTCGACGAGATCACCGCCTACGTGGACCTGCTCAGCCAGTACAAAATCAACTACCTGCACCTGCACCTCACCGACGACCAGGGCTGGCGCATCCAGATCGACTCCTGGCCCCGCCTCACCACCGTCGGCGGGGGACCCGGCACCGGCGTCGACGGCGTCGGCCCCGGATACCTCACCAAGGCCGACTACCAGGCAGTCGTCGCCTACGCCGCCGCCCGACAGATCACGATCATTCCCGAGATCGACATGCCCGGGCACACCAACGCCGCCCAGTCGACGTACCCCGAACTCAACTGCGACGGCGTCGCACCACCCCCACGCACCGACATCACCGTCGGCTACAGCTCCCTCTGCATCAACGACGAACTCACCTACCGCTTCGTCGAGGACGTCATCCGCGAACTCGCCGCCATCACACCCGGACCATTCCTGCACATCGGCGGCGACGAAGCCCACGCCACCACCGACGAGGACTACCGCACCTTCATGAACCGCGTCCTACCCCTGGTCGCCAAGTACGGCAAACGCGCCTACGGCTGGAACGAGATCACCCAGGCCGACACCACCACCGACCACGTCGCCCAGTACTGGGGCACCGGCACCACGAACACCAGCCTCGTCGCGGCCGCCGCCCGCGGCACCAGAGTCGTCATGTCACCGGCGAACAAGGCCTACCTCGACATGAAGTACGACGCCAACACCCGCCTCGGCCTGCGCTGGGCCGGCCTGATCGAGGTGTCCGACGCCTACGGCTGGGACCCCGCCACCCGGGTAACCGGCATCGGCGAGGACGCCATCCTCGGCGTCGAAGCCCCACTGTGGTCCGAAACGCTGCGCACCCTCGACGACATCGAACACATGGCCTTCCCCCGCCTGCCCGCGATCGCCGAACTCGGCTGGTCCACCACCGCCAGCCACGACTGGGAGTCCTTCCGAACCCGACTGGGGCAACAGGCACCCCGCTGGCGACTGCAACAGGTCGACTTCTACCCGTCCCCACAGGTGCCCTGGCTCTGACCCGCACCCCCGCACCCCGTCCGGGGGCACCAGTCGACACACGGCCGGTGCCCCCGGCCCGACCCGACCGGTCATGAGAGGTTGAAGCGCACAGCCGCCTCCAACGAGGAGCCCCCCCCCATCCCGCCGTCGCCGGCTCGGGACTGCGAGAGATCTACCCGGACCTGCACGCCCACCTCGACGCCGCCCTGGGCCACCGCACCCCGGCCGTCGTCGCGACGGGGCTCGCCGCACTGCACTCCGGCGACGCGACATCCCAACAGGAGCTACAGAACAGCCCCGACTACGCGCTACCGGACGAGACCGCCGAGGTCGTCTTCGACGGCCCGGTCAGCGTCATCACCGGCCGGCAGGACCGGATCGTCGGATACGCCGACCAGTTCCGCGCCATGCGCCACTACCCGCGCGGCACCTACACCGTCAACGACGCGGCCGGACACTACCTGCCACACGAACAACCCGCACTGCTGCGATCGCTCACCCAGGACTGGCTGCGCCGCACGCGAGGCTGAGACGCGCCGACGGGGGAGAGGACCCACCGTCAGCGCACTCACGAGGGCCAGGGCACCTCGTGGTACGTCACCCCGGTGCTGACCGTCAGCAGATATGCCTGCCCACGCAGAGGGCCGTTCCACAACGCATCGACGTCGACCCGGTGGTCGTCCTGCCACACCATGGGCCACCGAACGTCCACCGAATGGTCCTCGGGCCGCGGATCACTCGCCCGGAACCACCTGACCGACAGCCGCCCGCCATACCCCACCGCGACATAGGTCAACGTCGGCAGCGGTAGCACCTGCCCATCCTCGGTCAGACCATTGGCCGCGACGTAGAACTCCACACCGTCGAGCGCCTCACCGCTGACCGGCAGCACACCAGCCTGCTTCGCGGCCACATCCATCTGACGCAACGCGTCGAGCAACTCTCCACGGACAGCGAAATACCTGGTCTCACCCCAACTACAGCGCAGTCGGAAGGGGTCGTGTGGGTACAGAACATCGGCGACACCGGCGTGGCAGTCATCGGACGTCGACGTCGCCACCTCTGTCAGCGCCGGTGTTCCCCCCACCAGTTCGGCGAAGACCGCGTCGGTCTGGGCAGCCGTCGCCGCGCTCGCCTGCCGGACGGCGCTGGAGGCAGCCTCCCGCCGTGCGTCCTCGGGTGTGGGAGCGTCGGGTCCACACCCGACAAGCGAGAGCACCAGGACCACGGCTGCTCCCGATCTGCCAAGGTGTGGCGTATCCATGCCCGCGAGCATTCCGGCTCGCCACACCGGCCGCATGAGCCGCCGTACCTAAGCCGCCGCGAGCACCAACCTCCCGGCACAGGCTCGAACGCTTGCCCACCCGACGACTGGCGCGGATGGTCAGTCCGGCAGGCCGGCGAGGACGAGGGCGACACTGCGGGCGGCATCGCCAGTTCCGCATTCGCGTCGACGATCCGGCGCCTTCACCAGATACCGATCGTCCTCGAGCGGTTCGACCCAGGGGCAGTCGCCGCTGTACGGGTGACCGACTGTTCTGCTGAACCCGAGGGTCCCATGGCTGGTGAAGGGCATCAGCCGGCGCAGTCGCGGCTCGCGAACGGCCACGGCGATGAAGGAATGCAGGCGGCGCAGGTGCGGCGCCCGCTGAGGATTCTCGTGGTACCGCCGCCAGGTGTACTCGGCGGCTTCACCGCGTTCGTGGGCCTCGGCGAGAGGCCCGAAGGTGACGAACGGCCACGCGGAGCCGAGGGCCCGGACCCGCGCGCCCGACTGCCAGGTCCGGATCGCGGCGGCCACCGCAGGCAGGTCGTCGGTCTCGCCCCGCGCCAGGCAGACTCCCTGTGCCCAGAACTCCACGAGGAAGACCCGCTCGTGACTGCCCATCAGGACGGTGGCGATGCGGTCGTCGTCCCGCACCCGCGCGCCGGTGAACCGCCAACCGGGTGAGGCTTCGGGGAGCGCCTGCACGAATGGGGCAATCTGGTCGAACTCGACTTGCAGAGTGCGGACCAGGCTGCCCGCGAGAGCGACGTCCGGGTACAGGACGGGATCTGGTCGCGACGGACCACGTTGCACAGACACGCACCCATGGTGCCTCGGCGCTCAGGCCAACAAGTGATACCGCAGGGCCGCGCCGACAGGGCCGGCACCGGCCACTTCCCGCTCATCCGACCATCGAGGTGCGATTCGATAATGCACATTATGTAAAGTGAGGCGTTCTGGCGGTCCCCTTACCGTCACCCGACAGTGGTCAGTCGCGGGTCCGGCCGGGCGGACCCGCGTCCTCGTCCGGCCCGACGAGGCGCGCGTTGACCAGCGGGTTGCGCCGCAGGGCCGCGAGCACCGCGGCGCCGGCGCCGACGTCGGTCCAGGTGTCGTCCCACAGGGCGGAGACGAGCCAGGACCGATCCGCCGGGAAGAACAGGTCGGGCAGCGCCCCGTCGCCGCGCATGTGACCGGTCCGCCAGTTGAGCGCCTGCTCCGGCCCGGCCTCGACCAGCACGTAGGGCCAGTCCCAGTAGAGGGACACCCTCGCAGCCTGCGGGAAGACGACGTCGTGGGCGCCGGTGTCGAGGAAGCCCAGCCACCACGGCTGGTCCGCGGTGCAGGCGACCAGCTCGTTGATCACGGCGTGTTCGTGGGCGTCGAGGTCGACGCCGTCGGGCGGGTAGAAGGTGCCGTACGCCTCGAACACGGGCGGGATCGCGGTGGTGATCGAGAAGCCCGGCGCGACCCGCCCGGGCAGCCAGGCGACGTCGCCGGCCGTGCCGATCCGCCAGGTCCGCCCGTCCTTACCGACCTCTGTGGGTGCGGTCGAGGGCGTTGCCTCTGCCGCGTCGCCGGCGACGGCGGTGGGCGTTGCGTATGGAGCCCAGCCGGGTCGGCCTGCGGCCCGCCACCGATGCCCCTCCGGGCAGACCAGATCCATCGGTCCTTCCAGGTCTGTGTAGACGGTGGGCGTGCCGGGTCGACCACAGGTGGGACAGGTGCCGGCGGGCGACGTCATGCCGCGCACGATACGTGTTCCGCGATCAGGTCCGGCCGTTCTTGCGCGGTCCGGCCGGCCGTCGTGCGTACCGTCGTTGCCACTGCGAGCGCCGTTGCGGCCGTCCGAGCCGCGGCGGGTGTCGGCGATGAGTGGCGCTCCGAGTACCTGTCGAGTTGTCCCACGTACGGGGCGCGGCAGTGTTCGGGGCCCGGAGGTGCTCCGCTCCCCCTCGCTCACCCGCTTCCCGGAAACACGAAAATGCTGCATAATATCCCTTATGCATGACAAAAAGGACGAATCGCTCGGGGTGCTGATCGAGGAGTTCCTGACCGCTCGGGCCACCCGCAAGCCCTCCCCGCACACCCTGGCCGCGTACCGCAGGGATCTGCACACGGTCGCGGCCCTGGTCGCGGAGGCCACTCCCCTCCCCCTCGACGCGCTGTCGATCACCGACCTCTCCCCCCGGGTGATGCGGGCGGCCTTCGCCCGGTTCGCCGCTCCCCGGGCTCCCGCGTCGGTGCACCGGGCCTGGTCCACCTGGAACACCTTCTTCACGTTCCTGGTCGCTGACGGGTTCGTGGCGGGCAACCCGATGCCGGCGGTCGGGCGTCCCCGGGCGCTACTCCCCCAGCCGAAGCCGCTGCGCGGCGCGGACACCCCCGAGGTGCTGCTCGCGTCCGTCGCGCGCGACGAGGGTCGGCAGCGGGACCCGTGGCCGGAGCGGGACGTGGCGGTGTTGGCGGTGGCGCTGTGCGCCGGGCTGCGCCTGTCGGAGCTGCTGGCGTTGCGGGTCGACTCGCTCGGTGGTCGGCCCGGTGAGCGGCGGGTCGAGGTGGCGGGCAAGGGCGGGCGGCCCCGGGTGGTGCCGATCGAGGCGGACCTGGATCGGGTGCTGCGGGACTACCTGGACAGTCGGGTGCGGCGCTTCGGTGCGCGGTCGGTACGCCCCGACTCGGCGTTGCTCGTGGATCGGCGTGGTGAACCGTTGCGCCGTGGCGGCCTGCAGTATCTCGTCGAGTCGTGTTACCGGCGGGCCGGCATCGGTGACCGGGTGCCGCGTGGTGCGCGGTTGCATGCGCTTCGGCACACCTTCGCCACCCGGTTGGCGGAGGACGGTGCGAGCGCGGCGGAGATCATGCGGTTGTTGGGGCACGCGTCGTTGGCGTCGTCGCAGACGTACATCGAGGTGACGGCCGGGCAGCAGCGCGACGCGGTCCGCGCGAACCGGACCAACCGCGCGCTGGCGGGTCTGGTGCGGCCGGAGTGAGGGTGGTCAGTGTGCGCGGTGGCCGGTGCCGTCGGCGGTGACGGGCAGTGGGCCGAGGACCGCGTTGATGATGTGGATGCGGGCGTTGGTGGCCTGGTAGTCGGCGCAGACCGTGTCGGCGCGGTCGCCGAGGCGGGCGGTGGGCCCGGTGCGGGTGACGGTGACGGTGACGCCGTCGAGGGTGGTGGCGGTGCCGGCGGTGGTGAGGTCACCGATCGGGTGGGTTCCGGTGATGAGGTGGGCTTTCAGCAGGGTGCGGAGCTGGTCGGTGTGATGGGTCATGAGGTCGTCCCAGTTGTCCTCGGAGAACGTCGCGGCGAAGGCGTCGTCGGAGGGTGCCAGGACGGTGACGCCGGCGGGCAGGTCGGTGCGGACGCCGCTGGCGCGCAGTGCCGCTTCGAAGGTGGTGAGGGTGGGGATCCAGCGCAGCGCCGCCTCGACGGGTTGACCGGCGAGGAAGCTCGGGTTGCCCGGCTCGGTGCCGGTGGGCAGGGCGGCGCAGAGTGGCCCGGTGACCTGGGGTGCGGCGGTCACTGGCGCGGTGTCCGCGCGGGGGGTTGCGGGGCTGCCGGTGCAGGCGGCGAGCAGCAGTGTCGGCACGAGGAGGAGCCCGAGGGCCCGGAGTCGGGGGTGTCGCGGTGGGGTGGCGGGGTGCGACACGGCGGCCTCCACGGGTACGGGGGTTGGTGGGTTCTCGGGTGCCGGCGGCGGGGGCGGGGCCCGCGCCGCCGGCACGACGGTTCGCTAGTTGTCGGTCACAGTGCCGCGCACTGGGTGGTGCGGGGACCCCTGACGGTGTTGGCGATGCCGAGGTTGTGCGGGGTGGGGTTGTTGCCGGTGCAGGTGAGCGGGCCTCGGATGGTGGTGCCGGCCAGCACGGGTGTGTCGGTGCCGGTGGTGTTGGCGGACAGGTCGACGGGCCCGGCGATGGTGGTGTCGATGATGGAGATCGCGTCGGTGGTGGTGATGCGGAGCGGGCCGTTGACGGTGCTGTCGGCGAGCAGGATGCCTGCGGCGCCGGTGGCGGTGAGTGGGCCGCTGACGGTCGTGCCGGTGGTGACGAGTGCCGCGCCGGCCCGGACGGTGACCGGGCCGTTGATGGTGGCGTCGTCGGCGCAGGTGAAGCCGGTGACGGTCAGGGGTCCGTTGCGGCGGCCGGTGAGGGTGGGGTAGACGCGTTCGCCGTCGGTCAGTTTCTCCACGCCCTTGGCGTCCAGGAGCAGTGGGATGAGGCCGCGTTCGGGTTGGTTGAGAGGTACGTAGTGGTCGTCGCCGATGGTGATGACGGTCCAGCCGTGGGCGGCGATGCGTTGGGCGACGGTGGTGCCGACGCCGCCGGGGCCGTCGGTGCGGGCGCCGTGGTACTGCGCGTCGGTGAGTTTGTAGGCGCAGGGTGGGTTGTCGAGGATCAGGTCGGTGGGGGGCGCGTCGAGTGGTGGTGGGCTGTCGCCGGGGTGGGGTGCGGGGTGGGCGGGGATGGGGCGGGAGCCGCGGAAGACCAGCCGGCCGGTGTTGGCGGCCTGGGAGGTGATGGCGGTGTTGCGGGCGTTCAGGATGTCGGCGCGGTCGGCGCGGTGGTAGTCGAGGAACTGCTGGAACGTCCACAGGGCGGAGTAGGTCTTGCGGCGTCGGTTGTTGGCGGTGTTGCCCTCGTCGGGGCGGGTCTGGCCGCCTGCGCTGCGCAGTTCGAGCAGGGAGTTGGTGACGTTCTTGAGCCCGAGGGTGTTGCGCAGGATGGTTTCCTCGCTGAGGCCGACGTTGCCGCCGCCTTCGCAGCCGTAGGGGCAGGCCCACCAGCCGGCTTCGGCGCCCTTGGCGTACATGTGGCCTTCGATCATGTCCTGGGACTGGTCGAAGATGGGTTGGGCGACGTTCTGGTGTCGGGGTGGGAGCATCGGCAGGTCGCCGGCGCGGGAGTTGCCGAATTCGTGGCCGTCGTAGCCGGCGACGGGTCGGTAGTCGCGGACCATTTCGATGTACGCGGTGGTCTCGGGTTGGCGGATGAGGGAGTAGTCGCGGTTGAGGTCCTGGCCGGTGGAGTTGCCGCGGGTGTTGTTGGCGCGGCCGTCTCCGTTGATGGTGGGGACGATCAGGACGGTGGTGTGGCTGAGCAGGTCGGTGATGCGGGGGTCGGTGCTGAAGGCGAGTTGGCGGGCCATGATGAGGCAGGCTTCGCGGTCGCCGGGTTCGTTGCCGTGCACGTTGCAGTTGATGGCCACGGGTGCGGTGGCGGCGACGGCCTCGGGTGTGGCTGGTGGGGTGGGGTGGCCGATGACGAGCATGTTGATGGGTCGGTTCTGGACGGTGCGGCCGAGTTCGACGACGCGTACGCGGTCGCTGAGGGTGTCGATGGCGGCGGTGTAGGCGTACTCGTCGGTGTCGCTTGTGTACTGCGCGGCGTGGGTGGTTTCCCATTGGGTGCGCAGGTTCTCGCCGGGGGTGTCGGGGTTGCCCCAGGGTGCGGTGGTGGTGGCGGTGACGGGGTCGGAGTAGGGCTGTTCGGTGGTGCCGGTGCGGGCGCGTACCCGCCATTGGAAGGTGTCGCCGGGGTGGTAGCCGGCGTCGGCGAAGGTGGGTGCCTGTTGGTTGATCTGGCGGTTGGGTCGCCAGATGCCGACGATCGTGGGTGCGCCGGTGGGGGTGTTGGTGGCGTCGACGGGGGTGCGTTCGATCTGGTAGTCGGTGGCGCCGTCGACGGGTTGCCAGGCGAGGGTGGTGTATCCGTCGGCCTGGTTGGCGGTGAGGGTGGTGACCTGCCCGGGTGCGGCGGCGCGGTGGGCGTTGGCGGGGGTGGGTGCGGCGGTGAGGGTGACGGCGATGAGGGTTGTCACGGCGATGGCTGCGGGTCGCTGGTGTCTCATGTGGCCTCCGACGAGGTGATCGTGGCGCGTGTCGACCAGCATGATCGTCGGAGTTCGTCGATGCAATGATCTTGAGGGAAACTTGCGCTCCCCCGCCGCGCGTGGCGGCGTGTCCGGTGGTCAGCCGAGGTCGACCAGCAGGGGGCGGTGGTCGGAGATGGTCGATGGTGGGGCGGTGACGGCGCGTACCGGCGGGAGGTCGGCGAGGGCGTGCCGGTCGGCGAGGATGTGGTCGAGTTGGACGCGGGGTTGCCCGGACGGGTAGGTGGGGCGGCGGCCCAGGGGGTGCCAGCCGGAGATGAGGCGGGCCGCGCCGGCGGGCAGGTTGAGGTCGCCGAGCAGGATGCGGGGGGCGGGCAGCGCGCGCAGGGCGCGGATGGTCTGGCGGAGTTGGCGGGCGTTCCAGCCGGGCACGAAGGACAGGTGGGTCGCCGCGACGGTGAGGGGGCCGTGTGGGGTGTCCAGGACGGCGGCGAGGACCACGCGGGGTTCGTCGTGCAGGAGGATGAGGCCGCCGCGGGGGCCGGGCACGTAGACCGGTGAGCGCACGGGTGCCGGTTTGAGTCGGGTGACCTGCCAGCTACGCACGGGGTATCGGCTGATCAGGCCGATGCCGTAGCAGGGTTCGCCGTGGCCGTCGTCGTCGTGGCGCAGTGGGCGGAACTGTTCGCCGGGGGTGCCGACGACGGCGGCGGCGAAGCGGTGGTGCGGTGCGTCGAGGGCGCGGGCGGCGATGGCGGTGAGGTCGAGGTCGCCGCTGCGGGGTTGGTCGCGGTCGACCTCCTGTAGGGCGAGGACGTCGGCGTCGAGGGCGCCGATGGCGGCGGTGAGTCGGGTGGGGTCGACGAGTCCGTCGGTGAGGGATCGTCCGTGCAGCATGTTGAAGGTGGCCAGGCGCACTCCTGCACCTTACGTGCCCGTGGCATGGTTGCCGGGTGGTGAAGGTGTTGCTGTGCTCGGTGCTGGTGTTCGTGGCGGTCGGGGCGTTGGGGGTGTGGTTGCGGCGTACGCGGGGTCGGTGAGCGGGTGAGGCTGGCCACTCGGGTGCCGGTGGGGAGTGTCGCGGTGGGCAGAATGGCGGCCCGTGGACGCCATGACGTTGAGTACTCTGCTGGCCGCCGCGGCGATGGCCGGGTGGGTCGATGCCGTGGTGGGCGGTGGCGGGTTGTTGCTGCTGCCGGCGTTGCTGGTGGCCGCCCCGGGGTTGCCGGTGGCCACCGCGCTGGGCACGAACAAGTTGGCGGCGATCTTCGGTACGTCCACGGCGGCGGTGACGTACGCCAGGCGCACGACCGTCGACTGGCGGGTGGCGGGGCCGGCGGCCGGGTTGGCGGTGCTCAGTGCGGGGGTGGGCGCGGTGTTGGCCGGGGCGGTGCCGGCGTCGGCGTACCGGCCGGTCGTGCTGGTGGTGTTGGTGGCGGTGGCGGTGTTCGTGTTGCTGCGTCCCCGGATGGGGGTGGTGGCGGTGCCGGCGAGGCGGACTCCGGTGCGGGTGGGTGTGGTGGTCGCGGTGGCCGGGGTGGGCATCGCCCTCTACGACGGGTTGATCGGTCCGGGGACCGGGACGTTTCTGGTGTTGGCGTTCACCGCTGTGGTCGGGGCGGACTTCGTGCACGGTTCGGCGATGGCGAAGGTCGTCAACGCGGGCACGAACCTGGGTGCGCTTGTGGTGTTCGGGGTGACCGGGCACGTGTGGTGGTTGCTGGGTGCGGGCATGGCGGTGTGCAACATCGCCGGCTCGGTGCTGGGGGCGCGGATGGCGTTGCGGCGCGGCTCCGGGTTCGTGCGGGTGGTGTTGCTGGTGGTGGTGGCGGCGTTGGTCGTGAAGCTGGGCCACGACCAGTGGGTGGCCTAGGACCTGCGGCTGGGTGAGTCGAAGCGTCCGGCGCGGATCTCGCGTAGGGCGCGGCGGCGGGTGTCGCCGCGCAGGGTGTCGACGTAGAGCCGCCCTTGTAGGTGGTCGGTCTCGTGTTGCAGGGCGCGGGCCAGGAACCCGCTGCCGGTGATGGTGAGGGGCTCGCCGTTCTGGTCGACGCCGTGGGCGGTGGCGTGCAGGGCCCGCACGGTCGGGAAGTACAGCCCGGGGATGGACAGGCAGCCTTCCTCGTCGTCCTGGAGCTCGTCGGACAGCTCCAGGGTGGGGTTGATGAGGTGGCCGCGGTGGCCGTCGGCGTCGTAGACGAACACCTGGGCGCTGACGCCGATCTGCGGTGCGGCGACGCCGGCGCGGCCGGGCTCGCCGAGCAGGGTGTCCATCAGGTCGGTGACGAGGGCGCGCAGCTCGGCGTCGAAGCTGGTGACCGCTTCGCATTCGGTGCGTAGGACGGGGTCGCCGATGATCCGGATGGGCCGCATGGTCATGACCGGCAGCTTATCGCCGACGGCGGGTTCAGCGGCCGGCCAGGGTGGCGCGGATCGGGGTGACCTTCGCGGCGGCTTCGGCGACCTCGGCGGCGGGGTCGCTGTCCCAGGTGATGCCACCGCCGGCCCAGGTGTGCAGGTGGTGGCCGTCGGCGGCGGCGGTGCGGATGGTCAGGCCGAGGTCGACGCGGCCCGGGGCGACCCAGCCCAGCGCGCCCATGCTGGCGCCCCGGCCGACGGGTTCGAGGGCGTTGATCTGGGTCAGCGCGGCGTGTTTCGGTGCCCCGGTGACGGAGCCGCCGGGGCAGGTGGCGCGCAGCAGGTCGGCGAGGCCGAGGCCGTTGGCGGCGGCGGCGCGCACTGTCGACTCGGCCTGCCACAGGTCGCACCAGCGGCGGACGGTGAACAGGTCGTCGACGGTGACGGTGCCGGTGCGGGCGACGCGGGCGAGGTCGTTGCGTTCCAGGTCGACGATCATGATGTGTTCGGCGCGTTCCTTCGCGCTGGTCAGCAGTTCGGCGCGGCCGGCGGCGGTGGCCGGGCGGGTGCCTTTGATCGGTCGGGTGATCAGGTGCCCGTCGGTGACCTCGACGAGGGTTTCCGGGGAGGCGCAGCCGATGGCCCAGCCGTCGCCGGTGAGGACGCCGCCGTAGCGGGCGCCGGGTAGCGCGCCGAGGCGGGCCAGGGCGGGCAGCGGGTCGCCGGTGTAGGGGGCGGCGGCGTGCCCGACGAGGTTGGTCTGGTAGACGTCGCCGCGGCCGATGGCGGCGCGGACCGCGTCGACGGCGGCGGCGTGCTGCTGGGGGGTCCAGCTCTCGGTCCACGCACCGAGCCGCCACGGTCCCGGTGGGGTGGGTCGGGTGGTCGGGGTGCGGCCGTGTTCGTACACGACGACGGCGAGGTCGGGCAGTGTCGGCGCGGGTTCGGGTGCCCCGGTGGGCGCGCCGGCCAGCAGCGCTCCGGCGGCGGCGGACAGGTAGAGCGCCGCACCGCAGACGCCGGTGGCGGCGTGCGGGTGCGCGGGGGTGGGCCGGGACAGGTCGTCCAGGGGTAGGCCGTGCGCGGCGAGGAACTCCTCGGCGAGCGCGGCGGGGTCACCGCCGTCGCCGCGGTGCCAGTGCAGGCGGGCGCGTTCGGTGCGGGCGCCGCCTCGGCACGCGGCCGGGGCCCCGGGCGCGTCGATCGACGCCGACAACACCTGTGGGAGCGTTTCCACGCCGTATGGTCCGACCTTCCTCATCCGTTCAGTGGATTTCCGGTGCGACAGACGGGCACCTGCTCGATGTTGGACACTTTCGCTTGGTACTGTGCGTCACTGGTCATGTGAACCATGACACAGTGCCCCCACAGTCCGGAGAACCCGATGTGCCAGCACCAACCGACCTGCCCCTCCGCTGAAGCCACCGACCGGGAAGCCGCGCGAGTGCTCGCTTGCTTCCGTGAGCAGGGCTGGAGCCTGCTCTGCAATGGTGTCATCGTCTTCGAGGACACCGGCGAGTTGCTCCCCGACGGCAGCAGCATCGCACCGCACCGAGGCCCCGCCCGCCACGCCCTCGTGGCCTAACCGACCACTCAGCGTCACCGACTAGCCGCCGTCGACCCGGCCAAGTCCCCCGGTAAGGGACACCACGCCCAGGTCGCCGCGGCTGCCGGGGCGGCTCGCAACCGCCCGCCCCGGCATGCCCGTCGCCAAGCTCAGTCTTCGAACGCCTCCGGCGACGGGCACGAGCAGACCAGGTTCCGGTCGCCGTACGCGCCGTCGATGCGCCGCACCGGCGGCCAGTACTTCCCGGCCCGGTCCACCCCGGCCGGGTACGCGCCCACCGACCGCGGGTACGGGTGCGGCCACTCGTCACCGCTGACCATCGCCGCGGTGTGCGGCGCGTTCGCCAGGGGGTTGTCCCCCGCCGGCCACTGACCCGAGGCGACCTGCTCGATCTCCGCGCGGATCGCGATCATCGCGTCGCAGAACCGGTCCAGCTCGGCCAGGTCCTCGCTCTCGGTCGGCTCCACCATCAGCGTCCCCGCCACCGGGAACGACATCGTCGGCGCGTGGAAGCCGTAGTCGATCAGCCGCTTCGCCACGTCGTCCACGCTCACGCCGGTCGCCTTCGTCAACGGCCGCAGGTCGAGGATGCACTCGTGCGCCACCAGGCCCTTGTTGCCGGCGTACAGCACCGGGAAGTGCCCGCGCAGCCGCGCCGCCACGTAGTTCGCGGCGAGGACCGCCACACCTGTCGCCCGGGTCAGCCCCTCGGCGCCCATCATCCGCAGGTACGCCCACGGGATCGGCAGGATGCCCGCCGACCCGTACTTCGCCGCCGAGATCGCCGGCGTCGCGTCGACGTGCGCGCCCAGCGGGTCGCCGGGCAGGAACGGCGCCAGGTGCGCGCGGACCGCCACCGGGCCCACACCGGGGCCACCGCCGCCGTGCGGGATGCAGAACGTCTTGTGCAGGTTCAGGTGCGACACGTCCGCCCCGAACTTGCCGGGCTTGGCGAACCCGACCAGGGCGTTGAGGTTCGCCCCGTCGACGTACACCTGCCCGCCGGCGTCGTGGACCTTCGCGCACAACGACGCGATGCCCGTCTCGTAGACGCCGTGCGTCGACGGGTACGTCACCATGATCGCGGCGAGCGCGTCCCGGTGCTTGTCGATCTTCGCGTCCAGGTCGACGAGGTCGACGTTGCCGTCGTCGTCGCAGGCCACCACGACGACCCGCATGCCGGCCATCACCGCCGACGCCGCGTTCGTGCCGTGCGCCGACGACGGGATCAGGCACACGTCGCGGTGCGTCTCACCCCGCGACGCGTGGTACGAGCGGATCGCCAGCAACCCGGCCAGTTCGCCCTGCGAACCCGCGTTGGGCTGCACGCTGACCGCGTCGTAGCCGGTCACCTCGGCCAGCCACGACTCCAGCTGGCCGATCATCTCCCGGTACCCGGCGGTCTGCGCGTCCGGTGCGAACGGGTGGATGTGCGCGAACTCCGCCCAGCTGACCGGCTCCATCTCGGTGGTCGCGTTCAGCTTCATCGTGCACGACCCGAGCGGGATCATGCCCCGGTCCAGGGCGTAGTCGAAGTCCGACAGCCGCCGCAGGTAGCGCAGCATCGCCGTCTCCGAGTGGTGGCTGCGGAACACCGGGTGGGTGAGGAAGTCGCCGCCGCGGGTCAGGTCGGCCGGCAGGGCCGCGTCCACGTCGCCGTCGAACGCCGGCACCCCGAACGCCGCCCACACCCGCGCCAGGTGCGCGTCCGTCGTGGTCTCGTCGCAGGACACCCCCACCCGGTCGGCGTCGACCAGCCGCAGGTTCACGCCCCGCTGCGCGGCCGCCGCGACGACAGCCGCCGCCCGGCCCGGCACGCTCGCGGTGACGGTGTCGAAGAACGCGACGTCGGCGACGTCCACGCCGCCGGCGCGCAGCCCGGCCGCGAGCCGCGCCGCCATGTCATGGGTACGCGTCGCGATGTCCCGCAACCCGTCCGGCCCGTGGTAGACGGCGTACATGCCGGCCATCACCGCGAGCAGCACCTGCGCGGTGCAGATGTTGCTCGTCGCCTTCTCCCGCCGGATGTGCTGCTCCCGGGTCTGCAACGCCAACCGGTAGGCCGGGTTGCCGTCCACGTCACGCGACACCCCGACCAGGCGCCCGGGCAGCATCCGCTCCAGGCCCGAACGCACCGCCAGGTAACCGGCGTGCGGCCCACCGAATCCCATGGGTACGCCGAAACGCTGGGTGGTGCCGGCGGCGATGTCCGCCCCGATCTCCCCCGGTGCGCGCAGCAGCGTCAACGCCAACAGGTCCGCCGCGACCGTGACCAGGGCGCCGACGGCGTGCGCCGCCTCGACGAGACCCGCGTGGTCACGCACCGCCCCGGACGCCCCCGGGTACTGCAGGTGCAGACCGAAGAACTCCGCCGGCAACTCGTCGCGCCCGACGTCGAGGACCCGCACGTCGATGCCGAGCGGCTCGGCCCGGCTGGTGATCACCGCGATGGTCTGCGGCAGGGCGTCGGCGTCGACGACGTACACCGGGCTCTTGGTCTTGCAGGCCCGGCGGGCGAGGGTCATCGCCTCCGCCGCCGCGGTGCCCTCGTCGAGCATGGAGGCGTTCGCGGTGGCCAGGCCGGTCAGGTCGGTGACCATGGTCTGGAAGTTCAGCAGCGCCTCCAGGCGGCCCTGGCTGATCTCCGGCTGGTACGGCGTGTACGCCGTGTACCAGGCCGGGTCCTCGAGGACGTTGCGGCGGATCACCGCCGGGGTGTGCGTGCCGTGGTACCCCAGGCCGATCATGGAGACGGCGACGGTGTTACGCGCCGCGAGGGCCCGCAGCTCGGCGATCGTCTCGGCCTCGGTGGCCGCCTCCGGCAGGTCGAGGGTGCCGTGCCAGCGGATCACCTCGGGGATCGCGGCGTCCATCAGCTCGTCGATCGAGTCGTGCCCGACGACCTCCAACATCCGACGCTCGTCGTCGGGGCCGGGACCGATGTGACGGGTGGCGAACTGCTCTACGGTCATCAGGGGCACTCCCGGGGCGAGGTCGACGTGTCGGCCTCCCCCTCTGTCGCACCCACAGGGGCGCTCCACAGTGCCTGCCCACGAGGTCCTTTTGCCTGAGAGGTTCCGGGGAGGATTTGCCCCTTCGGCGCCGCCCTGCGTGCTGTCGGGCGGTCTCTCCCACGTGGGTGTTACCGGCGTTCCCAACGCTACCAGCGTTGGTGTTTCCGGCAGATGTCCTACCCCGGCCGCCGGCCAGGGCCGGCCGTCACACCCCCAGCGGAGTCCCGGCGCCGACCCGCGCGGCCACCTGCGGCAGCACCACACCCAACGGGGCGTCGACGCACACGGTGGCGTGGCCGTCACCCCGGGTCGGCCCCTGGTTGACGATCGCGACCGGGATGCCCCTTTTCGCGGCCCGAATCACGAAACGACGCCCCGACATCACCGTCAACGACGACCCCAGCACCAGCACCGCGCGGGCCTGCTCCACGGCCGCGAAACACCGCGCCACCCGCTGCGGCGGCACCGTCTCACCGAAGAACACCACGTCCGGTTTCAACATCCCGGTGCCGCAGATCGCGCAGTCCACCGTCCGGAACGCCGCCACCTGCCCATCAGGGAGATCAACATCACCGTCCGGGTTGACGGCGTCGGCGCGGGCCACGAAGTCCGGGTTGGCCTCACGCAGCCGCCGGTCCAGCTCCTCCCGGGAGGTCAGGTTGCCGCAGTCCAGGCAGGTCACCTCGTCGAGGCGACCGTGCAACTCGATCACCGACGTGCTGCCGGCCGCGCCGTGCAAACCGTCCACGTTCTGGGTGATCACGGTGTCGACGAGCCCCGCGTGTTGCAACCCGGCCACCGCCAGGTGCCCGGCGTTGGGCGCCGCGCCCGCGACCAACCGCCACCCCAGATGACTGCGCGCCCAGTAGCGCCGCCGGGCCAACGGATCACGGGTGAACGCCTGGAACGTCATCGGCGTGTGCCGCCGCGCCACCCCGCTGGGCCCCCGGTAGTCCGGAATACCCGACTCGGTGGACAGGCCGGCACCGCTGAGCACCACCACCCGACCACCGGCCACCAGCGAGGCCAACCCGTCCAGACTCTCCATCACCTCTCCATGCTGCCTCAACCCACCCACCAACGCCGAACCCCGCACCGGCCGGCCGGTGCGGGGTTCGGCGGCGGTCACGCCGGCACGACGTCGGCCACGACGCAGGCGACGTTGTCCGGGGCACCCTCGGCCCGCGCCAGAGCGATCAACTCCCGCACCGTGTCCTGCGGCGTCGCGGCAGCCACCAACGCCGAGCGCAGGTCGGCCCGGTCGACGACCGCGGACAGCCCGTCGGAGCACAGCAGATACCGGTCACCGGGCAGCGCGGTACGCAGCGCCAGGTCCGCCTCGACCTGCCGACCGCCACCCAGGGCGCGCACCAACACCGCGCGCTGCGGGTGCGTCGCCGCCTGCTCCCGATCGAGCCGCCCCTGATCCACCTGGGCCTGCACCCAGGTGTGATCCTGCGTGAGCAGGGACAACTCACCGCCGCGCAGCAGGTACGCGCGGGTGTCACCGACGTGCACCACCGCCAGCCGGGAACCACTGAACAGCAGCGCGGTCACCGTGGTGACCGGCTGGTCGGCGTCGGTCGCCAACCCCTGTACGGCGCGGTCCGCGTCGCTCACCGCACCGGCCAGCACCGTCAGCAGGTCGGCGGCCGGCACGTCGACGACGCCCAACGGCTTAAGGGCGTCCACCGCGGCGGCGCTGGCGGCCGCCCCACCGGGCCCCCGCATGCCGTCGGCCACCACCAGCAACCGCTCACCGGCGTACGCGTTGTCCTCGTTGCTGTCGCGCACCAGCCCGGTGTCACACCCGGCGGCACAGCGCAGCACCACTGGGGAATTCAGGTCAGACACGGTGGTACCCCCTTCAGACAGGTGGTCCACGAGGAGAGTGGCGAGCCGGGCGCGCGCCGCGGTGTCGGCACTCACCTCCCGCCAGTACGCGGCGATCGCCGCAGCCGCCGCCGGGGGCTCCAGAGCACACACGGCCCGGACCGTCGCCAGCGGCATTCCGAGCCGGCGCAGCTGGGCGACCAGCCGCGCCACCGGCAGCTGCACCGGGTCGTAGAGCCGGTAGCCGGACTCCGGGTCGACCGCCGCCGGCACCAGCAGCCCCACCCGGTCGTACAGGCGCAACGCCTTCGGCGTCAGCCTCGCCGCCCGGGCGAACGCCCCGATGGTCATCAGCCCCACGTCGACATCCTCCTCGTGCCGGCCACGGCGACCGGCACCCGCCACCCTCAGGCTTACCCGAAGGTCAAGGTCAAGCCGCCCGCCCCGACACCCCCGGTAGGTTGGACGCATGCGCGTCGTCATCGCCGGAGGCCACGGCAAGATCGCCCTGCTGCTGCAGCGTCACCTCGTCGGGCGCGGCGACACCGCCGTCGGCCTCATCCGCAACCCCGAACAGGCCGCCACCCTGCGCGCCGCCGGCGCCACCCCCGTCGTCTGCGACCTGGAACACACCGACGTCGCGCACCTCGCCGCGCACCTCGAGCACGCCGACGCGGTGGTCTTCGCCGCCGGCGCCGGCCCCGGCAGCGGCGCCGCCCGCAAGGACACCGTCGACCGGGCCGCCGCCGCGCTGCTCGCCGACGCCGCCACCCGCGCCGGAGTGCACCGCTACCTGCTCGTCTCCTCGATGGGCGTGGACACACCACCCGCCCCCGGCGGCGACGACGTGTGGGCGGCGTACCTGCGCGCCAAACGCGCCGCCGAGGACGACCTACGCGGCCGCGACCTGGCCTGGACGGTGCTGCGACCCGGCCGGCTCACCGACGACCCACCCACCGGACAGGTCACCCTCACCCCCCACGCCGGCCGTGGCGCGATCAGCCGCACCGACGTCGCCCACGTCCTCGCCGCCCTCCTCGACGAACCACGCACCACCGGCGCGACCCTGGAACTCGTCGACGGACCCACCCCCATCGCCGAGGCCGTCCGCGCCGCCATCACCTGACGCGAAGCCCCGGGCCGGGCTGTGCCGGGCCGGGGCTGTGCCGGGCCGGGGCTGTGCCGGGCCGTCCCCCGCTCGCCCTGTCCTACCGTCGTGATCGACTCGGTTTCCTTGATGTCGGGGTGTTGGCCCGCTTCCGACACCCCGACTTCCGTGATGTCGAGTCGATCAAGCGGACGTGGGGTGAGTGGAGCGCGCGGCAACCAGCACCGGCCCACCCGGCACCGTCGGGAACCGGCGGACACCACCCAACCCCGCCCCCGCCAGCACCTGCGCCATCCGGTCCGCGTCGAAGGCGTTACCGCCGTTGCGCACGGCGTTCCACCTGTTGACGGCCGCCCGCAACGGATCCTCGGCCGGCGGGTTGGTGCCCGCCACCAACCACCCACCGGGTCGCAGCGCCTGCACCAGCCGGGGCAACGCCACAGTCAACGTCTGCTCAGGAATGAACGGCGCCGGCACCCACACCAGGTCGTAACCGCCCGGCTCGGCCACCTCCGCGACGTCCTGACGGCGCAGACTGATCCGGTCCGCGACGTCACCCGCCTCGGCCAGCTCCCCGCGGGCCAGGTCCAACGCGCGCGCCAACACGTCGATACCCACCACCGACGCCCGGGGCAACGCGCGCGCCAACGCGACAGCCAACGCCGCCACCCCGGTGCCCACGTCCAGCACCCGGCCGTCCGCCCCGCCCAGACGCTCCGCCAGCCCTGGCAACTCGGGCACCACCCGGGTGGCCAACGCGCGGCCCGTCGCCGCCGACGCGCGCCCCTGATGCAGCAACACCTCGTCGGTCACCTCCGCCCACCCGGCCCCACGCGGCCCGGACGGCTCCTGCGCCGCCGCGGCGACGGCCTGCCGCAGCGAACTCAACCGCGCCTGCACGGCGCTGCGCCCGGTCGGCCCGTCAGCGGCCACCAACGACGGGTGCGCGAGATGCACCCCACCATCCCAGGAGAGCAGACCAGCAGCCTCCAACACGGCGCTGCGATGTGGTGACCCCACGAGAACCTCGGCGAGCGGAGCCGACAGGGCATCACTCATGGTGCCGACCGCGGCCGCCAGAGCCCACGCCGACGCCTCCAACGCGGCCAACGGGTCCGAAGAGCCGCCGGGCGGAGACGGTGAGACAGACACGGCGGCACCCTTCCCAGGGGCGGGCCACGGGTCAGCCCCGCTCGTGGGTCACGAACCCCGCCTGGCCCCTCCGACTATGCCACCGCCACCAACACGCCGGGTGGGGTCCACCGCAGCGAACCCCACCCGGCGACGATCAACGCTGCTGGTGCCGCGGCAACGCCGACTGCCCCACCACACCACCCACGAACGGCGCCCCCGGCGTCTCCGCCGCGATCCGGTCCATGGTGCGCGCCAACTGCTCACTACCGTCGTCGAGGTGCCGCGCCGCCGCCTGCATGTGCGACACCATCATCTCCCCGAAGATCCGCAACGCCTCCCGGGTCGCGACCGTGTCGTCGAAACTCGACCCGGCGGTGCTGCGGTACTCCGCCACCGCCCGCTCCGCCTCCTGCTTCGCCTCCGCCTCGGCGGCATGCATATAGCTCTCGTACTGCACCCGGGCGTACTCGGCGACCCGCCGCGCATAGTCGTGCGCCTGCGCGATGATCTGCTCCGCCTCCCGCTGCGCCGCCGACAGCAGATTCACCTCCCGCGCCGCCGGAACCTTCGACGCCGCCCCCGCACTCGGAATAACCCCGTGCCGGTGCAACTCCACCCGGTCGTTGAGCCGCTCGTTCTCCGCCCGCAACGTCGCGATCTGCGTCGCCAACAGATCCAACTCGTCAGCGACCTGCACCCGGAACCGGTCCACATCAGCGTTGTCGTAACCACGCCGAGCGAACGACGCGGCACCGAACTCCCACCGCCGAACCCGATCGGCCGTGATCCGCACCTGCACACCGCCGGAAACCTGCACCCCGTCATACCGACTGATCGGCGTCGCGCTCACCTGTACGAACCCCCGTTCGCGACTGCGGGGCTCGCAAGCTCACTCCTCGCGCTCACCTGTGCCCACCTCCCGAAGCGTCACCCGGAGCCGACTGCTGCACCGCCGTCCGCCACGCCGGGCCGTACCACTGCGCACCCAGGCCCTCGTGGTGCACCTGACCCGCGTGGAAACCCGCCTGGACCAACGTCCGCACCGCGTACGACACCATCTCGTCCGACCCACACACGAACACGTGCCGGGAACGCCAGTCACCGTCGGCCAACGCCCGGTCCACCGCCTGCACGAACTCCCCTGGCCGGTGCACGTCGGCACCCACCACGTACGTCACCGTCAACCACGGGTACGACGACGCCAACTTGTCGATCGCGTCGCTGTCGTAGAACTCGCTGCGCGAACGGGCACCCACGTACAGGTCCACCCGCCGGCGGGACCCCTCCGCGGCCACCTGCTCCACCAACGCCTTCACCGGCGCCCAGCCGGTGCCCGCGACCAACAGCAACAGATCGCTGGAGCCCGCCGACCACAACCCCAACCGGTCCCCCACCGGCGCAGCCAGGTGGATCCGGTCACCCACCGCCGACCCGTACACCAGCCGCGACGACACCGCCCCACCCGGCGCGGCCCGCACATGCAACTCCAACGTGCCGTCCGTCCGCGGCGCGTTCGCCGGGGAGTAGTACCGCCACGACCGCACCGACGGGTGCGACACCCCGATCGACTGACCCGGCGTGAACGGCAACAGGTACTGCGGACGCACCGTCAACACCGCCACGTCGAACGCCCGCCGCTCGTGCGCCACGATCTCCGCCACCCACCACGGCGGATTCACCGCCTCGGCGGCCTGCGCGGCGTCCATCATCACCTGGGCGACCAACCCGTACGCGGCCGTCCAGTCCGCAGCCAACTCGTCGGTCCACTGCTCGGCGAGGAAATGCTGCAACGTCGCGACGAGGGCCTCACCGACCGCCGGGTAGTGCTCCGGGCGGACCGCGAACTTGCGGTGGTCAGCGCCGAGATCCTGCAGGAAACCCACAAGCCCGTCGACCTGGTCCACGTTGGACACGATGTGACCCAACGCGGTCACGAGGCGGTCCCGCTGACCGGCCATGTTCGTGGGGAACATCTGCCGTGTCTCGGGATGGGTGAGGAACAACGTCGAGTAGAAGTAGAGCGGCACCTGGTCGCCGTGACCGGCGACCACCGACCAGCTCTGCTTGAGGCGAGCCGCGTCCACGCTCAGGCGCCCGACCGGTCTCCGGCAGCCACCACCTGGTCCTGCACCTGCCCCAGCACTGTCTGCACGTCGGCAAGGATGTCCGCCGGCACACCCAGCTCGGTCAACGTCACCGTCAGGTGCTCGCCCACCTTCACGTAGTGCCCCACCGGGATGTTCAACGGCTGGTGCGCCTCAGCCAACCCACGACCGGCGTACTCGTTGGGGCCACCAAGCACCACCGTCAACATCAACGCCAGGTGCCGACGCTGACCCGCCATGTCCACATCGGAGAAGTAACCAGCCAACTCCTGGTCGGCGAGCACCTTGTCGTAGAACAGGTCAACGGCCGCCTTGACCGAGCTGGCACCACCAATGCGGTCGTAGTGCGAAGCGGGCGCCGTCTCTTCCGTAACCGTCACGGTCGTTCCTTCCGGGGATGAAGGGTCCAGAACCGTGAGGGACCATAGCGTGTCGACCGCCTCCGGTCAGCGCCGCCTTATCGGATTCCCGACAACACGACGACACGGTGCGTCACCACTACCGATCGGTATCTCCACAACCGGCCACCAGGAAGACACCCACAGTATCCACAATGGACTAACGTGACCGGCAGATACCCGCGACCGTCACCGACCGTCGCGATAAAACCACCGAAAAAAAACCGGAAGCCCGACCGGTCAGCCGGCGCGCCGCCGCGCCCGCCGCGCCGCCAACTCGTCACCCATCGGGTCCGACGCCACCGCCGGCTCCACCGGGCCACTCACCGCCGGCTCCGCCGGCAGATGCGACAACGACCCCTGGATCTCCTTGAAAGCGCCGCCTATCGCGATGCCGAAGACACCCTGGCCACCCTGCAACAGGTCGACCACCTCCTCCGGAGACCGGCACTCATACACCGTCGTCCCATCAGAGATCAGCGTGATCCCCGCCAGATCCTCCACACCCCGCGACCGCAGCGCCTCGATCGCCTTACGGATGTTCTGCAGGGACACCCCCGCATCCAACAACCGCTTCACGACCTTCAACACCACCAGGTCCCGGAACGAGTACAACCGCTGCGTCCCCGAACCCGAGGCATCACGAACGCTCGGCACCACAAGCGTCGTACGCGCCCAGTAATCCAACTGCCGGTAACTGATGCCCACCGCATGGCAGGCCGTCACACCCCGGTAGCCGACCGAACCGTCACCCTCAGCCGCCACACCTGGCGACGAGGCACCCGACTCGTCGAAATCTGCACCCGGATCGGAATCCCGCGGCTCATGCATCCGGACAACCTCCCCGTCAGTGTGGCGACGCATCGTTTCCTCCGACGCGCACCCCTCGACATGGAAACCCTATAGCCACCGCCAGGGGTTACCACGGAGGAACCGACGCGACACGCCGCGCAGCCACCGAGAAAGATCACCAACCGAGCCCGGGTACACCTCAGCCCGCGAAATCCTCCGGACGCACCTGCTCCAGGAACTCGCGGAACTTCTCCACCTCGTCCTCCTGCTCGTCAGGGATAACGATCCCCGCCTCACTGAGGACCTGCTCCGCACAACGAATCGGCGCACCGACACGCAACGCCAACGCGATCGAATCGCTCGGCCGCGCCGACACCCGCACCCCATCGCCGATCAACAGATCCGCGTAGAAGACGTTCTCCTTCAGCTCGGTGATCTCCACCGCCTGCAAGGGCGCCTTCAACGCCGCCAACACATCCCGCAGAAGATCGTGCGTCAACGGCCGGGCCGGCTTGACCCCCTGCTGCTCATAAGCGATAGCCGTCGCCTCGACCGCACCGATCCAGATCGGCAGATAGCGGTCCCCCTCGACCTCCCTGAGCAGGACGATCGGCTGGTTGCTGGGCAGCTCCACCCGAACTCCGACCACGCTCAGCTCGCGCACCGCCGCCTCCGTGTCGTTGTCACCTACGCCGCACCGCGCCCTTCCCTGCACGGTACACGGACCGCGACACGGCCGTCCCATGCGCTACAGCACCACGCCCGCGCCGAAAAGGGGTTACCCCGGCAAGCCTACGGCACGCTTCCCCGAAGAGATCTTTCCGCTCAGCCGCCACCCACCGGGCACCCGTCACCGACCCAACGTCGACCGCAGACCCACCCGCACCAACGCCGCGTGCAACTGCTCCGACAACGCCACCAACTCACGCGCCGTCTCCGCCGCCCGCGCCCGCGCCGCCGGATCACTCTGCCGCGCCAACGGCGCCACCAACTGCGCGAACAAACCGACCTCCCGATCCGCCGCCGTCCGGTAACCCCGCAGGTGCCGCGGCTCCAACCCGTACGACGCCAACCCCGCCACCGCCGAAGCGATGATCAGAGCATCCGCGTCATACCAGCCCGGCGGATCCGACACCAGCACACCGAGCCGCTCCAACTCCGCCAACGTCGACTCGTCGATCCCACTGCGCGCCACCAGATCCGCCCGGCCGAGCCGCACCTGCGACGACTCGGCCGGCTCGGCCACCTCACGACCCGGCACCGCACCATCAGGACCGACCGCCACCAACGCCGGCCGCGACCGCTCCGGCTGCTCACCAGACGAATCCCACTGGGCCAACTGCTCCCGGATCACCCGCAACGGCAGATACCTGTCCCGCTGCGCGGTCAACACGAACCGCAAACGCGCCACATCGTCCCAGCTGTACTTCCGGTAACCCGCCGCCGTCCGCTGCGGCTCGACCAGACCCTCGGCCTCAAGAAACCGCAGCTTCGAAATAGTGGTATCCGGAAAATCCACCCGCAACTGCCCAAGCACCTCACCGATGCTCATCAGCGGCTGAGACCGAGCCGCCCCGGGTGACATGGAGGCCGCAGGCTCATTCACCCCCGGCTGGCCTCCTCCTCCGGGCGCGGACCGGCGATGAACACCACCCGGAACTTACCGATCTGGACCTCGTCACCATTGCTCAACGTGGCCGCCTCGACCCGCTCACGATTGACGTACGTGCCATTCAGGCTGCCCACGTCCCGCACCGTGAACGTCCCACCATCACGGTGGAACTCCGCATGCCGACGCGACACCGTCACGTCATCGAGGAAAATGTCACTGTCCGGGTGCCGGCCACTCGTCGTCACATCGTGGTCCAACAGGAACCGGGCACCCGCATTCGGGCCTCGACGAACCACCAGCAGCGCCATACCCGGCGGCAACGAACCGGACATCCGGCTCGGCACCACATCGGTATCCGGCCCCTCCAGCACTTCGTCGAGCGAACCGAGATTGAGCGTCGAAGTGACGTCGAGTGGGGGGAACTCGTCGTCTGGCCGCGTCATGGGACCACCTCACGGATCTGTTCGGTCGGCGTCGGGTAATGGCGGGTCTGGCCGCCGGGCAGGTGAACACCCGGCGGCTGGCTCCCCGTGCCCGGGAAGGCAATTCCGCAACGCTCAACTATTGGGTTCTCGGTCGACTGGGCGAGCCTAGCCAGCGCCGAAATGCAGGGCAACCGGACGCGCGCAGACATCCCACGCACCGGATCAAGCACACTCAGCCTTCGGTGATCTTCTGATACGCGGCCGCCGTCAGCAACCCATCCGTCGCCGTCGGATCATCCGGCGTGATCTCCACCAACCAACCCTCACCGTACGGGTCAGTGTTGATCAGCTCAGGCGTGTCACCCAACGCGTCGTTGCGCGCCGCCACCGTACCGGCCACCGGCGCGTAGATCTCCGACACACTCTTGGTCGACTCGATCTCACCCAACGAGTCACCGGCCGCGACCACCGCACCCGCCTCGGGCAACTGCACGTACACGATGTCACCGAGCGCGTCCTGCGCGAAGTGGGTGATGCCGACCCGGATCGAAGCCGTGCCGTCACCCGCCACCCACTCATGCTCGGCGGTGTATCGCAGATCCTCGGGAATCACCAGACGCGTCCTTCATCCATCGGTGCCCCGGACCACCCGGGTCCGGCGCGGCCGCGCCGGTCAGGAGACCGGACGGGCGTGTTCCAACTTGATCGGCACGTGCAGCGCCGAAACCTCGGCAACCTCACGCTCCCCAAACGTCACGTTACCGCCGTCACCCCGGACCGACGCCACCACCCCACCAGGAATGTTCAACGCCGTACGCATCGTCGCCGGATCACCGATCACCGTGATCGTGTACGGCCCCGTCAACCGACGCCCCTCCACCACCAACGACCCGTTGTCCCCATCGAGGAAGTACGTCGACGCGATGATCCGCACCGTCGCCCGATCCCCACCGGAAATCTGCATCGCCTCGGCGCCCGCACCACGCAGCTCCTGCACCGCGTCCAACACCCGGTTCGCCGAGATCGGCTTCACCCCGGAGTCGAACTGCACCGTCAACCCCGGGCCCACCGCCGGCAACGTCCCCGCCAGGATGCCCAACTCGTCCGCCCGCCGCGTCGCCTCGTCCAACGCCGCCTGACGACCCTGCTCACCCGAGCGCAACTGCCGCTGACTGTCCTCCAGAGCACGGATGTCCTGCTGTAGGCGATTCTCCCGCGCATCCAGGTCCGACAGAATCCGGACCAGGTCCTCCTGCCGGGTCGCCCCCAACGTCGGGTCCGTCGACGTCGTCTTCAACTGCACGACAAGCGTGAACCCCAGCAACGCCAACAACGCCGCGATCATCACCCCGGCCGTACTCCACCGGGACCGACCCGCCACCACCGGCGCCGGCGGCTCCCCCACCGGCTCCGCCACCTCGTCGGCATCCGCAGCCGGCTCCCCCGACCGCGACACCGCGGTCAGGTCCACCGTCGCACCGTCGTCGACCGGCTCCACACCCGGCTCCACCGCAGGCTCGTCATCCGACGGCTGCGCCGGCCCCTGCGGCGCCAACGGGCTCAGCTCATCCGGATCCGGCGCATCCGGCCGCGGATCCGGCTCACCCGCCGGACCACCCGGCCGCACCGGACCCGCCGGCTGCGGCCACCCGGTCCCCGTGTCGGTCTGCTCGTCACTCATCGCAACCCAACCTACGCCCGGAACAGGTGCCGGCGGATCGCCGCCACGTTGCCGAAGATACGCACACCCAACACGACGACCACGCCGGTGGACAACTGCCCGCCAACCCCCAACTGGTCACCCAGATACACGATCAGACCAGCCACCAGCACATTCGAGATGAACGACACCACGAACTGCTTGTCGTCGAAGATGCGGTCCAACCGGGCCCGCACCCCACCGAACACCGCATCCAACGCAGCCACCACCGCGATCGGCAGGTACGGCTGCAACGCCGCCGGCACCGTGGGGTCAAGCCACACGCCCAGCACCACACCGGCGAGCAACGCCAGCACCGCGATCATCGGCCACCTCCGGAGGGGCTAACACTGGTCGCCGGACCGGACGACCCGGGACTGCCGGACCGGACACCCGACGCGGAAGGGCTCGGACTGACCGACGGCTTGGCGTAGCGTAGCTGCGGCTCCGGCGCCGCCGGCAGGGTGAGGTCATCCGACTCCCGCACACCGAACGACAACCCGGTCCCCTGCGCCACCTTCCGCATCAACGCCGCGTTCCGGCTCTCCTCGAACTTGCGCCGCATCGAACCCGGCCCGATCGCCGACACCTCGTACGGCCCGGTCACCGGCCGGAAGTCCACGAGCATCGCCTCACCCGCCGACCGGATCGTCGACGTCGCCGTCAACCGCTGCCCGTTGATGGCGATCGCCTCCGCGCCCGCGCTCCACAACGCGTTCGCCACCCCCTGCAGGTCGCTGTAGAGCACCCGCGGCGGCCCGGCACCGGCACCGGTCACCGCGTCCGCGTTGTCCGGCGCGTCCGCCAACCGCACCACCACACCGTCACCACGCACCCGACCGAGCCCGGTGCTGGCCTCCAGGTTGCGCAACCGCGCGGCGGCCGACCCACTCAACGCCGCGTCGCGCTGCCGACCGACCTCCTCGCGCAACTGGTCCGCACGCGTGGACAACCGATCGGTCTGGCTCTCCCGCTCCTTGATCTGCGTCACCAGACCCGAGCGGGCCTGGCTGCGCCCCGGCTCGTCGGCCATGGTCTGCCGGTACGCCACCGCGAACAGAAACCCGAGCATCACCACCACGACCAGGCTGACCGACCGCGTCGACCAGGCCCGCCAGCCCCGTGCGGCGGGAGACCCCGCGGAGCGCCGACGGGCGGCGGCCGCGTCCGCGTACCCCGGATCCAACGGGTTGCGGAACAGTTCGGTGAGGAAATCCGGTGCGTACACCCGGTCCTGGCCGGGTTTTCCCAACCGGGGCGCGCTCACGCCACCGCTCCCCGGTCGCGGGACGCGCGCACCAACCGCGCCGCCTGTACGACGTACATCCCGCCGGCCACCCAGTAGAGCACCAGCCCCCACCAGGCCAACCCCCAGCCGATCGCGGCGGTGGCCGTCGCCGCGGCACTCCACTCGGTGGCCAACAGCAGCACCGGGAACGCCGCGAGCAGCAGGAACGTGGCGGTCTTGCCGACGTAGTGCACCGGCGGCGGCCCGTACCCGTAGCGGCGCAGCACCGCCAGCGACACGAGCAGGAGCAGCTCACGGGCCAGCAGCGCCGCGGTGAACTGCCACGGCACCACCTCCCGCGCGGTGAAGGCGACCAGGATGGCGAGGATGTAGAGCCGGTCGGCGAGCGGGTCGAGCAGTTCACCGAGGCGGCTCACCTGGTGCAGGCGGCGGGCGATCCACCCGTCGACCCAGTCGGTGGTGCCGCCGATGGCCAGCACGACGATCGCCGCCACGTCGGCCCGCGCCACCAGGAACAGGTAGAGAAACAGCGGCACGCCCAGCAGCCGCCCGAAGCTGATCAGGTTGGGCAGGGTGAGCACCTGGTTGCCGGGAGCCTCGTCACCGGTGTCCGGCGGTTGCTCTGCCCGAGCCGGCCGACGCGACACCGATCCTCCTTCACGGCACGCGGGCCCCCGGCCGACGCCGGGCGCGGCTGAGGGTCGTACGCGCTGTCGGGCCGACCAGCGCCGGCTCTTCGCTACGGCCCCGGACGGGACCCCTTCCCCTGACACGGCCCGCGATCTCGGTGATCGCGGGCCGGGTAGGTGCGCTGCCACTATATCGGGCTCCCTCTGCCTGGCCGGGGCGCTGCGGGCTCTCGGTGCGGCGGTGCCGCACTGTGGTGTGGATCACCACGCGTAAAGCGTCCTAGGATACTGGTGGACGAGAGGACAGGCGACGGTCAGGCCGTCTGGACCGCGGCGGAGTCGGTCTGCTGCTCGGGAACCGAGGTCGCCGCCCGAGCGAAACCGACAAGCGCCAGCAACAGGTCGTGCTGCGTTCGCGCCGGCATCCGGTCCAGGACCGTCTGCACCGCGCGCTGCCGCCGCTCGGCCAGCTCCCCCAGCAGGGTCAGCGCGGCAGCCGTCGGCACCAACCGCACCTCACGCCGGTCACGCGGATCCGGCACCCGGCGAAGCAGCCCGGTCGCCTCCAGCCGGTCGCAGAGCCGGCTCGCCGACGACGGCACCACGTCCAGCAGCTCCGCCAGCCCGTTGACGTTTGTCTCCGGTCGACGGCTGATCAGCGTGAGCACCCTCAGCTGGGTGGGCGGCACCTGGTGCCGCGACGCGGCCGAGTCGAGCACGGCGATCAGCGTCTCGGCGGCCGCGTTGATCGCCGCGGCGAGATCCGCAGGTCGCTCCACCTGATGTCCCCTGCCGTTGTCGCGCTGGTGCCCGCCCGGCAACGCGGCGGCGAAACTCACCCCACGCCCCGCTCACGTGCACCGTGCCAGTCGAGACAGACCACGACGGCGTCGTCGCGCAGATCGGATTCCGCGTGGTAGGCGTGCAGTTCGCGCATTACCGTACCAACCGCCTCGGCCGGTGGCTGCAGCCGCGTGGCGCGCAGGGAACGCGCCATCATCCGCTGCCCGTACGGCTCCTGGCCCGGCGGCTCGGCCGCCCACACCCCGTCGCTGACCACGAAGAGGCGGTCGCCCGGCTCGAGGTGCAGCTCCTGGAGCTCGTAGCGCGTCTCGGCGAACATGCCCAGCGGCAGTTGCTGGTCCAGTTTCAACGGCTCGACGGTGGACCCGCGCATCCGCAACAGGTGCGGGGAACCCGCGTCGACAGCCCGTACCCGGCCGGCGCGAGTGTCCACCTCGAGCAGCAGAGTGGCCACGTACCGGGCGCCGCGGTGTTGGTAGAAGACCGTGTCCGAGGCCAACTCGGCCTGCTCCACCAGGCCGCCACCGGAGCGACGCGCGTTGCGCATCGCGTTGACCGTGACGGCGGTCAGCAGGGACGCGGCCAGACCACTGCCCTCGCCGTTGAGGACCGTCACCGTCAGCCGGTCGCCGTCGAGCGACCAGTCGAAGTGGTCGCCACCCACCGTGTACGCCGGTTCGAGTTGACCGGCCAGGTCGAACGCGTGGTGTGCCACACCCCGACCGGGCAGCAGGTCCCACTGCATCTCGGCGGCCATGGTCAGGCGTTCGCGACGCCGCGCCCGCCGGTACCTGTCGGTCTCCCGGTCCGCCGCGCGCATCGCCACCGCCAGGGCACCGGCGATGTCCGCCGCGAGACCGGTGACCGCCGCGTTCGGCACGGTCGGCAGCTCGATCATCAGCACGCCCAGCCGCTCCCCCCACACCGTCAACGGCAGGTAGAGCCGGCACGGGCCCTCGCCGTCGCGTACCGGCTGCTGACTGCTGAAACACCGCTGCGCCATGGTGTGACAGGACAGGAACCCACCCGCCGGCAGGTCCGGGTCCAGCACCGGCCAGAGCCCGCTGATCCGGTAGTCGGCGACGAAGACGTCGGTGCGCAGCGCCCCCATCGCCGACCGGATCGCCCGGTCCGCCGCCTCCGCCAACTGGTCGGGCGGGGCCTCGCGCAACGCGCGCGACACCACGTCCGGCGCGTCCACCATCGTCGTCCTCCCCAGAAACTTGCTATAGGGCAAGCATCATACGGACGCCTCCGGACCGGCGATCAGCGCGGTCAGCCCCCCGCGCGGGTCGCGAGCACGCCGTGGAAGGCGTCGGGCACCTGCACCGGCGGGCCCTCCGGTCGCCACTCGGCGACCGGGACCACCCCGTCGGCCGTCGGCGCCCACCGACCCAGCAGCGGAGCGAACGCCGCCGGTGGACGCATCCGGAACTGTGGGCCCATCATGGCCAGCGCACGCGGATGACCGGCCAGTTCCTCGGTGTC
The DNA here is from genome assembly GCF_040649995.1 of Micromonospora sp. NPDC048835. NCBI lineage: Bacteria > Bacillati > Actinomycetota > Actinomycetes > Micromonosporales > Micromonosporaceae > Micromonospora > Micromonospora sp. NPDC048835. The sequence goes on along the minus strand of NZ_JBEZGM010000006.1, from coordinate 30,362 downwards.
GAAGTCCACCGCGAGCAGGCTGCCGGGCGCCGCGGCAGCGTACAACTCGTCGAGGGTGCGGGTCAGCGTGGCGTCGTCGAGAAACGCGGCCAACCCCAGGAAGACCACCCCGACCGGCCGCCGACCCCAGCCCGGCACGAAACGGTGCAGCTGCGCCGGGTCGATCGTGCCGATGTCGGTCGCGTCACCGAAGCCGTAGCCGGCCCGGTCGCTGCCGGCGAGGATGCTCTGCCCGAGGCGGATGGTGACCGGGTCGACGTCGGTGTAGAGCACCGTCGCGTCGGTGGCGACCTCGTGCACGTTGCCCATCGTCGGCACCCCGGCGCCGAACACCAGGAACCCGTCGACACCCTCGGCGACCATGGCCCGCACAGCCCGGCCCAGAAACGCCCGCAGCTCCCGGAACACCGGCGCGCACGGCCCGTACGCCTGCTCGAACGCGCTCGCGGCGGCCACGTCCACGGGGAAGTGGTGCTGGCCGCCGAGCCAGAAGTCGATCATGCGAGCGGTGCTCGGCTGGTCTGGTTCACCCATCGGCGACGCTCCCTCCCCGGCCGGTCGTCGCCAGCGTACCGACCGGAGCGCGCTCAGCGGTATCGCGACGCGGAGGCGTCCGGGGCCGCGATACTTGCCGCGAGCGGAGGTGGGCGGTGAACTCGGCGAACAACGCGGCGGTGGTGGTCGGCGTCGACGGCTCGGAGGCGGCGCTTCGTGCCGTACGACTCGCCGCCACCGAGGCGGCGCGCCGGCACCGCCCGCTGCGGATCGTGCACGGCTTCATCTGGCCGCTGCTGCACGTTCCGGTCTCCCCCGCACCGGACGCGCCGCCCGGCGGCGGGCTGCGTCACCGGGCCGAGGAGCTGGTCGAGGCAGCGGTGCGCGAGGCCGAAGCGACAGTGCCCGGGCTGTCGACCTCCGGCGAGATCATCGACGGTGAGGCCGCCGCAGTGTTGGTGGGCGAGTCCCCCGGCGCCGCGCTGATCGTGCTCGGCGACCGCGGGCTGGGTGGGTTCTCCGCGCTCGTGGTCGGCTCGGTCGCGGTGCAGGTCGCCGCGTACGCCGACTGCCCGGTGTTCGTCGCGCGCGGCACGCAACGCCCCGACGCGCCGGTGCTGGTCGCGGTGGACGGCTCGGAGGCCTCCCGGCGGGCGGCCGACTTCGCCGCCGACACCGCCGTCTCGCTCGGCGTGCCGCTGCTGGCGGTGCACGCCTATCACCACCCCGGCAGCAGCGGACCTGGCGACATGCAACCCCTGGTGTACGACGAGGCGAAGCTGCGCGGCGAGCAGGAACGGATGCTCGCCGGGTGGTTGACCGGGCTCACCGAGGAGCATCCGGGTCTGCGGTTGACCTGCCAGGTGGTGCGTGGTCGGACCGGCAGTGTGCTCGCCGAGGCGTCGCGCTCCACCCAACTGGCGGTGGTCGGTGGGCGCGGGCGCGGTGAGGTGACCGGGTTGCTGTTGGGGTCGGTGAGCCAGTCGATGCTGCACCACGCCGAGTGCCCGGTCGTGGTGGTCCGCGCGCCCCACTGACCGGCCGGGGTTGGTCGGCCGCCAGGCGGGTAGACGGCCGCGGTACGCCCAGCGGACGGCGGGCGGCAGCAGGTGCCCAGACCGACGAAGGAGGCACAGATGCCAGGACCACGGCCGGGCAGTAACGCCTACGACAAGCAGCGCGCGCGGTTGCGCAACGCGATCGACGACTCCGGGCGCCGGGTACCCGACGGCAAGGCCAACCAGGTCGCCAACCGGATCCTCCAGGAGGACCGCGGCCAACGGGGTGTGGTGCGCGGCGACCGGACGTACGGCCCGAAGAGCGAACGTGAACCGGGCGATCCGAAGTGAGCAGGGTCGACGTTGCCGACGGCGCGATCGCGGGCGCCGTCGGCAGCACCGCGCTGAACGTGGTCAGCTACCTGGACATGGCGCTGCGGGGTCGGCCGGAGAGCGACACCCCACAGGAGACCGTCGACCGGCTGGCCGGCATCGCGCACGTGGACCTGGGAAACGGGGCCCGGGCGGCGAACCGCCGCTCGGGCCTCGGGCCTCTGATCGGGTACGGGCTGGGCATCGCGGCCGGGGTTGGTTTCGCCCTGTACGCCGGTGGGCGGCGTCAGCCGTTGCCGGTGGCCACCGGCCTGCTCGGCGCGGGCGTGATGACCATGACGGACGGTTCGATCACCGTGCTCGGGATCAGCGATCCGCGTACCTGGCGGCGCTCCGACTGGATCTCCGACATCATCCCGCACCTGGCGTACGGGCTGGCGGCCGCCGCCACCTGGAACAGGTTGCGGCGGCCGCCAGGGCGCGGTCGCTAGGTCCGTCAGCGGGTGTCGCTGTCGTCCTCGGCCACCGGCTCGCCGGCCGGGCCGTACGGCGACACCTGCCCCCTGGGCACCGGTCGACCCGTGTCGCCGCGCGACGTGCCACGGTTGGCCGGGTGCCCGCCCGGGGCGGGGCCCTTGTTGTCCTGGCTGGTGGCGCCCAGTGCGTTGCGGCGCAACTCCTGCTGCTGCGGGTTCGTCACGGGGTGTCTCCCTCCGGTACGGCAGGCGGCAGGAGCCGCCTCCCCCGCCGGCATACCCGCCCGCCCCGGTGGCATTCCGGCCGTGGGCGCCGGTGCGACGGCTAGCGCGTCCATAACTGGGTAACCCGCCAAGATGGGCAATGACCGACGGGTGGTGCGGGTCCTGCTCGACCGGCGCAGCCGCACGTACGCCGAGGAGGCCGGTATCCGGCTCGCGGACCGGCCGGGGCCGCTGTACCAACTGTTGGTGCTGACCACGCTGCTGAGCACCCGGATCCGGGCGTGTGTGGCGGTGGACGCCGCGCGGGAGTTGTTCGCCGCCGGCTACCGCACTCCGCAGGCCATGGAGGCGGCCGGCTGGCAGGACCGCGTCGACGCGCTGGGGCGGGGCCACTACCGCCGCTACGACGAGCGGACCGCCACCATGCTCGGCACCGGTGCCCGGCTGTTGCTGGACCGCTGGCACGGTGACCTGCGACGCCTGCACCGGGAGGCCCAGGGTGACCCCGCCGGGCTGCGGCGGCGGCTGACCGAGTTTCCCGGCATCGGCCCCACCGGCGCGGACATCTATCTGCGCGAGGCGCAGGCGGTCTGGTCGGACGTGCGCCCGTACGCCGACCGTCGGGCCCTGGCCGGGGCGAAACGGCTGGGCCTGCCGGGCTCTCCGGACCGGCTCGCCGGGCTGGTCGACGAACCGGACTTCGGCCGGCTCGCCTCAGCGCTGGTGCGGGTGGCGCTGGGCGAGGAGTCCGCCGGTGAGGTCACCCGCGTCGCCGCCGGCTGAGGCGCTCACTTGACGGTCTTGTCTCCCGGGCGGGTCAGGTGCCACACCAGCAACGCGGCGAGCAACGCCAGGACCACCACCCCGCCGGAGATGCCACGGCCCTCCTCGGGGCTGCGGCCGGCGCTGCCGAAGTAGATCACCGCGAGGCCGGCCAGCACCGTGACGAACGTACGCAACCCTCGGTCCTTCACGTCTGGCACACTAGGTGGGCCACGGCCGCCGTCGTACCATTTTGTGGTTTTTGTCAGCCTTCTGGGTGAACTGTCAGCGCTCGGTGACGAACCCGCAGAGCCGCACCCGGCGTACCGCCCGGTCGGCGACCTCGACCACCTGCAGGGTCAACCCGGGCAGCCGCACCGTCTCGCCCGGCTGGTCCGGCAGGTGCCGCAACCGGGCCAGCACCAGACCAGCCACCGTCGTGTAGTCCCGGGACAACGGAAAGCTCAGCCGCACCCCCAGGTCGGGCAGGTCGTGCAGCGGGAAGTCACCGGGCACCAGCAGCGACCCGTCGGCCTCCCGAACGACGCCGTGCACGTCCCGGTCGGTCTCGTCGTACAACTCGCCGACCACCTCGGCCAGCAGGTCCTCCATGGTGACCATGCCGTCGATGCCCCCGTGTTCGTCGACGACCAGGGCCAGTTGCTGGTGCTCCTGCCGCAACTGACGCATCGCGTCGGCGACCGGCAGGGTCACCGGCAGCAGCAGCGGCGAACGGACCCGCTCCCCCACCGGGGCGGCGCCGGCCCGGACCAGGTCGCGGATGTGCACCACCCCGAGCACCTCGTCCAGGCCGCCGGGGCCAGTGACCGGAGCGCGGGACCGCCCGGCGGCGGCCAACCGCCGAACCCCCTCGTCGGCGGGCAGGCCGGCCGGCAGGGTCGTCACGGCCCGCCGGGCCACCAGGATCTCGCGCAACGTCCGGCCGGCGATGTCGAACGCGCCGGTCAGGATCTCCCGCTGCTGGGCCGACAGGCCGCGCTGGCTGGCCAGCACCTCCCGCAACTCCTCCTCGGTCATCTCCTCCCGGTTGGCCCGCGGGTCACCACCGGCGAGCCGCACGACCGCGTCGGTGGCCCGGCTGAGCAACCACACCGCCGGCCGGGACACCCGGGCCAGCAGATCCAGCGGGCCGGCGCTCAGCAGCGCCCACCGCTCGGCCCGCTGCATGGCCAGCCGCTTCGGGGCCAACTCGCCGAGCACCAGCGTCACGAACGTCAGCAGCACCGTCACCAGCAGCACCGCCGCGGGACGCGCCGCCGCGCCGAGGAACCCCAACGGGCCCACGAGTGGGCTGGCCAACGACACCGCGGCCGCCGCCGAGGCGAGGAACCCGGCCAGGGTGATGCCGAGCTGAATGGTGGCCAGGTAGCGGTTCGGGTCGCGGGACAACTGCACCAGCCGGTCGCCGGCGCGGCTGCGCCGACCCAACCGCCGCAACTGCCCCTCGCGCAGCGTCACCAGCGCCATCTCACTGCCCGAGAGCGCGGCGTTGACGAGCACCAGCACGGCCACCAACGCCAACTGCCCGAGCTGACCGCCCATCGCGCACCCCCGTCCGCCTCCTGAGGCCACTCAACCGCAGCGGGGCGCACCGTGGGTGCGGTTTGCGGGCGCGCCCCCGCTCAGTCGACCTCCAGGTCGTCGAGCGAGATGGAGTGCGTCATCAACCACCGGGCCAGCGCCGACATCCCGAACAGCCACAGCGGCACCGACTCGGTCGGACCATTCGTGGCGTAGATGGCGAAACGGAGGTCCGGCGCCCGGTACGCCTCGATCCGCCACTGGTGCTGCCGGTCGCGCCAGACCGCCGAAGGGTCCATGGCGTCACCGTAGGTGACCGTCGCCGATCAGGTGGCCGGTTGGCCCAGCACGGCTGCCGCCGCGCTCAGGTGACGACGATCCGGGCGTCGTCGGGCAGTCGACGGGTCGCGCCCCGCCGGTCCAGCAACTCCAGCAGGGGCACCGCCACCCGGCGGGTGGTGTCCAACGCCTGCCGCGCCGCGGAGAGGGTGAACGGCTGCGGCAACCCGGCCAGCACCCGGACCGCGTCGTCGAGCACGTCGGGCAGCAGCACCACGTTGTCGGCGAGCCGCAACAGGGCCCCGGCCCGCACCGCGGCGCCGATCTCGCGGGGGCCCAGACCGAGGTCGACGAGGCGGTCCGTTTCCGGGGCGCGGAAGGGCCGGTCACCGTACTCGGCGCGGACCCGCCGCACGGCCCGGGCCACCGCCTCGGGCAGCACGTCGACGCCGGCCGCCCCGACCCGGCCGGCGTGGATCCGCAGCGGCGGCCGGACCAGCGCCTCGACAAGCACCCGGTCGGGCAGGGCGAGACGCTGACGCAGCGCGTCGACGGGCATCCCGGGCTCCAACGGGTGCTCCCGCGCGTACCGGGTGACCTGCTCGGTCACCTGTTCGCCGAGCCACCGCCAGTGCCCGGGGTCGGCCAACCAGTCACCGGCCACCGGCGACGGGCTGTCGCGCCCCGGGCCGGTCGGCACCGGCACACCCATCCGGACCAACGCGCCGGCCCGGATCAGCCGGCGACGGCGCAGCTCCCCGGCCAGGTCGGGTCGACCGTCCAGCTCGGCGAGGACCTGGGCGCGGGCGGCGGCCGCACCCCGTCGGCCCAGCGGTGGGGGTGCCACGTCGAGCACCCGCACCCCGCCGCTGACATGGTGGCGGCCCGGGTCCCGCAGCAGCGCCCGGTCACCGACCAGCAGCGGCAACGGACGGGCCAACCGCAGCCGGACGGTGTCCGGGCCGAGCGGACGCACCCGTACCGGCACCGCAGCCGACCCGACGTGCAGGGTGAGGGTGGCCGGCAGGTCGGCGGCCGGGTCGCCGGTGAGCCGGACGTCGACGAGGTCGGTGTGGTGGAACCGGCCCGGGGTGAGCAGCGCGTCGCCCCGGCCGAGCCGGTCGCGGGGCGTACCCCGCAGGTTGACCGCCACCCGGGCGACCGCCGCCGCCTCCGCGCGGGCCTCGCCCAGGCAGTGCAGGCCACGGACGCGGACCGGCTCGTCGGCGCCGGCCAGCTCCAGTTCGTCGCCGACCCGCAGCCGGCCGCCGCCGAGGGTGCCAGTGACGACGGTCCCGCTGCCCCGCACGGTGAAGCTGCGGTCCACCCAGAGGCGGACCGGGTCGTCCACGACCGGCGCGGGTAGCTGGGCGCCGAGCCGGTCCAGGGCGGCCCGCAGCTCCGGCAGGCCGGCGCCGGTCAGCCCACTGACCGCCACCGCCGGCACCGCGCCGAGGCTTGTCGCGGCGATCTCGGTGCGGGCGCGGGCGGTGGCCGGGCCCGGGTCGGCCAGGTCCGCGCGGGTCACCGCCAGCAGGCCGTGCCCGACACCGAGCGCGTCGAGCGCGGCCAGGTGCTCGGCGGACTGCGGCATCCAGCCCTCGTCGGCGGCTACCACGATCAGCGCCGCCGGAACCGGGCCGACCCCGGCGAGCATGTTCGGCACGAACCGTTCGTGCCCGGGTACGTCGACGAAGGCGACGGTGCCGCCGGACGGCAACGTCGTCCAGGCGAAGCCCAGGTCGATGGTCATCCCCCGGCGGCGTTCCTCGGCCCACCTGTCGGGTTCCATCCCGGTCAACGCCCGGACCAGTGTCGACTTGCCGTGGTCGACGTGCCCGGCGGTCGCGACGACGAACACGTTCAGTCGTCCCCGGGTACGCGCAGCACCGCCGCACGGACGGCGTCGTCGGCGTCGGCGGGCACACAGCGCAGGTCGAGCAGGAGTCGCCCGCGCACCACCCGGCCGAGAACCGGCTGGTCGCCAGTGCGCAGTGGGAACGCGTACCGCTCGGGCAGGCTCAACGCCCACGAGTCCAACTCCACGCCGGGGGCGCCGCCCCCGCCGACCACCGCGACGGCCGGCACCACCTCCGCCTTGCGGCCGTCCGCGCCGAGGCGGTCCCGCAGCCGCTCCACCCGTTCCCGCAGGACGCCCGGGTCGGCGTGCAGCGCCGCCCGGGTCGGGGTGTCCGGTTGGTGCAGGGTGGCGGCGAGCGCGGCCAGGGTGAGCTTGTCCACCCGCAGCGCCCGGGCCAGCGGGTGACGGCGCAGCCGGTCGACCACCTCGGCGTCGCCGAACAGCAGCCCCGCCTGCGGCCCACCGAGCAGCTTGTCGCCGCTGGCGGTGACGAGTGCGGCGCCGGCGCGCAGGGTGCTTGCCGCGTCCGGTTCGTCGGGCAGCAACGAGTCCGCGGTGAGCAGACCGGAGCCGATGTCGGCGACCACCGGCACCCCGAGGGTGGCCAGGTGCCGCACCGGGGTCGCCGAGGTGAAGCCGGTGACCCGGAAGTTCGACGGATGCACCTTGAGCACGAAACCGGTCTGCGGGCCGAGCGCCGCCGCGTAGTCCGCGAGAGTGGTGCGGTTGGTGGTGCCCACCTCGCGCAGCCGCGCGCCGGTGCTCTCCAGCAGGTCGGGCAGGCGGAAACCGTCCCCGATCTCGACCAGCTCGCCCCGACTGACCACGATCTCCCGGCCGGCGGCCAACGCGGTGGCGGCAAGCACCAGCGCGGCGGCGCCGTTGTTCACCACGTGCACGGCGCCCGCGTCGGGCACGGCGGCGGCCAGCGCGTCGAGCGCGCCCCTGCCCCGACGGGCCCGCCGGCCGGTGGCCAGGTCCAACTCGACGTCGGTGTGCCCGGCGGCGGCCACCACCGCGGCGACCGCGGCGGACGACAACGGCGCCCGGCCCAGGTTGGTGTGCAGCACGACACCGGTGGCGTTGAGCACCACCCGGGGGCCGGGCGTGGGCAGCGCGGCGACCGCGTCGTCGCGTACCTCGTCGGGGTTGATCTCACCGCGGCGGGCGCGGGCCTGCGCGCGGGAGACGACCGCCTTGACCTGCTCCCGGCCGAGAGTCGCGGTGGCGGCGGCCAGCACCGGATCGGCCAGCAGCGTATCCGTACGGGGCACCCGGCGTCGCGGGTCCACCGGGCCGTCGCCCATCACGTCATCTCCTGCAAGCGGTGTGGCGGAGACGGACGGGAATCGAACCCGCCTGGCCCGGGTCCCGGACCACTCCGGTTTTGAAGACCGGGAGGGGCACCAGCCGCCTGAACGCCTCCACCGGACATTCGATCACACCACGGGCGGGTCCGCCCGATCAGATGGAAGATCCATGCCGGCCCGCCGCGCCTGCACCCGCTCGCGCTGCGGCACCACCGTGTACCGGGGGTCGCGGGCCGAGGCGACCCCGCCGTAGAAGATGCCGAACCGGGTCAGCACCGACGCGGCCAGCAGCGCGGTCCCGGAGAGCGCCCCGACCAGCCGGTGCCGCCGGCCCAGCAGCGCGCCCGCCACCCCGCCGACGGTCAGCAGCCGCGCGTCGCGCAGCATCCGCCCCGGCCGGCCCACTCGGTAGGGCTCGCTGAGCAGGCCGAGGCGGCTCTCCACCCGATGCGTGCCGTACAGCTCCAGGGCCGCGCCGGCCACCGCCATCCGGCGGGCCGGCCCGGCCTGGGCCGGCGGCGCGGCGAGCAGACCCACGCCGGCGCCGCTGGCCAACGCGCTGCCCGCGAAGATCACCGGCAACTCGGGGTACGCCTCGTGCCACGACGGCACCGCCGTGTCGGCGAGCAACACCCCGGTGTACGTGGCCAGCGCCGGCGCGGTGCCGGCGGCGAGCAGACCGGCGGCGTGCCCGATCGGCGGCAACGCCCGGCCGACCAGCCCCAGCGGACCGCGCCGGGGCAGCAACTCGGCCGCCTCGGCGATCGCGGCGACGCCCGCCGCCGGCCCGTACACGGTGAGGATCCAGGTGCCCACCGACATCGGCGAGGTCAGCTTGGCCACCCGGAGCATGTGGTGGAACCGCGCCGGCCGGCCCAGGTCCTTGACCAGGAAGACGGCGCTCGCGCTGACGGCGGCGAGCGCGGTGACCCGACCGGCGCGCCGCAGCGCCGGTCGCCCGGTGAGCTGCCCGCCCGCGGCGAGCAACGACGAGCCGGCGGCCAGACCCCCGGTGAACAGGTACGCGGCGATGTCCCACTTCCAGACCGGCCCCTTGAGGATGGGCCGACCGTAGTACGACGTGAATTCGGCCTCCGGCACCCGCAACTCCTCGCCGCCACCGCCGCGCCGCCGACGCCGCCGGCCTTCGGCGTCCCGCCGTACCGTCAGGTCGCCCGGGGCGGTGCTGACCGAGGGCTGGTTGCCGTGTTCGTCAGCGAGCCGTTCTCGGAAGCGACGGAACCGGTCGCCCACGGGGCCCGGTGAGGTCATGAGGAACCTCCGACGAACGCGGCGACGGTCGCCGCCGCCATGGCGAGCGCGGCGAGGCCGGCGCGCTTCCACATCTTCGGCAGGTCGCGGGTGGTCACCACCGGGTCCGGTGGCAGCCCGTACACCTCCGGCTCGTCCAGCAGCAGGAAGAACGCCCCGTCACCACCCACCCCGTCGTTCGGGTCGTGCCCGTACAGACGCGCCTCCGGCACCCCCCTGCCCCGCAACGTCGCCACCCGCGTCGCGGCCCGCTCCCGCAACTCGTCCAGGGGCCCGTACTGGATCGACTCGGTCGGACACGCCTGCGCACACGCCGGCGTCATCCCCGCACCCAACCGGTCGTAACACAACGTGCACTTCCACGCCCGACCATCGTCCTTACGCTGATCGATCACCCCGTACGGACACGCCGAGATGCAGTACCCACACCCGTTGCAGATGTCCTCCTGCACCACCACCGTCCCGAACTCGGTCCGGAACAACGAACCCGTCGGACACACATCCAGACACGCCGCATGCGTGCAGTGCTTACAGACGTCCGACATCATCAACCAGCGGAAATCCGTCCGACCCTCGACGCCCGACCCCCGGCCCGGCGGCTGCGCCCCCGGCATCCCCAGGAACTGCGGGCCCGCGTCGACCGGCCGGTCAGTGCCGGCGTCGACCGGCGCGCCGAGGACGTCCGCCGGCGCGGCGCGGTGCCCGGCCGGGCGGGGTTGCTCGATGAACGCGACGTGTCGCCACGAGTTCGCGGTCAACGCCCCGGTGTTGTCGTACGACATGCCGAGCAGATCCAACCCGCTCTCCGGAACCCCGTTCCACTCCTTGCAGGCAACCTCACAGGCCTTACAACCGATGCAGACACTGGTATCGGTGAAGAACCCCATCCGCGGCGGAGCGTTCTCATAGCCCGCGTCGGGCGCCGGGTCCAGCGGACCGTACAGGCTGTTCGGGTCAGGAAGCACCGTGCTCCTTCCCCTCGTTGTTCGTGGTCACGGCCGGGGCGTGCTGGCCCGGGGCGATGCCGGCGCGCCGCTGGTAGTCGGCCACCAGATCGAGCAACGCCGGGCCGGTCGGGCGACGGCCCGGCCGCACGTCGCAGGTGCCGACCTTGCTCTCCTGGATCAGCACGTTCGGGTCCAGGCTGATGCCGAACAGGTCGTTGGCCGAGTCGCCGGTCACCAGACCCTCGAAACCGAAGTGGTACGGCAACCACACCTGGTGGATGACCCGACCGTCCACCCGCAGCGGGGTGAGTCGATCGGTGACCAGCACCTTCGCCTCGATCACCGCGCGCCCGCTGACCAGGTGCGCCCAGCCCAGATGCGTCAGCCCGACCTCGGCGGCCAGGGCCGGGGACACCTCGACGAACATCTCCGGTTGCAGCTCCGCGAGCGGTGACACCGTCCGGCTCATCCCACCGGCGGTGTGGTGCTCGGTGAGCCGGCTGACCGTGAACACGTACGGGAACACCTGGTCGTGCTCCTGCGGCGGGCTCGGGTTCACCGAGTTCACCGGATGCGCGTACATCTTGCGGGTCGGGTTGGCCTGCTGACCGTAGAGCGGGTTACGCACCGGCGACTCCACCGGCTCGTAGTGCGTCGGCAGCGGGCCGTCCAGCACACCGCTTGGCGCGTACAGCCAGCCCTTACCGTCGCCCTGCATGATGAACGGGTCGTCACCGGCGATGCCCTCCGTGCCCGAGGCCCCGGGTGGCGGCCGGTACGACGGCGGTTTTGTCTTCTCGAAGTCCGGCACGTCGTAGCCGGTCCACTCGCCCTTCTCCGCGTCCCACCACACGTACCGCTTGCGCTCGGACCACGGGTTCCCGTCCGGGTCGGCGGACGCGCGGTTGTAGAGGATGCGCCGGTTCGCCGGCCACGCCCAACCCCACTCGGCGGCCACCCAGTCCTGCTCGTGCCGGGACTTTCGCCTGGCCGCCTGGTTGACGCCATCCGCGTACACCCCGGTGTAGATCCAGCAGCCGACGGCTGTGGAACCGTCCGCGCGGGCCTCCGCGAAGCTGGACAGTGGACGGCCGGTCGCCACGTCGTACCCGTTGATCTCGCGCAGCACCGCCTCGGCGCTCGGCTCCGCGTGCGGACCGTGCGTGGGGTAGTCCCAGGTGAGGTCGAGCAGCGCCCGGTCGCGCGGCAGTGGCGACCCGGCCAGCTTCTCCCGCAGTTTACGGCCCAGGTGGTAGAAGAACCACAGTTCGGAACGGGCGTCGCCCGGCGGCTCGACGGCCTTCTCCCGCCACTGCAACAGCCGCTGCGTCTGGGTGAACGTGCCCTCCTTCTCCACATGCGACGCGGCGGGCAGGAAGAACACCTCCGTGCGGCACTCCTCCGGCACCAGTTCCCCGGTGGCGACCTCCGGACCGTTCTGCCAGAACGTCGCACTCTCGATCATGAACAGGTCGCGGACCACCAACCAGTCGAGGTTGGCCATCCCGAGCCGCTGCGCCCGACCGTGCGCCGAGCCCACCGCCGGGTTCTGCCCGAGCAGGAAGTACCCCTTGATCTTCCCGTCGATCATGTTCAGGACCTGCTGGTACGTCCCGTGGTCACCGGTCAGACGGGGTAGGTAGCCGTAACAGAAGTCATTCTCCGGCGTCGCCGCGTCACCCCAGTACGCCTTCAACAGGCTCGCGGCGAACGACCGCGCGTTGCCCCAGAAACCCTTCTGCCCCGGATGCCGGATGCTGTCCACCCACTCGTCGAAGGTCGGGTGCTCGGCGTGGTGCGGCATCGGCAGATAACCGGGCAGCAGGTTGAACAGCGTCGGGATGTCGGTCGAACCCTGGATGCTGGCGTGCCCGCGCAGGGCCATCACCCCACCACCCGGGCGACCCATGTTGCCCAACAACAACTGGATGATCGCGCCGGTACGGATGTACTGCACACCCACACTGTGCTGCGTCCACCCCACCGAATAGATCAGCATCCCGGTGCGGTCGCGACCCGAGTTCGCCGTCCACGCCCGGGCCAACTCCAGGAACTGCTCCTGCGAAATCCCGCAGACCCGCTCCACCATCTCCGGGGTGTAGCGGGCGAAGTGGCGCTTCAAGATCTGGTAGACGCAGCGCGGATGCTGCAACGTCTCGTCCCGTTGCGTCTGCCCGCCGACCTCCGCGCCGTGCGACTCGTGCTCCAGCCCGGCCGCGGTGTCCCGCTCCTTCGCGGTGTGTCCGCTGCCCGAGGAGCCCTCATGCCCCTCGTACTGCCAACTGTCCTGCACGTACGTGCCGGTCTCCGGGTCGAAGCCGGAGAAGAAGCCGTCGCCGTCCTCGGTGTCGCTGAACCGCTCGCTGACGATCGTCGCCGCGTTCGTGTACGACAGCACGTACTCCCGGAAGTCCAACTCGTTGTCCAGGATGAAGCGCACCACCCCACCAAGCAGCGCGATGTCCGTGCCCGCGCGGATCGGCAGGTACGAGTCCGCGACCGCACTGGTACGGGTGAACCGCGGGTCGACGTGGAAGACCTTCGCCCCCCGACGCTTGGCCTCCATCACCCACTGGAAGCCCACCGGGTGCGCCTCAGCCATGTTCGAACCCTGGATGACGATCACGTCAGCGTTGGCGATGTCCTGCTGGAAGTCCGTCGCACCGCCACGACCGAAGCTGGCCCCCAGACCGGGGACGGTGGCGGAGTGTCAAATACGGGCCTGGTTCTCGATCTGGAGCGCCCCCATCGCGGTGAACAACTTCTTGATGAGGTAGTTCTCCTCGTTGTCCAGCGTCGCCCCACCCAGGCTGGAGAAACCCAGCGTCCGGTTGAGCGGCCGGCCCTGCGTGTCGACGTCCTCCCAGGTCTGCTCGCGGGCCGCGAGCATCCGGTCGGCAATCATGTCGAGCGCGGTGTCGAGCTCCAGATCCTCCCACTGCGTCGAGTACGGACGCCGGTAACGGATCGTGGTCTGCCGCAGCGGACTGGTGACCAGGCTCTTGCTCGCCGAACCCTTCGGGCAGAGCCGACCACGCGAGATCGGACTGTCCGGGTCACCCTCGATCTGACTGACCCGCCCGTCCTTGACGAACACCCGCTGACCACAACCCACCGCGCAGTACGGACAGACCGACCGCGCCACCGAATCGGCGGTCTCGGTGCGGGCGGTGAGCGCACGGGACCCGTCCGACTTCGCCGCCACACCCCGACCCAGCGGGTCCGTGCCGGTGAGCTGCCGGTAGACCGGCCAACCCTCGATGAAGGTCCGCAGACCCAACCCCGACACCCCCTCCCGCGCGAGCGACCCCCTGAACATAGGGCACCTGAGACATGTTCGCGAGCGGGAGGGTGCTCGGATCCGGATCCGCGAGGAGCCGGTTGAGTCAGCGACCCGACAGCGGCTCGGTACACAGTGGTCGATGCTCAACCGAACCTGGGTTCCCGTGGGAGGTTTGATGCCAACCGAGCTGATGCGTGTCCGCACCGAGGACGGAGAGGTGGTCGTCTTCGAAATCGACAGGCGGGAGGCCGGTTTCGGTGAGGCGGGCCTCGGTGCGGACCAGATCGTCGAGGCGCGGAAGCGATTCGAGGCCGGCCTGCGAGAGATCAACGTCGCGGCGCAGAAGGCCCTCGCGACCTTCCGCGAAGCCGTCCACCGCCCGGACGACATCGAGATCGAGTTCGGGGTCAACTTCACCACGGAGGCCGGTGCCGTCTTCGCCAGGACCGGCGTCGACGCTCATCTCACGGTCAAGCTCAGCTGGTCAGGCGGTGCCCCGCGCATCGAGAACGCCGAACGGTGAGTGCCGCGCCGCGGTGGCAGGTGCGAGTCGACGCCGCGGGCGGATCCGGCAGCGGCTTCCTGATCGACACCCAACACATCCTGACCTGCGCGCACGTGGTGGGTGACGCGCCAACCGTGCGGGTGTCGTTCCTGCAGCCCAGCCTCGGCGGCCTCGACGGTGCCGTGGTGTTCCGGGGCCCCTGGTCGGCAGGCAGGGTCGACGAGGGTGACGTCGCGGTGATCCGCCTCTCCGAGCCCGTGGAGGTGGAGCCGGCGCGGCTCGCACCACTGAACGGGGTGGAGATCTTCGCCGGACAGGAGCTGGGCGCGTTCGGCTTCCCTGACGGCTACCGGAAGACCGGCCAGATCGCCCACTTCCACGCCGACGCGTACCCCCGGCTGGCCGGGCAGGCGTGCCAGACCACCGCGAGCGAGACCAGAGGCACCCGCCTGGAGCGCGGTTACAGTGGCTCGGCCGCCTACGTACAGGGGACCTACGAGGTCGTCGGCATGGTGATCTCCGCCGACCGGGACCCGGACATGCGCACCGGCGTGGTGCTGCCGCTCGACGAGATCGGCCGGCACTGGCCACCCATCATCGACCGCATGCGACTCGGCCCGTTCGACCCGACCGCGTACCGGGAGCTGCGGTCCATCCTGGACGGCCTGACGCTCCCCGACATGCGCCGGCTGCCGACGGCGGTGCTGGGGCACCCCACCCGGCTCATCCCCGACCTGCCGCAACGGCCGATGAGCAGCGTGCTCGCCATGGTCGAGTGGCTGGCGGTGAACACCACCTTCCCCGACGACGAGGTTGTCGAACTCGTCGTCACCCTCCTGCGGCGGATCGGCCTGAAGTCCCCCGAACACAGCGTCGCCCTGCGCAAGTGGGTGGAACGACACGCGTGGAACGCGGAGGACGCGGCGCCGGTGGAGCCGGCAGTCGACGACCTCGGATCCCGGCCCGGGTGGGTGGTGGTCCGGATCGCGCCGTCGGCGGAAGGGCGCAAGGCCCACCACGTCACCATCTGGACCGCCACGAACCCCGACGGTGGCCTCGACGAGCGGATCCTTGAGGAGACGGTCACCGAGGACAGGATCCAGGAGACCGTCGAGCAGCACCTGCCCGAGGCGTACCGGAAGATGGCGCACGCCACGTACGAGACGATCGCCGTCGAGTTCGTGCTGCCCCGTGGTCACCTCGGCTGGCCCGTCGACTCCTGGCGTGCCCTCGACGACCACGACCAGGTACCGCTCGGTTGGAGCCGGCCGGTCGTGGTCCGCGCCCTGGAATGGTTCGACACCACCGATCCGCGCATGATCGAGGAACGGACCCGACAGCTCCGCGAGCGTCCCGACCACCTGAACGCCACGATGAGCTGGCTCGACTGCTCCCACCGCACCAAAGAGCTGCGGAAGTTCAAGGCGTGGTTGCGCTCCGCGAAACGCCCGCTGGCGCTCGGGCTGGCGGGCCGCTGGACAGAACCGGACCGGATCGGCTCCGCGGTGGCGAGTGGCCTGCCGGTCCTGCTGTGGCAGCGGACGGCCTGCGCCTGCCCCGACACCGAGACCATCTGCGCCAGCAGGCGGTTCAGCGGCACGATGGCCACCAGACTGAGCGACATCCGCAGCGAGGAGTTGCCCGCGCGGGTCCGCGATCTACGGGTGGAGGCCGGCGAACTCGACGACGAGGACGAACACTGCGGCCGCGATGTGACCCTGCTGTGGGACGAACCTCGACGTCGACCGACCGGCCTGAGCTTCGCGGAGTGAGGAGTGAACGTGTCCGAGAAACCAGGATGGTGGATCTATGAAGGCACCGGAGTTCCTCACGACGGTGTCGACCGGCTGCCCAACCCACCACCGTGGCGGGTCTTCGACGACACCGCCACCCCCACCGCACCGCACGTGGACGAGACCGAGGCGGACATCCGTCGAGGCGCGAACTATCGGCCGGACCCGGACACCGTCGAACTGGTGAACGCCGCCCTGTACCTACGTCGTCCACTGCTGGTGACGGGCCACCCGGGCACCGGAAAGTCGACGCTCGCGACGGCGATCGCCCACGAGCTGAAACTCGGCCGACCCCTGCGCTGGAACATCACCAGCCGGGTGACCCTGAAGGACGGTCTGTACCAGTACGACCCGTTGGCACGGCTCTACCAGACCAGCCGACATGCCGACGGCGGCACCGCACCTGACGACGGTGAAGACCTGGGCCGTTTCATCCGGCTGGGTCCGCTGGGCACCGCCCTGCTGCCCTCGACCAAACCCCGGGTGCTGCTGATCGACGAGATCGACAAGGGCGACCTCGACCTTCCCAACGATCTGCTCACCATCTTCGAGGACGGCGCGTACGAGATCGGCGAGCTGGTGCGGCAGGCGGACCGTACCGCCGACGCCCAGGTGATGACGGCGGACAGCACCGATCGCGTGCCCGTCCACCAGGGGCAGGTCAGGTGTCGCGCCTTCCCGGTCATCGTCATGACCAGCAACGACGAACGGGAGTTCCCACCGGCGTTCCTGCGGCGGTGCATCCAGGTCACCCTCCCGCAGCCGGACGAGGACAAGCTGACAAGCATCGTCGACGCGCACCTCGACGGTCTGGCCCAGGACAGCGCCGACCTGATCGACACCTTCCTCGCGCGTCGGGAGCCGGGCGACCTCGCCACGGACCAGTTGCTCAACGCGATCTACCTGACTGACCAGGCAGGCCGCTCCGGCGGTGTGGACCGGGTGCATCTCGCCGAGAAGGTGATGACTCACCTGTCCCGCCGGTCCGATGACGATTGACAGACTCCGCGATGCCATTGTCGCGGCGGGTGGTGATCCGACCGCGCGGGACCTCGCGGAGACGCTCTGGCTCGGGCACCACCTGCGACCACGCGCCCCTGCCGTACAACCCGGGCCGGCGGCGGACACCCTGGCTGAGCCCGAGCCGGTCGACGACGCCCTCGCCGACGCGCCGGCACCGGTCAGTGGGCCGGACCCGGCGCCCGCGCCGGTGCCGCCCCGCCCGCCGACACCCACCAGCCTGCACGTACCCCCGACCCGGACCGCAACGGCGACCGCCGCCGAAGTCGCGGTACCCCGCTCGATCGCGCTCGCCGACCGACTGAGATTCCAGCGATCGTTGCGTCCGCTGATGCGGAGGGTGCCGAACCGGCGGCTCGACGTCCTCGACGAGGAGGCGACGGTACGTGCCGTCGCCGAACACATGCTTGTCGACCAACCCTGGCGTGCGGTGCTGACACCGTCGACGGAGCGGTGGCTCGACGCGGCAGTGGTGGTGGACAGCACCCCTTCCATGACGCTGTGGCGGGACTTGTCCACAAGCGTGGCCGACACGCTCGCCTCCTCGGGGGTCTTCCGGCAGGTCAGCAGGTGGCGGCTGCACGGCGATGACGCCGGAGTCGATGCCGCGCTGTCGAGCTGGCGTGGGGAAGCCCGTCGCCCCGCCGAACTCGTCGACCCCACCGGACGACGCGTCGTCATCGTCATCAGCGACTGCGTCCACCGGATCTGGCACACCGGTGCGGCGGGTGCCTTCCTCCACCGCTGGGCCCGGCACGGCCCGGTGTCGATCCTGCAACCGTTACCGGAACGCATGTGGTCCCGTACCGGCGGACGGACCGTGGTGGGAGCGCTCAGCGCTCCACGCCCGGGCGCGCCGAACACGGACCTGCGGTTCGCCGCGTTCGACGGCCTGCCCGCCTCGGACGGCACCGTGGTACCGGTGCTGGAGGTCTCGCCGCGCTGGGTCGGCCGCTGGACCCGGCTCCTGTCCGGCACGACGGCCGTGACGGCGGCGGTGACCGTGGTCACCAACGAACGAACCCCCAGCATGCCGGTCCGGGAACGGGTGGCGCCCAGCCCGACCGACCGCGTCCGGCACTTCCGCTCGTCGGCGTCGCCCGAGGCGTTCCGTCTCGCCGGGTACGTCGCGATGAGCGAGCCGGTGCTGCCGGTGATCCGCTACATCCAACACGCCATGTTCCGTCCCGCCCCGCCGTCGCAACTGGCCGAGGTGCTGCTCAGCGGCCTGCTGCGGGTCGTCGACGGGCAGGCTGGACGCTACCGCTTCGTCGAGGGAGTCCAACCCCTGCTCCTGGACACCCTGCAGCGTCCAGACCTGTTCCGTGCCGGGGAACTGCTGGACGAGCTGTCCCAGGCGGTGCAGGCCCGGGTGGGGGTGGCTCGCGACCACTTCACCGCGCTCACCCCGGGCCCCGGACGGGCCGGGATCACCACCGACAGCCGCCCCTTCGCGGTGATCAACAACATTGGCCGGGCGAGGCTGGACCGCGTCGCGGCACGGACGACCGCACGCGCCGCGGCCTCGCCCACCGATACCGCGGAACTGGCTGACAGCGACCCGGACCTCGACCCGTTGCCGGGTGACGGAGGTGGCGAGGATCCCGCGGCGCACGACGAGACCACGGCGACGGACGGACCCGCGGACCTGCTCGCGCCACACCATCGGGTGGTGCGCTTCAGCGGCCGTTCGGCGGAACTGGCCGACCTGCGACGGTGGTGCGACAGCCCCGGCTCGGCGGTACGGGTGATCACCGGCGGCGCCGGCCAGGGCAAGACCAGACTGGTGCTCGAACTTCTCGACAGCCGTGCGGGGCGCTGGCGCAACGCGTCGGTGTCCGGCGCCGACACTGTCGACGGCGGGCTGGTCGTGGTGGACCACGCCGAGCGGCGACCGGACGCGGTGCGCCGAGAGCTCGCCCGCGCGGCACACGGCACGAAGCCGCTGCGTCTGCTCCTGCTCGCCCGTTCCGCCGGCGACTGGTGGCAGGAACTGCGCCGCACCGATCCCCTGTCCCGGGAGGGGACGGTCCAGCAGTTGCCTGCGCCCTGGGCGGCGGGGCGCGCCCGGCAGGCCGCCCTCGGCGACGCCCTGACCGACCTCGCGGCACGGTTGGACGCCGGGTCCGGCACCGACTACTGGCGGCGGCACGCCGCCTCGATGACCCTGCCCAACGCCGACGACGACCATTACTCCGCCCCGGTCACGCTGCACCTGGCCGCGCTGCGACTCCTCGTGCGCACCGGGACCCAGCGGCCTCCCGTCTCCGTACCGGAGGTCGTCGCCGCGTTGGTCGACCAGGAGCGCCGGTACGGCGAGGGCACTGCCGTGGCCGCCCGGATCTCGTACGCACGACCGGGCCAACTCGACGAGTACATGGGGGCGGCCGCCCTCTACGGCGCGGACCGGATCACCGACGCCCACGAGGTCGTCCGGCGGGTCCGCCCGGAGGACGCCACCGACCGGTCCACCGTGCACCGCCTGGCGACCTGGCTGCACGAGCTGTATCCGGGCGCCGACGGCGAATACTGGGGGCCGGTCGAGCCCGACGCGGTGCGACACGATCTCGCGGTGACCGCCGCGGTGCGCAACCCTGCCGTGGTCACCGGCATCGTCGGGTTCTGCACGCCGGCGCAAGCTGGTCGAGCGATGACGGTGCTCGGCCCGGCGTGTCACCGGCACCCACACCTCGCCGAACCACTCTGGCAGGTGGTACGCGACCAGCCGGCTCTCCTGGTGACGTTGCTGCGGGCACTCGGCACCACCGCCCACACCCTGCCGCCGGCCCTGGCGGCCCGGCTGCGCGGGTTGGTGCGGGATCCCCGCACCCCGCACCCGATGGTGCGGGCCGTGGCCGACGGCATGCCCGACCCGGGGCCCCTCTTCGCCGACCAGCCGGCGGCCGAGTCGGCCACCCTCGTCCAGGGCGCCCGCCGACTGGGCGAGATCGACCGTTACCTGCCCTGGCTTGCGGAGGCGCTCGGTCAGCACCGTCGGCTCCTGCTGAGCCAGGGATCAGACGCGGACGTGCTCGACGTGCTCGCCGACGAGGTGGACCTGTGGCAACGGATCGTCGACGCCGCCGGGCAGTCGGCTTCGGCGCGGTTGGTGCAGCGGCTGACCTCGACCCTGGACGCCTGGGCCGACCACCTGCACCGCGCCGGTCTGACCGTACAGGCGCTCACCGCCACGAACCGGGCGGTGACCCACCATCACCAGATTCACCTCGACGAACCGGACAGCCGCCTCACCCCGGTGTGCACCAGCGAGATCCGGCAGGCCCGGCTCCTCGGTGAGCTGGACCGCACCGACGAGGGGCTCGCCGCGGCGGAGTCGGCCGTACGGCACGCGCGGCTGCTCGTCGACGCGGAACGACGCCGCAGCGACCGGACGACCGGGGCGGGCGAAGGATCGGCGCACGACCAGGCGGCGGTCCTCGGTCACCTCGGTGACGCGCTCGGCACTCTGTCCGCGCTGCACCGGCTCCGCCACGACGCCGCGTCCGCTCTCGCGGTGCAGGACGAGCGGGTGGGGGTGCACCGCCAACTCGTCACCGGCGACCAGGTCAGCCATGTCCCGGCCCTCGCGAAGGCCCTGCTGAGGCAGGCCATGGACCTCGGGGAGGTCGGGTCGCCGCAGGCGGCGCTGACGGCCGCGGACGAGGCCGTACGGCTCTACCGCACCCTCGCCGCGGACGGGAGCGCCGACGTCCTCGCGGCACTGGCGACGGCCCACCACTGTCGGGCCGTCCTGATGCACGACCTCGAACGGCACGACGAGGCCATCCTGGCGTTCCGCGACGTGGTGCTCATCCACCGCCGACTTGCCACCGCCGACCCGGCCCGTTACGGGAAGGACCTGGCGACGGTACTCGGGCAGCAGGCCGGCCTGCTGCTGGAGGTCGACGACGTCGGAGCGGCCATCGAGGCGCTCACCGAGAGCTGCGAGATCCGGGGCCGACTGTTCCGCGACGACGCGGCGAACGCCACGCTGCGCGAGCGCCTGGCGCGCGAGCACCGCCAACTCGCCGGCCTGTGGGAGCGGGTCGGCGACGAGACGCACGCCAACCGCCACCGGGTGCAGGCTCGCCTGCTGGACGAGGGACGACGCGCCCGCGGCCAGGGCTAGCTGAACGGGCTCCACACCCACCAGGAGGCCCGCAGCACGCCTGCCATGGTGCCCGAGACCGCCTGCGGCAGGCCGACCCACACCGACCACGCCACCGACGCCATCGCGGCGGCGAACGTCAGGACCAGGATGGCCAGTCGGGTCGCCCGATAGGAGGTGGGCAGGTCAGCGGAGCGCACGTGCCACCTCCGAGCGGAGGGAGCGCTCGCCGCACAGCAGCCACATCAGCGGACCGGGCGACGGCGGGTCGCTCTGGCCGTGCAGGAAGTACCGAACCTCGCCGAAGTCCCGGTTCGCCGAGGTCACGAGACCGTCGAGGTCATGATCGACCAGAAGTCGCTCGATGTCGGTCGAACCCGCCCGAAGCGGTGCGCTCCCCGGTAGCAGGCTGAGCAGGTCACCCTTGGACAGCACCACCGCGAGCCGGCAGCGGCTCGTGTCGACCCCCCGATACCGCATACCGATGACCACTGCCTCGTACGAGTCCACCAGATCGTGCTCGGCGACCGGCACTCTCGGCGCCAGGTGCGGTGGCAGCTCCGCTACCTGCTCACGCAGCCCCGGCAGTGCCAGGGGGTCGAGGACGAAGACGAAGTTCCGCGTGTCGTCCAGGTAACCGTAGGTCGCACAGGTCTCCCGGTCGACGAGGCCCCGGCCGGGGGCGTCGAACACCTGCACCCGTTGCGGGGCGCGGTGGGCCTGCAGTGTCACGCCGACGGCTCGCAACCCGTCGTGCCCGTCGCGCCGTCGCACGACAGCGCAGCGGTCCGGGGGGAAACGTGCGGCGAGCGCGGCCACCATGGCGTCGACGAGCGTCGACTTGCCCGCGTCGGGTGCGCCGAAGAGTGCCACCCTGATCTCGGTGGCCCGCCCGGTGCCGGTGGCCAACGGGGTGTCGCACTTGGGACACCGCGCCGTGAGCCGCGTGCCCGCCGACGCCTGCCGGACCGGCAACGACGTTCCACAGCCACAGCGCCGCCGCCACAGCCCCTGGGTGCCGGGCCGCAGCGCCCGGTGCCGGTCGGAACCGGCCGGGGCAGGCGACGGGTG
Organism: Micromonospora sp. NPDC048835; assembly: GCF_040649995.1. Classification (NCBI taxonomy): domain Bacteria; kingdom Bacillati; phylum Actinomycetota; class Actinomycetes; order Micromonosporales; family Micromonosporaceae; genus Micromonospora; species Micromonospora sp. NPDC048835. The sequence goes on along the minus strand of NZ_JBEZGM010000006.1, from coordinate 8,082 downwards.
GGCCGTCGGGCAGGCGAAGACCGGCAGGTCGACCAGGTAGTAGCAGTGCGGACAGCAGGTCTGCGTGTGCCAGGAGGCCCGCCACCGCCGATCGGCGACGCGTAACCCCGCGGTCACCGCCGCCCCGAAGATCCAGATCGACACGACGACCGCCACGACGACGGCACTGAGCACGGCGACGCCGGTCACCACGCCCACGGTGAGGCCGGCGAGCCCCGCGCCGGGCAGGGCGAGCACCGGCCAGGCCAGCAGCACCGTCCAGGTTCGGGTCCGGGTCGACCCGTCCGGGCCGGCGCCGTCCGAGGACCTGTGCCCGAAACGCCGGTGAAAGCGGGGCAGTCGGGGCAGCGACCGCCACCCGGAGGTCCACGACCGGGTCACGTGGCGGTGGCAACGCTCGACGACGGCCCACAGGTCGTACCCCGCCTGCCAGACGGCGTAGTGCGACCACGCGAAGTCCCTGTGCCGCGACAAGGGCCTGCGGGGGCGCACCGCCGTGAACTGGCCCGACGGGGTACGCACCCGCGGCGGGTCGAGCAGCCCTGCGTAGGTCCGGGCGGCCTCGACCAGGGCGAGGACCAGCCCGGCGAGGAAGCCGGCCGACAGCACGTAGAGCACGTACGGCGTCAGGACGATCACGACCAGGCCGTACGCGGTCACCACGACGAGCAGCGCCAGCACGACGAGCGGGACACCGATCAGCCCAGGCATCCATCACCTCCGTCTACGCTGCCGCAGGCGCCTGACCAGACCACGCCGGTGCGAGCGCGTGAACGTCTTCCACAGTGCCGACCACATCGGCCCCAGCCCGTCGATGTGCGTCGTTATCTCCCGAAACCGCTTCTCCGAACAGCGGGACACCACATTTCGCACCTGCCGCTCAAGGTCGGCGCGTACCCGCGCCTGAATCATCGAGGCCATCACGGCCGACTGCGACCCGATGTTCAGCAGCACGAATGCCAGGGCGACGTGTGTGGGGTTGGAGTTGTTCATCAACTCGCCGCACAGCTTGCGGGAACAGGGCTCGGTGAGCTGCTGGACGTGCACGTGGGTGAGGACGGTGAGAGCCACCGCGACCACCGGCGCCCGGGCTATCGCCTCGCAGAGGTCCGGCATCTGCGCCCACACCAGATGTGGTGGCACGTCGTCCAGGGCCCGGAGCAGCGTCGACCCGTCGAACGTCGGGTCGGCCAGTTCGTCGAACACGTAGGCGAGCGCACGGTGCCCGGCGATGGCGCGGAGTGTGTCCACCTGCGGCGCCCACAGGCCGTGCGCTATCACGACGAGCGCCGCGTCGACGTACTCCCGCTGTGACCGGTGAGCGACGACCTCCTGGTGCAGCAGCGCGAACACCCGTGGGTCCAGCGGGGTGTCGCGGGGCAGCAGGTGCGCCAACAGGTGTGCCTCGGCACGATTGACGGCACGGTGTGTCCAGATGACCGAGGCGGTGCGGTTCACCATCGCGACCGGGCGCGTCGCGGCCAACGCGGTGCGCAGGCACTGTTCGACCAGGTCGATCTGCTGGCGTGCGGGCAGATGACGCAGGGCGGCCTCCACCACCGCCGCGTCCAACGGCTCGTCGAGTCGCATGGGTTCGCGCAACAGTACGTCCCACCAACTGTCGCCGAGTTCGTACGCCCGGTCCGGCTCGTGCGCCAGGCGCTCGCCGAGTTCGTGGCGCAGGAGCCGTTGGATCTCTTCCGCGCAGGCCCACGACGCGATCTGGTAGGTGTGATCCGGGTTGTCGGCCCAGTCGAGCACGAACCGATCCAGGCCGGGTTGCAGATCGGCGGGTGCCGGACGGAGCCCGAAGCGCCCGCACAGCCGCAGCAGGGCCTCGAACAGGGGCGGTTGGGCGAGGCGCATCTCCCTGGTGATCGCGGCGAGTGACCGCTCGTGCTCGGCCGGAGTCCACTCACCGCCCAGCGGGGCGGCCCGCTCCGGGCGGACGACCCCCGCCACCGTCGCCTCGCGCAACTCGGCCTCGATCAGCGCGAGCCGCACCTGCGCCGCGCGATGCCAGGAGGTGGTGGCGCGACTGACCTCGTCGAGGCTGCGCACCACCTCCACCGGCCACTGCGGCGCCGCCGCCACCAGCAGGTCGACGATGCCGCCGCCGTAACGCTTTACCAGCTGCGGCGGCCCCTGCCGCAGCCAACCGACCAACCCGGCAACCCGCTCCGGAGGGGGGCAGCGGCCAAGGATGGCCGCGAGAGCGACAGTGGTGCCACCGTCGTCGTCGAGCCCGGACGCCGCTGCGACCTCGACGGCGTCCACCACGTCCATCGGGTCCTCGGCGAGGAACAGCTCGGTCCACTGCCGCGCCGCCCGGGTGTGGGTGACCCGACTCCAGTCGTGCCGGACCAGGTCGAACACGGCGTAGCCCTGATCGTTGTCGAGCGTGGTCTCCGCCCCACCCCAGTCGGGGTGCACGGCGAGGATGCGATGCGGCGCGAACGCGGGATTGAGCGTGAACACCTTGAACCCGATCCGCAGGGCCTCCCGCTGCGGTATCAACAGCGTGACCGCGGTGATCCATCGCATCACCTCGGCCGCCTCACTGGCGACGAAGAGAACGCGCCGGTCACGCTGGCCGGAGGGAGGGCGCAGCGTCGACAACAGCGCACCGAGCAACTCGTCCCCGTCGGGCGTGCCGCGAACGAACGTCTGCGCCTCGGCCGCGCCGAACGAGCCCGGATGCCAGCCCGGGAGCAGTGCCGGGCACTGCGTCGACCGTGCCGGCTCAGCGGTCCAGAACGGCGCACCGAACATCTGGGCCGGCCGCACGAGGCCGTACGCGGCCGGGTCGTCGGTGACGATGGCGTGGGTGAGCTGGTTACCCTCCCGGCCCCCCACACTCTCCCGACCCAGGTATACGCCGGCGGCGGTGGCGAGCAACCCGTCCCAGACGTGGGCGAACGAGGCGGGGTAGTCGCTGACCGGCCGACGCTGCCCCATCCACCGTGGCGGTGGCTCGTAGAGCAGGTTCCGCTGTACGACGGCCTCCGCCCTGCGGTCCGCGCCCGCGGACCGGGCCTGGAACTGGAGACCAGGTGTCCCGCGCAGCCCCTGGCCCTCCCGACAATCAGTCCAGATCAGCGCCTCGAACCGCCCCGTCATTCAGCGCTGCCTCGGTACGACGCCGAAACGGCGCAGGCTGAGCAGCCAGAGCAACGGCTCGTCGATCCGGTACGGGCGGACGCCTCCGGGCTCGACCATGGCGTTGTCGTAATCCGGTGGGGCCCCCAGCGCGGAGACGAAGAAGTACCTGAAGGTCGTGTAGTTCATGCGCAGGTGCTGCTCGATGTCGTCGCCCTCCCAGTCCCGCAGCAGGGCGGCGACCTGCTCGTGGGTGGCCCGGCCCACCTGTTCGTCGTACGCCGGCCCAGGCTTGGGCTCATGGCACAGCGGGTGGTCCCGGCCCAACACGTCGAAGAAGGCATCCATCTTGGCGAACGCGACCGCGACCGGCTTGGTGATCCGCTGGCTGCCACCCACCCCGTTACTGGAGCGCAGGCTCTGGGTGAGCCGGTCGACCACCGCGATGGTGTCCTCCGTCGACCGGATCGCCGACGGCGGCAGTCGAAGCCGATCCCGCGCCTCGGGCAGCATGAACGGATCGAGCAGCAGGATCAGGCCGTCGGCGGCGCCGATGTAGGCCAGGTCGTTGGCGCCGCTGAGGGTGCCGACATCCTCGCCCGCCGTGTCGTGGAACGACAGGTAGCTGGTGCGGTACACCGGCTTGCGCCGCCACCGACGGCGCTCACCACGCCACTCGAACACCAGCGGACTCTGCCGGCCGCCCACCGCGGGCGGGGTGGCCTCGAACAGCTTGTGCTCGGTGAACATCCGGTCGACGTTCTGCTCCAGCCACGCCCGCGGAGCTTTGAAGCCACCCTGCCCGTCGCCGGTCATCCTGATGTCCGCGCCGAACCGACGACGCAGGTCGCGGCTGCGCATCGCATGAGCGAGAACGGTCAGGTAGACGGTCTTGCCGGTGCCCTTCCCGCCGAACATGGCGATCATCGGGCTGGACGCCTCCCCGAAGTTGGGTGGCACCGGGGTGTGGCAGGAGGGGCACGCTCGGATACCGGTGCGGCCACCGCAGTCCGGGCACCAGGCGATCCGTGCCGGCCGGAGACGCTGGTTGCGTGGGGGTGCGAAGACCGGAAGCATCGTCTCGGTGAAACCGGTCATGTTGTGGCGCGCCGTGTCGGTGCCGGGCGCGCAACCCTTGTGGTCCGCGTCGCCCTTGCCCAGGCACTGGAACCACAGCTCCGAGCCGTCGATGCGCTCGTAACAGAACGGGCAGGCGACGTTCACCACTATGTCAACCTCATCGATTCGATGGGAGGGCCGGTGACCACTGTCGGTACCGGACCGCGCAGGAAACACCGGACCCAGTACGGGTCTTGACGCCGGGGCAGCACCGGAACGGGGATCGTCAACTCTCGGGCCTGGTGGGCGACCAGGCTGAGGCCCTCGTGCTCGACGAGCACGGTCCCGTGTTCCGCGGACGGCGGCATCGCGAGATCCGTGCCGAGCACGACGGTGACGACGAGGTCGACGAGATCCGCCTCCGCCCGCAGCCGGACAGCGAGATCCCGCCGGCCGAACCTCCACAGCCGGTGCCGGGTCAGGGTGTACGAAACGGGTATCGACCGCGGCGGTAGCTCGACTTCGCGCGCCCGCGAACACGCCTCGTCGGCGGCGACGGCGGTGAGCACCGAGACCCGGACCACCCCAGGATCCAGGGCGGCCGGGATGCGAAAACCGTTGGACCCCGCGTAGCCGGAGCGGGTGACACGCTCCTGCCGTACGCCGCTCCGCGCCGTCCACTCGACAGTCGCCAGCCGCGATCCCTCCGGCCAGACCCAGGTGACGATGACGTCGTCCCCACGGCGTTCGGCCCTCAGTCGTCGGACCGGCTCAGCCAGACCGAGCGCGACGAACCGACCAACCACAGCCTGGTCCCGCTCCACCACGTACGGCACGTAGAGGTGGTAGCCCACCGGTACGTCGGCGAGGAGACTCACCTCGCCGACGTGCACCTGGCGGGTGCCCGCCAGTTCCCTGCCGAAGGCCGTCAGCGCCCACACGGGAAGGACGCTCCCGGACGGCCAGGGCGGCGGCGTGTCCCCCCAGCGGATCCCCAATCCCTCGGCATCCGCCGCTGACCAGGACACCCGCACCTGGCACATGTCGTCGCGGGCACCGAGCGCCTGGATGGTGAGTTCGGCGGGTTGGACCGACCGCACCCACTCGTTCAGGTCCGCGGGCGCACCTGCCTGCCGTGTGGCGGCCTCCGCATCCGATGCTCCGTCCGACACCTTCGGCGCACCGTCCGGGGAGCCACCGCTCCCGGCGACCCGACCGAGTCGAGCGGCAGGTCGCTGTGGTTGACGCGGGACAGCGGCGCCGGAGTCGTCGAGGCGGGCACGGATGAAGTCACGTGCCTCGTCCCGCCACCCGGGGGCGTCATCCGGGACCGCGGCGGGTGGCTCGGCAGGTCGAGGTGGCTCCGCCCGAGCCAGGCTCGGCGGGGGTGTCCGCGACGGCCGCGCCGCGTCGCTCCGCGTCGCCGCCGCCTGTTCCTGCCACCACGCGGGGTCGTTCATCAGGGCACCGACGTTGCGAACGAGTGCCTCGTCGGCCTGAATCAGCAGTTGGCAGATCTCTGCCCGGCTGTCCGGCCCTTCGGCGCGGTCCTGCCAGAACTGTCGTAGCTGCCTGAGATGTACGGCCAACTGCTCAGCGGTCCAGCCGGGCTCGACCGCGTAGCGCAGGAGAAGGTCACCGGCGGGGAGTCGTCCGTGTCGACCGCGCAGCGGCTTGATGACCTCGCGGTCGTAACGCTCGGCGTCGAACGCCATCGAGTTAGCAAACGCCGGTCTGCGGCTGAACGAAACAGTCGAAGACACCATTAGCAACCACTGTGGACCGTCACCGCCCATCCATTCACGACAACGACTCGAGATCATCACAATCCTGAAGGTGTTTACAAGCATCTGTCAGTCCACGGACACTCCGACTTCGCGTGGAGATGCCGCTGGCCGGCACCCGAGTCAGGGGTGCCGGCCAGCGGCCGCTGTCGTGCGGTGGTGCTGTGGTGCAGGTCAGCTGTTCCAGTGCTGGGTGACGAGGTCGGTGGCCTGCTGCTCCCACTGGGCGTAGGCGTCCGGGTACGCGGAGACCTGCACGGTCTGCGCCGCCTCGGTCAGGGGCATGTCCTGCCACCCGTCGACCTGCTTGAGGCCCTTGAGGAACGCCGTCGTGGAGTACTCGGGGTTGGTGATCTGCTCCGGCGTACCCCAACCGCTGGTCGGGCGCTGCTGGAACAGGCCCAGCGAGTCGTGGTCGTTGGCGTCACCCAGGTGACCCAGGTTCTCCAACTTCGACTCCTGCAGGCTTGTGGCGATCGAGATCACCGCGGCCCGCTCCGGGAGGCCGGCCTTCTTCGTGGCGGCGATGATCGCCTTGACGTTGGCGGTCTGCTCGTCGGTGAGGGTGATGTGCGACTGCTCGCCCTGCGGCTTCGGCGCGGCCGTGTGCACGCTCATCGCCGCGGCGACGGGCTTGGTGTCGGTGGGGGTGGCGGCGTGGGCGGCGATCGGGCCGGCGAAGACACCACCGGCGAACGCGAGACCAGCAACGGACAGCATGCTCTTACGGAAGATCGTGTTCATGGGGGTAGCTCCTTCGGGGGTAAGGACACCCGCACACGCTGCCGCGGGTGTGAGCACCTCGTCCGGCGCTGCACGTACACAAGGGGGGAAAGTCTGAAGGGGTGACGCCCTGCCGGGGCGTCGGGGTCGGCGACCTCACGGGCGCAGGGCTCGTGGCGCCGGGTTCCTGTGTAACGACCGGGGGGCCGGGGTCATTCCGGGGGTGGCCCTATCCGTTCGGCACCCACATCGCGGCGGTGCCTGCGGTCGCCCGTGGGAGGTGTAACGAACCGGGGGCCGAGGCCATTCCGGGGGCGACTCAACCATCCGGCAGCCACATCGCGGCGGTACCTGCGGTCGTGGGGACTGCAACGACCGGGCGGAGGCCGCCATTCCCACCCGCGACCAGCCCCCGAAAGGGGCGGCCGGCGGGTTGGTGCTGCGATCGTCAGAGTGTGTAACGACCCCGCCCCGGCCACGATTCCGACCCATCGGTGCACCCAGTCACAGGACAGACCTCGCGAAACGCCCAAACCACCCGCATGACACCAGACGCCGGGCTTCATCCGATCCACAACCGGGAGATCCACTCGGGTTTACGGAAACCGGGCGTCCCGGACGGAAGGACACCCCGGTCCCAAGGAACGCGAGTCGATCACGAACGGCCAAGCACGTCGGTCCGGCGGCTCAGGTGCCCAGGTAGCGCAGGACCGCGAGGATTCGGCGGCTGTAGCCGGTCGTGTGCGCGAGGTCGAGTTTGTCGAAGACGGCGTTGACGTGTTTCTCGACCGCGCTCTGCGACACGTGCAGCCGCTGGGCGATGGTGAGGTTCGTGTGCCCCTGGGCCATCTCGTGCAACACGTCACGTTCGCGCGGCGTGAGTCGGCCGAGCGGGTCGGGCCGGTCCGAGCCGGCCACCACCTGACGGACCACCTCCGGGTCGAGGGCGGTGCCTCCGGCGGCTACCCGGTCGAGTGCGTCGAGGAAGTCGTCCACCTGGGCAACCCGGTCCTTGAGCAGGTAGCCGACCCCCTCGGGGCGGTCGGCGAGCAGCCGTGCGGCGTAACGCCGCTCCACGTACTGGGAGAGCACGAGGACGCCGGTGTCGGGCCACCGACGGCGGATCTCCAGGGCGGCCCGCAGCCCGTCGTCGGTGTGGGTCGGTGGCATCCGGACGTCGGTGACGACCACGTCGGGACGGGACTGTCCGACCGCCTCGACAAGCTGATCCGCGGTTCCGACCGCCGCCAACACCTGGTGGTCCTCGTCGGCGAGGAGCCGCGTCAGGCCCTCGCGGAGCAGCGTGGAGTCTTCGGCGAGGACTAAGGCCTGTTTCATAAGAACTGGCCGGCCTGCGGCGGGCCCGGACGACGCCCGGCGGCGTTGCGGTTTCGTCCGGATACAACACCGGTATCCG